>NZ_BAABDH010000106.1:0-83965 GCF_039539525.1 Hymenobacter algoricola | reverse complement strand
TTCCGACGCGTGGCCACGCGCTACGATAAGCTCGCCGATTCCTACGCCGCGTTTATCCAACTACGCGCCATCACCCTCTGGCTAAATTGAGAACACGCCCTAGTTCTGCATCAGGAAGCCTTTGATGTATTCATCCAGGTCGCCGTCCAGCACGTTCTGCACGTCAGTGCGCTCGATGCCGGTACGCAGATCCTTGATCAGCTTGTACGGATGCAGCACGTAATTGCGGATCTGGGAACCAAAGTCGATGCGCTTCTTGGTGGCCTCCACCTTATCGCGCTCCGCGTGCCGCTTATCCATCTCAATCTGGTAAAGGCGGGATTTGAGCATCCGCAGCGCGTGTTCCTTGTTCATAAGTTGACTACGCTCAATCTGCACGGCAATGATGATACCCGACGGGGCATGGGTGAGGCGCACGGCAGTTTCTACCTTGTTCACGTTCTGCCCGCCCGCGCCCCCGGCCCGGAACGTGTCCCAGGATATGTCGGCCGGGTTGATTTCGATGTTAATCGTATCGTCAATAACGGGGTAGGCAAACACGGAGGCAAACGAGGTGTGCCGCCGCCCGCTGCTGTCAAAAGGCGACATGCGCACCAGCCGGTGCACCCCGATTTCACTTTTCAGGTAGCCGTAGGCAAAATCCCCGTCGATTTCCAGCGACGCGGACTTGATGCCGGCGCCTTCGCCGGGCTGGTAGCTGATCTGCTTGACGCCAAAGCCGTGGCTTTCGGCCCACATGATGTACATGCGCATGAGCATCTCGGCCCAGTCCTGGCTTTCGGTGCCCCCGGCACCGGGGTTGATGTCGATGATGGCGGACAGCTGGTCTTCCTCATCGGAGAGCATACGCTTGAACTCGAGCTGCTCCAGCTTCTGCTGGGTGGCGTCGAAGTCGGCCTGCATCTCGGCCGCGGGCACGTCGCCCTCGCGGTAAAAGTCGAACAGGACTTCCGTATCGGCCAGCGCCTGCTGCACGGCTTCGTAGTCGTCGGTCCAGATCTTGATGGACTTGATTTCTTTCAGCACCGCTTCCGCCTTCCTGGAATCGTCCCAGAAGTCGGCGGCCATGGTCTGCTGCTCCGCTGCTACGATCTGGGTTTTACGCGCATCGTAGTCAAAGATACCTCCTCAAGGCCTCAGCGCGGCCTTTCAACTCCTTAACCTGATCTTGGGTCATGGGGAAAAATGATGATGGAAAATGGGAACTGGCGGGGCAAAGGTAGAAAATGCACAACGCCCGCCACCGGCCAGGAGCCAGCAGCGGGCGTTGTACAGGGTAAGACTAACGGTTAGATTTCCACCATCCAGCCGTGCGAATCGGGAGCGGCGCCGGTGCGGATGTCGCTCAGGGCGGCGCTCATGCGCTGGGAAAACGAGTCGGAACCCGGAGTGGGCAGCTCATAATCGTGGCCCTGGTAGCCGATAACGGATATGGGCGCAAGGGTAGCCGCCGTGCCGACGCCAAAGGCTTCCTGCAGAGTACCCGCGGCCTGGGCGGCCATGATTTCGGTGGCCGACACCTTGCGCTCCTCCACCGTCAGGCCCCAGTCGCGGGCCAGCTGTAGCACGCTGCGCCGGGTGATGCCATCGAGAATAGAAGTGCTCAGCGCGGGCGTTACCACTTTGCCATCAATGATAAAGATGGCGTTCATCGTGCCCGACTCCTCTACGTAGCGGTGCTCCGACGAATCGGTCCAGATCAGCTGGTTGTAGCCTTCCTGCTGGGCCAGCTTGGTGGGGTACATGGCCGCGCCGTAGTTGCCGGCGTTTTTGGCAAAGCCGGCGCCGCCTTCGGCCGAGCGGACGTACTTGTCCTCAAAGCGCACCCGCAGCGGCTTGTTGTAGTACAAGCCAACGGGGCAGGTGAAGATCATAAAGCGGTACGATTCGGAGGGGCGTACGCCGATGAAGCCATCGGTAGCAAACATGAACGGCCGGATATAGAGGGCACTGCCGGGAGTGTTGGGTACCCAGGCGGCATCCAGCCGGATCAGCTGGCTGAGGCCCTGCATAAACAGCTCTTCCGGTACCGGCGGCATGCACATGCGCTCGGCGGAGGCATTGAGGCGCTGCAGGTTGTCGGTCGGGCGGAACAAGGCAATGTGGCCGTCGGCATTCTTGTAGGCTTTCATGCCCTCAAAGATGGCCTGCCCGTAGTGCAGGGCCGAGTTGGCGGGGCTCACGGCCATATCGCCGTAAGGCACAATCTGGGGCGTCTGCCACTCGCCGTCATGGTAGTCGACGGCGAACATGTGGTCGGAGAAGATCTTGCCGAATTCGATATGTTCGGGGTCCAGGTGCTGCAGGCGTGACGCGGTAGTGCGCTGGGTGCGGATGGTCAGGGTTTCGAGCATAGGGAAGGGAGAGGGAATGGATGGGAACGGCAAGGTACGACAGGCGCACGAACCTGAAACGGGGCTACGCCAGCCGCGGTTTCCAGGTAACCTCCTCGGCTCCCAAATCGTGCGCCATCTGCCGGCTCAGCACGAAAAGATAGTCCGACAGCCGGTTGAGGTAAATGGCCACCAGCTCAGCTACAAACGCCTCGGCCTGCAGGGCAATGACCAGCCGCTCGGCCCGGCGACACACGCAGCGGGCCACGTGAGCGAAGGAAACGGACGGATGCCCTCCCGGCAAAATAAACACCCGCAACTCGGGCAGGTCCTCGTTCATCCGGTCCATTTCCTGCTCGAGCAGGGCTACGTCGGCGGCGTGCAGATCCGGGATTTTCATCTTCGACTTGTCCGGATCCGAAGCCAGGGACGCCCCCATGGTAAACAGGCGGTCCTGAATTTCCTTGAGCAGGTCGCGGCGCGGGGCATTCACCTCCTGGTCGCGCAGCAGGCCCACGTAGGAGTTCAGCTCATCCACAGTGCCGTAGCAGTCGATGCGCAGGCTGGATTTGGGGACGCGGGTGCCGCCGATGAGGGAGGTCAGGCCTTGGTCGCCGGTTTTGGTGTAAATCTTCATAGGCAGTAATAATGACTGAACGGCAAAATGGTTTGCCGGCGGGCTGCTTACCGAAGTAATAAACAGCCGCCGGCAAACCATTTCCATCGTTTTTTAGCCATTCAGCACCGGATTGTGGAGGGTGGCCAGGTCGTTGTTGGCCATATCCGACTCCACCAGCCCGTCGCGCAGCCGCACAATGCGGTGGGCGTAGCGGGCAATGTCTTCTTCGTGGGTCACCATAATAATGGTGTTGCCTTTCACGTACAGGGCCTCAAACAGCTCCATGATTTCGTAGCTGGTCTTGCTGTCGAGGTTACCCGTAGGTTCGTCAGCCAGGATGATGCTGGGGTCATTTACCAGGGCGCGGGCAATGGCGACGCGCTGGCGCTGGCCGCCGGAAAGCTCATTGGGGCGGTGCTTGGCGCGGTCGGCCAGCCCTACGCTTTGCAGGGCGTCCATGGCCTTCTCTTCGCGCTGGCTTTTGCTGTACCCGGCGTAAATGAGCGGCAGGGCTACGTTGTCGAGGGAAGTAGCGCGGGGCAGCAGGTTGAAGGTCTGGAACACGAAGCCGATTTCCTTGTTGCGCACCTCGGCCAGCTGGTTGTCCGACATACGGCTTACGTCCTTGCCGTTGAGGATGTAGTTGCCGCGGCTGGGCGTATCCAGGCAGCCGACGATGTTCATCAGCGTGGATTTGCCCGAGCCGGAAGGACCCATGAAGGCCACGTACTCGCCCCGCTGGATGGTGATGGTGACTGACCGCAAGGCGTGGATACGCTCCGTGCCCATCTGGTATTCCTTGGCAATGTCGTGGGTTTCGATGACGGGAGGTAGCATATCCGGGCTAGGGGTTAGTTCCAGGGGGCAGCGGTAGCAGCCTGAGCGCTGCGTTGAGCTTCGTACTGGGTATGAAAGGTACGGTATTCGCCAGGGGAAAGCAATTGAAGCAGTTTTTCCAGGGGGGCGGCCGTGTAGGAGGTCAGGCCCGCCGGAATGGCTGCTAGGACATATGCTTGCAATAACGCAATTGATTCTGGATTATGTGCTAATCCATCCAATATATAATTATACGCAACGGTGTATTCGCGGCGGCGGGAGTGAAACGCGGCGGCAGCGAGTACCCCTTCTTCCAGAAAAGGGGCCTCTCTTACCAGGCGGGCGTAAGACTGCGCCGTAGCCGGCTTGGTGTCGGCATCGGCCAGCAGGGCTTGGAAATACAGCCGGTAGCCCTGGTGCTGGGGGGCGAAATAGGCCGTTGGCAGCAACTGACGCAAAGAACTTAGCCGTTTGTCTTGCACAAAGACTTGGCCCCGCCGCACATTCCACTGCGAAGCCCGCACCGAACGGGTAGCGGGGGTGGGAGCAAACTGCTGAATGGCTTGCTGGACCGCGGCTGCCTGGCCGACCCGCAGGGCCCGCGGAATCTGGGCCAGCAGCGCGGCATCGCGGGCCGCCGGGGTTGCCAGCGCCGCCGCCCGCGGAATCAGGCTTTCCGGCGCCAACTCGTTGCCCCGCAGCACCAGATACCGGGCCTGTACCGAATCCGTGGCCTGCGCATACTGCCCGTTGAAGTCGAGGCCGAGGGCGACGAGCAATTGCCGGGCCCGGCGGGGCAGGTCGTGTCCGGCCTGGAGCTGGGCCCGGGCAGCGGTAGACCGGGCTGAGTCCGGGGCCAGCGCCAGGGCCTGGGCATAAGCGCGAAACAGCCAGGCTTCGGGGTAGCCGTTGCGGGCGGCCTGCTGAAAGCTGGCGCTGGCTGCCGCCGGCAAACTTTGCTCCAGCAGCCAGAGCCCCCACAGGTTCTGGTAGTAGGCACTGCTGGGTGTGTTACCGGCCATGAGGGGGAGCAGCACGTCCTGGGCCCGGGCCGGCCGGCCGCCGTAATAAGCAGTTAAAGCCCGCAGAAACGTGAGCTGCTCGGCATAAGCACTGTTGGCCGGGCGCTGGGCCAACCGGGTTATCTGGCTTAGCTGAGTGGTATCTCCGCGGACGGCCCGGCGCAGGCCGGCGTGGTAAAGCCAGGCGAAGGTGGCGGCCGTCAGGGGCTGCGCGGTGGGCACCGCTGCGGGGCCGGGCACCAGGGCGGCTCCGGTGAGTTGCTGCAACAGTTGGTCGTTGCTGCGCCAGGCCGTGTTTTGCGCCCCGGCCGGGATGCTCTGCACCAGCTTTTGGGCCGTAGTCAGATCCTGAAGCTGCAGCAGGTAAGCCAGGCGGTTGGCCTGCACCACTGGATTGCCCGCCGCCAGCGCTTCGGCCCGGTTGAAGTAGAAGTTGACCGAGTCGGTAATGGTGGAGCGGGTGTAAAGCTGGGCCAGGTCGCTGGTCAGCCGGACGCTGCCGGGAGCCGTTTTGAGGCCTTCGCGCAATAGCCGAAGCCGGTCGAAGAAATCGGTGGGCTCGGTGAACAGGGCGGCCAGGCGCAGGGAGATTTTCTCGGCCGGCATCCGGCTCTGGGCGCGGCGCAGCGCATTTATCTCATTCTGGCGCTGCTGCCGAAACCGGTACAGCGCCGCCCGGCCCCAGCTGGCGCGGTGGTTGTGAAAGTCGAGCACGTCGCTTTCGGCGTAGTAGCGCTCCGCCAGCAGGGCCAGGGCATCGGCGCCGGGCTGTTGCTCACTCTGCAGACGGGTCAGGTCGCCCAGGTTGATGTAGTAGCCCGCCTTTACCTGATCCAGCACGAAGAAGTTGTTGCGCAGCTCCACCGCAAAGATTCCGGCCAGCGCCAGCAGGTACACCACGTAGAAAGGCAGCCGCCGGGGTTCGTACACCACCCGGTACACCCGCAGCCGCTGCTTGATGAGGGGCGCGAAGTTGACCAGCACGTAAATCAGAAAGGCAGTGCCGCACATCAGCAGGGCCAGGGCGGTGAAGTCGCGGCCGGCGGTGAGCAGCGGATCATTGGCCGTGGCAAAGGCATAGCCCAGAAAGCCGGCCCCCAGGATAGTCAGAATCAGGTAGAGGTGGGCCGCAGCGGGCCAGTAGGGCACCCAGGTGGCGTAAGTAGTGGCCCGCCGGCGCAGGCTGAGCCAGCCTACCGCTACGGCGGGCAGCAGCAGCACAAACGGCTCGAGGCGCACGTTGGGCAGAATGAAAACTTCGCCGTTGTTCCAGTAGTAGAGCAGCAGCATGCCCAGGTACAGGCCACTGGCCAGCACGAAGGGCAGCAGGCCGAAGCGGCTGCCCGGGTTTTCGGCCTGGGTGTTAAACCACAGCAGGCCCTGGATATTCTCGAAGCCCACCCACAGCACCAGCAGCGCCACGATAATGGCGCCGCTGCCCGTGGCAAAGCTTACCAAGTGCAGGGCCGTGGTAGTAGCCGGGTAGGTGCTGCGCAGGAAGATAAACGTACTCAGCCCCGCGACTAGTACCCCGAAAACCAGCAAGCGCTGCCAGAAGGGCACCTCGGTCTGGAAGGCGTGGAACACAAAAGCTGGCAGGCCGAGCATGAGCAGCACCCCGATCAGAAAATACTGCTGCCGCGCGTCGATGAGGCCGAGCAGGTCGACGTTGAGCGACATGAGCAGGAAGATCAGCAGGGCCATGCCCGCCACGAAGGCGGCGCGGGGCAGGGCGCTGATGAGGGCCAGGAAGTAGGCCAGGCACACGGCCAGCAGCCCCAACAGAGCCGCCGCGGCGTCGACCCGTACGAAGGGGCCGCTGACGTCGTGGGTCTGGGTGGCCAAATAGGCGTTGGCGCGCACGGGCAGCGCATCGAGGCCCACCCACACCTGCTGCACCACAATGGGCACGGCCTGAAGCTGGGTGACTTCCTGCACCCGCAGCGTGTAGTCGTCGCCGGTGAAATAATGGTAGCCGGCCAGCGCCGTCGCCAGGACGGCCAGCAGGCCCAGCAGCAGCAGGGGGCTGCGCCAGATAGAGCGGGATTCGGGAGTGGGCACCAGCGTCGGTTATTCCAGCACTTTTGGAACGCGGAAGTAGTCAGAGTCCTTGCGCGGGGCATTGCGCAGGCCTTCCTGATGGCTTACCGAGTTGTGGGCCTCGTCAGGGCGCAGCACGTTGATTTCGTGCGACAAATGAATCAGCGGCTCCACGTCGGTGGTGTCGAGCTGGCTGAGCTCGGCCACCCAGTCCAGAATCTTGTTCAGGTCGCCGAGCATCTGCTGCTCTTTGGTGGCGTCAAATTCGAGGCGGGAGAGGTGGGCCAGCTTGCGCAGGGTAGCTAAGTCGGTACTCAAGGGAATGCGGAGTTAAGAATGGGAACGTTAAGAATCAACCCGGCTCAGCGCGGGCCGGTCTGCGGGCGCCGGTTCCAACGCTGCCGCCGGCACTTTAGCAGCGGGCCGGGCCGGGCGCCAGGTGGAAGCCGGCGGAATGCCCGCGGCTTCGGGACGAAATTCGCTGGCAATGATACGGAATGCCTGCTCTTTCAGCGCCGGCACATCGGCGGCCGTCAGATTTTTGGTCAGAATCGGTTCGTGGAGCACCAAGCGGAGCGGGGAGTAGCGTACTCGCAGCGTGCCGTCCACGTCGGGCATAAAGCGGTGGTTGAGCGGCATCGAAATCGGTACCAGGGGCACTCCGGTGGCAATAGCCAGCTGAAAGGCGCCGTCCTTGAAGGGCAGCATCTCCTCGCCGGGTTTGGCGGAAATCCTGCCTTCGGGAAAAATAACCACCGAGCGGCCCGCCTCCAGGCTTTTGCGGGCCTGCACCATGGCCCGGCCCCGGCTGACGGCACTGTCGCGGTTGACGGTAATGTAGGTACTGCCGAAAATCGGACCCCAGAGCGGCACTTTGGCCAGGGAGCTTTTTCCCACAATATTCAAAAAGCCGGGCAAGGCTTTAAACAGCAGCGGAATATCAATGTAGGAGCTGTGGTTGGCCACGTACAGGCAGGGCGTAGCCGGCGGCAGCGGACTTTTCCGGATTACTTCCACCGGCATCCCCCACATGGCAATGGCGAAGGCCGACCAGCCGCGGTTGACGGTGTGCAGGTAGGGATGCAGCGTGGATTTGCGCCGCAGGGCCGCCTGCAGCGGGTAGGTCAGCACGAAGGGCAGCACAAACCAGAAGGTACTCCAGATGGTGTAGAGCCGGTGGGCAATGAACTGCAGGAGACGACGCATAGCGGCAAATTTAGAAGCCGGAAGGTAAGAAACTGACCGGCCAGAGCCAAAGGCGGTACTCGTGCCGAAGCGGATTCGTGTCCTGCCGGCCCTGGCCTGGGCCGGGAGCAACGGTTTTAACCGCGCAGCCGCAGGATGCGTTCCGCCTTGAGCAGCCCCGCCACGCTGATGGCATCGGTGATGCGGTTGTCCATGACCAGCTGCACGGCTTCGGCCAGAGGCAGCTTCCAGAGGCGCAGCTCTTCGGTTTCCTCCGGGGCGGTTTCCCCCGCCTCCAGCTCTTCGGCCAGGAACACGAAGCCTTCCTCGTCGGTCACCGAGTTGGAGGTGTGCAGGCGGGCAATGTTGGTCCAGCGCCGGGCCGTGAAGCCGGTTTCTTCCTTCAGCTCCCGCTGCGCCGACGCCAGAATGTCCAGCTCGACCGGCCCGCCGCCCATCGGAATTTCCCAGCAGTACTCGTTCAGGGTGTAGCGGTACTGCCCCACCAGCCAGGTGTTGCCGTCGGCATCGACGGGCACAATGCCCAGGGCCTTGTTTTTCATGGTCACCACGCCGTAGATGCCGCGGCCCCCGGCGGGGTTAACGACCTGGTCTTCCCGTACGCTGATCCAGGGGTTGTGGTACTGCACGGCCGTGCTGAGCGTCTGCCAGGGGTTGTGGTGCTCGTCGAAATGCGGATCGATTAGTTGCGTCATACGTTTCGTAGCGGCCAAGAGGATTCGGCCACAAAGGTACGATTCCCCCGGAAGCAGCCCGACCGGTTCCGCGTCTGCCGAGCCAGACACGCCGTTGAGCGAGTCAGGAGGGTAGTTGGTCAAAAAAACGCAACACAAGCCGCTGACAGCAAGTAGCTTTGTCTTAGAAAGGAACCAGCACTGCTCGCTAATACTGTGGAAAGGAAGTAATGAGCAGTGTACAATCCGGCCGGAGTTGGGAATGGGTGGAATGATTATACCCGGCCGCTGTAGAAAAAAGCCGTTGCGCGATGCAACGGCTTTTTTTATGCCCCGGAGCCTGGCGCAGCGGTAGGGTTTAACATTTTGGCATTGCTTCAACCCCGGCTGTCAGGCCGCCGTAACAAGCCCATAGCCGACTGTTCACTTCCCGGTCGGTACCGGATATTTTTATGGCCAACCAACCCAAAAACCAGTCCGCCCAACCCCAGGCCGGTGACCCATTGTTCAACCTCAAACATGCCCAGGCCGAGTCTGAACTGATTCAGAATACGGGTGGCCTGGGTCCCATCACCAACGAATACGTGACGACTGACGAAGAAGAAGCCCTCGACGAAGGTCCCCGCGACAAGCAAGGCAACCGCCGCGGCGAGTCCGGCCTGCCCGATATCGGCTCCACCGCCGGCCGCCACTAGCCGCTGCGGTGATTTACGGAGGCCGGCAGAACGGCCTGCGCTTCCACTGTCACCCAGTATTTACTTGCCCCAGACAGGGCCTCTCCGGGAGCTGCGCGCGCCGGGGAGGCCCTGTCCCTTGCCGGGGCCGGCCGCCGGCTGCTACCTTTGCCGGCCTATGTTGCTTGCTACCCACACCGGCCACCCGCTCGAAGCCGGCCTCGACGAAGCCGGCCGCGGCTGCCTGGCGGGCCCGGTTTTCGCCGCCGCCGTTATTCTGCCGCCTGACTTCGCCCCGGCCTTCCTCAACGACTCCAAGCTGATGACCGCCCGGCGGCGGGAAAGTGTACGGGCCGAAATCTGCCGCGAAGCCGTGGCCTGGGCCGTGGCCGAAGCTTCCCCCGACGAAATTTTCAGCCTCAACATTGCCAACGCCAGCTACCTGGCCATGCACCGCGCCGTAGCCGCTTTGGCCCAGGTACCCGCGCATCTGCTGGTCGACGGCAACCGGTTTCGTGCCTACGCGGGCATCGAGCACACCTGTTTTATCAAGGGTGACAGCCGCTACCGCAGCATTGCGGCGGCCTCGGTGCTGGCCAAAACCTTTCGCGACGACCGGATGCGGGAGCTGGCCCGGCAATTTCCCGGCTATGGCTGGGAGCAGAATGCCGGCTACCCAACGGCTGCCCACCGCGCCGCCATCCGCGCACTGGGGCCCTGCGCCCAGCACCGCCTGGGCTTTCGGCTGCTCTGAAAGGGTAATCGGGCAGGTCGGGTCGCCATCCAGGCGGCGCTGCCCGGGGCATTAAGCCGGAAACGAAAAAGCCCTGACGTAAGTACACGTCGGGGCTTTCTGCTTTTTTATCGCGCCTTTTCACCAATCGAATGACGGCAGCTCGCGCCCCAGCAGGGCAGCAGCTAGCCTTTCAGCTTCAGCAGGTCCAGAAACAGGCTGAAGCCGTCGACGGTAGTGCCGCCCTCGCCGAACTTGTCGAAGCTCAGAGGCTTGATGATGTAGCCGCTCACGGCCAGCTCCCGGGCCTTGAGGCGGTCGGTTTCCAGGTCGGAGGTGGTCATGATAAACACGTTCAGGGCCACAAACTCGGGGTCGGAGCGGAGGGCGTCGAGCAGCTCCAGGCCATTCATGCGCGGCATGTTGATGTCGAGCAGCACGATGGTGGGCTTGCTGATTTTGGGCTGGCTGCCTTCGCCGCGCAGCAGCTGCAGCGCTTCCCGGCCGTTGCGGGCAATGTGCAGGGGCGCCGTAATGTCGTGCTTACGTAGCTCGCGCTGCACATTCATGATATCCATCTGGTCGTCTTCAACGAGCAGAATGGAGGTGTTCAGGGTGTCAGTAGACATAGGATGGGTGGTTCAGATCGGGCAAAGCTGCTCCGTATACGGGTGTCAAAAAAAATTAGGCCGGGCGCGCTACCGATTGGGCGGCCGCGGGCCGGCGCTCCAGGTGGGCGGCCCGTTCTTTGGGCCAGGTGAAAATGAAGGTGGCGCCGTGGCCCTCAGCTGATTCGACCCGGATGGTGCCGCCCTGCCGCTCCACGATTTTTTTCACAATGGCCAGGCCCACGCCGGTGCTTTCCAGCGTGTCGCGCTCGGTCAGGGTCTGGAAGATGATGAAGATCCGCTCGTGGTACTGCGGGTCAATGCCGGGGCCGTTGTCGGTGATGGTGAACGTGTACTGCTGCCGGTCTTCGCGGCAGCCTACCCGCACGAGGCCGTTTTCGGGGTGCTCGTGGTATTTCAGAGCGTTGCTGATCAGGTTGCTGAATACCTGCTGCAGCAGCACGCGGTTGGTGGTCAGCGTGGGCAGGTAGGTGGGCAGCTCCACGCGAAAACCCGCCGGCGGAGCCAGCGAGTCGACGATTTCGGCCAGCAGCTCGCGCACGTTGATGCGCTCCTCGGCCTGCTGGGTGCGGCCGATGCGGGCCAGGTCCAGAATGCCGGTAATCAGGTTTTCCATGCGGTGGACCCGCACCCGCATCAGAGCCAGAAACTCCTGAATGTGGGGTGGCACGCTGGTGCCCATATCTTCCTCAATCCAGCGTGAAGCGCTTTCGATGCCCCGCAACGGTGCCTTCAGGTCGTGGGATACGACGTAGGCAAACTGATCCAGCTCCTGATTGCGGCGCGCCAGCTGGGTGATGGTAGAGTCGATGGTGCGGGCCATGAGGTTGAGCGAGTCGGCCAGCGACGTCAGCTCATCCTGCTCGGCATCCTGAATGCGGGTCGTGTAGTCGCCGCTGGCAATACGGGTCGACATGCCCACCATCGTGCCGATGCGGCGGGCAATGAGGCGGACGATGTAGGCGGCCCACAGCAGGCCCACCAGAATGGACAGCAGCGTGATGATAACCGACACGATACGCGTCTGCCGGATACTCTCCTCCAGCTTCTGCCGCACCTTGACGCGGGCCGCCAGCTCGGTGCGGTCGAAAGCGGTGAATATCACCCGGACCTGGGCCATGATCTGCGGCCCGGTCAGGCTTTCGCCCAGGGAGCGGTGCTCCATGCCTTCCATGGCCACCTGGTTAAAGTCGCGGCGGCGGGCTTCACGCTTTTCGCTGATGAGCAGGTGAGAAAACGACGACCACTGCTGAAACAGCTGCTGGGCGCGGGAGATGCGGGCGTACTGCGGGTCCGTAAGTTCGAGCTGGCTGTGGATTTCGGAGAAGCGCGTGAGCAGCTCCCGCTCGCCTTCGTAGTAGGGCTGCAGGGTGGCCTCGTTGCCCAGCAGCAGGTAGCCGCGGAAGCCCGACTCCATGTCGATGATATTGCGGAACAGCGTGGAGGCTTCCCCCGTCAGGCGCTGCGACTCTTCCACGCGCTGCGAGTTGCGCAGCACCTTACGCGAAAGCTGGTAGTTGATGACCACCACGCCCGCAAACAGCGCGGAGATGACCAGGAAGCCGGCAAAGAGCTTGGTAGCCAGCTTCAGCTTTATACGGGGCAGCGAGAGGGAAGGCATGAGAGCAGTTTAGCGACCCGTACGCAGCTTGTCCTCCAGGGTTCGTAACAGCGCCGTTACCTGGTCGACGAGGTACTTGATGTCGTCCATACCCGCAATGGCTGCCTCCGCGTGGCCCTGCAGGCGCATATCCATCAGGCGGTTGGCCTCCAGGTGCAGCTGGCGGTGGATGCGGTCCAGCTCGGCCCACTCGGGCAGGTTGCCGGCAAAGCGCTGCCGCCGGCTCTGAATCCAGATGCCCAGGCCGCACTGGTCCGGGTTGCGGATGGGCCCTTCGGCCAGATTGGTGCCGTAGAGGAAGGAGCGGAGCTTGGACTTGAACAGCAGGTGCTTGACCATGGCCGTTTCGAAATCCTGCTTTAGTTCTGGGTTCATACTCGAATAATGGCCGGTGTCAGACCGGGAAAACCAGCGGCCGGGGCTAAAAGGTGGGGGCACCCCGCCGGATCCGCCGTAAAAAAAGGGTGCTCCAACTGCCTGAACCCGCCCGCGGGAGCTGCCGCCCGCTGCCGTAAAGCTACTACTACGGCAGGAGGGTGCTTAACGGCCACCGGAAATAGCTAATTTCGCCCCGCCCTTCCGCGGCGCCGATCTTTACTCCTACTCTTTTCGAACCACCTCCCCCAATGGCCGAAGACCTCAAAACCGTCACGCTAAACGACGTGCACCAGCAGCTGGGTGCCAAAATGGTGCCCTTTGCCGGCTACAACATGCCCGTGCGCTACTCCTCCGACCTTGATGAGCACCACACCGTGCGCCGGGCCGTGGGCATTTTCGACGTGTCGCACATGGGCGAGTTCCGGGTGCGCGGCCCCCAGGCCCTCGACCTGATTCAGCGCGTGACCAGCAACGACGCCAGCAAGCTCACCGACGGCAAAGCCCAGTACTCCTGCCTGCCCAACACCGACGGCGGCATCGTGGACGACCTGCTGGTGTACAAGCTGGCCGATGAGGACTACCTGCTGGTAGTCAACGCCTCCAACATCGACAAGGACTGGAACTGGATCAGTAAGCACAACACCCAGGGCGCCGAGATGCAGAACGTGTCGGACGACATCAGCCTGTTCGCCGTGCAGGGCCCCAAGGCCATTGCCGCCCTGCAGGGCCTGACCGACGCCGACCTGAGCAGCATTCCCTACTATTCCTTCGTGCAGGGCACGTTTGCCGGCGCGCCGGGCGTCATCATTTCGGCCACGGGCTACACCGGCGCCGGCGGCTTCGAGCTGTACGTCCCCAACGAGCACGCCAAGCAGGTCTGGGACCAGGTGATGGCAGCGGGTAAGCCCTACGGCCTGAAGCCCATCGGCCTGGGTGCCCGCGACACGCTGCGCCTGGAAATGGGCTACTGCCTCTACGGCAACGATATCGACGACACAACCTCCCCGCTGGAAGGCGGTCTGGGCTGGATTACCAAGTTCACCAAGGACTTCACCAACGCCGCGGCGCTCAAGCAGCAGAAGGCCGACGGCGTAGCGCGCAAGCTGGTGGGCTTCCTGCTCGACGGCCCCGGCATTCCGCGCAGCCACTACCCGCTGGTCGATGAGAATGGCGAGTCCATTGGGGAGGTAACCTCCGGCACCCAGTCGCCGTCGCTAAGCAAGGGCGTGGGCCTGGGCTACGTAAAAACCGAGTTCAGCACGCCCGGCAGCAAGATCTTCGTGCAGGTGCGCGGCAAGAACTTCCCCGCCACGGTCATGAAGCTGCCCTTCGTGCCCGGCACGGAAGAAGGGTAGCACCCGAAAGGAATAAGTTGAACGTCATGCCGGGCAAAGCCGGGGCATCGCGCGTGCTGATGCTGGATTGGTAATCCAACGGAGCCAAGCGAGATGCTTCGGCTTCGCTCAGCATGACGTTCTTTTTTGGCCTCTGACAACTGAAAATGCCTGCCCTAGACATCTGTTTTTCCCCCGAATTACTGCCCTTGTTTGACCTGCGGGGCCGGGTGGCCGTCGTCGTGGACATCCTGCGGGCCACTTCGTCGATGGTGACGGCGCTGGCCGCCGGCGTGACCCACATTGTGCCCTGCAGCGAGCTGGCCGAGTGCCGGGCCCTGGCCGCGCAGGGCTACCTGACGGCTGCCGAGCGCGACGGCGTGCAGGCCGCCGGCGTGGACCTGGGCAACTCGCCCTTCGGCTACCTCGACGGCGTGGTGCCGGTAGCCGGCCGGGCCGTGGCCATTACCACCACCAACGGTACCCGCGCCATTCACCTGGCCCTGACCGCCGACGCGGTGGTGCTGGGCGCGTTTCTGAACCTGGCCGCCGTGGCCGACTTCCTGCGCCGGCAAAACAAGGATGTGGTGGTGGTGTGCGCGGGCTGGAAGGGCAACTTCTGCCTCGAAGACACGCTGCTTGGCGGCGCCCTGGCCGCGCGGCTGCAGCCCGACTTCGACACCACCAGCTCCGACGCCACCCTGGCCGCCCTCGACCTGTGGCAAGCTGCTAAAGCGGATGTCGGCGGCTACCTGCTCAAATCGGCCCACGTGCGCCGGCTCAACAGCCTGGAGTCGCACCAGGATATGGCCTTCTGCGTGAAGCCGGATGCGTACGACCTCGTGCCCATCTGGCAGGAGGGCCGCATCGTGGCGGAAAGCCGGTAGGCCGGCACCGCTGCGGCCGTCCCGGAAACGTTTGGGCGGTGCCTGGAAGCCGTTGGGCACTGCCTGGACCTTCTTGAGCACTATCCGGAAACTGTTGGGCACCGTTCGGAACCTCTTGGGCACTGCCCGGAAGTCGTTGGGCACAGTCCGGAAACCCTTGGGTAGAGCCCGGAACCTCTTGGGGAGAGTCCGGAAGTCGTTGGGGAGGGCTCAGCGCAGCTTCTCGTTCTGCTGGTGGCGGTCGGCGTCGCGCAGGGTTTTCTTGGCCAGGTTGCGCTGCAGGGCCGCAGTGAGGTCGATGCCGGTCTGGTTGGCCAGGCAGATAACCACGAACAGCACGTCGGCCAGCTCGTCGGCCAGCACCTTGTCGCGGTCCGACTCCTTGAACGACTGCTCGCCGTACTGCCGGGCAATGATGCGGGCTACTTCGCCTACTTCCTCCGTGAGCATGGCCATGTTGGTCAGCTCGTTGAAATACCGCACGCCGGTGGTCTGAATCCAGGTGTCCACGGTTTTTTGGGCTTCTTCGATGGTCATGGCAGGGGGAGTTGGGGAGGTAAGATTACTTGGAACGTCATTCCGAGCGTAGCGTAGTGGAGTCGGGGAATCTCGCACGTCGTCGTTGGCTTACTACTCAGTCGTCAGCACGCGGGATTCCTCGGCAAGCCCGGAATGATGTTCGAGGAGGGGATATCGCCCTTTACCCCGCGGCCGGCGAGTCCAGCACAATGGTCACCGGGCCGTCATTAAGCAGGGCCACCTGCATGTCGGCTCCGAACTCGCCGGTGGGCACGGGCTGGCCCAGCAGCTGCTCCAGCCGCCCGACGAACTGCTCGTACAGCGGCACGGCCACCGGCGGCGGGGCGGCCCCGACGTAGCTGGGGCGGTTGCCTTTGCGGGCGTCGGCCAGCAGCGTAAACTGGCTCACGACCAGCACCTGCCCGCCAACGTCCTGCACGCTGCGGTTCATTTTGCCGTCCTCATCGGCGAAGATGCGCAGCTGCACCAGCTTGCGGGCCATCCAGTCGAGGGCGCGGGCATCGTCGTCGGGGGCAAAGCCGGCCAGCACGAGCAGCCCGGGGCCAATCTGGCCGGTGACGCGGCCCTCCACCGTGACGCTGGCCCGGGTGACGCGCTGAATAACGGTACGCATTGCAGAGTTTGATTTTCAAAGGGTTGAGCCAGGAGCCCGCGCTGGGGAAGCTGGTCATCAGCCGACCCTGGCATAAGCTCCGCGCCGGAATCCTGATTATTAGTGGAAATTGCCCGCGCATGCTCGCCGCGAAGAACGACAATCAAACCCGTAAAAACGCCTGGTGGCTGCTGCTGGCGCTGGCAGCGGTGGCGGCTGTCCGCCTCTACGGCCTGGCCGGCGCCGCCCTGCCCGACTACGACTCGGTGCGCAACTGGCAGATTGTGCAGGAAGTAGCCCGGGGCAACCTGCGCAACCTGTTTCACCACGGCAGCCCGGGCTTTTCGCTGCTGTATGCGCCCGTGGCGTGGCTCACCACCGATTATCGGGTGTTCCAGCACCTGAACGCGCTGCTGGCCGTGGGCGCCGTGGGCGTGCTGGCGGCCTTTGTGGGGCGGGAGGCCCGCCTGCTTCCCGTCGAAACGGCCCTGCTGGCCCTGCTGACCGGCTCCTCCGTGTTTCTCACTTTCTCCGGCCGCGACTTTACCATGGGCTCGGCCAGCCTGCTGGTGTTTGCCGCGCTGCTGCGGGCCTACTACCGCCGCCTCCGGAGTCCGGGCCGCGCCCCGCTGCTCCGCGCCACCCTCTGGCTGACGCTGGGTCTGAGCCTCAACTACAAATTTCTGCTGACGCTGCCTATCCTGGCCGTTTTTGAGCTGCTTCAGCAAGATGGCCTGCTCCGGCAACGGGGCAACGGGTGGCGGGTGCTGGCAATCTTGGCGGGGCCGTACGGGCTGCTGAGCGGCATCGGTATGCTGGCCGGCCTGCCGTGGTACCGATGGGTGGGCGTGTACTACACTATTGCGTTTCCCGGTGCCGCCAACGCCGCGGGCCGGACGGGTACGGCGCAGCTGGACGGGCTGTACTATCTGCAGTTTCTGCGCGACTTTGAGTCGCCGCTGGTGCTGCTGGCGCTGGTGGTGGTGCCCGTGCTCTGGCGCCGGGAGCTGCTGGTGGGGCTGCGGCGCATGAATCTGCTGCGCTACTTGGCTTTGTGGGCCTATTGCTACCTGGCCGGCATGTCGGTGCTGATCAAGGCGCCGCGGGGGCTGCTGCCGGCGTACGGGCTGTTCTACGCGCTGGCGTTTCTGAGCTTGCGGCGGGTGTTGCCGCCGCGGCGGCTGCTGGTGGTGGCCCTGCTGGCAGTAGGGTTCAATCTGTACCGGGTGCAGCGCGAAATCTATGCCTACACGCCCAGTCACTACGCCGACGCGGCGGCGTGGCTGCGCGCGCACGGGGGGCATCGGGTGGCCAGTACGGTCGGGCAGGGCCTGGCCCCGTTCCAGGCCAGCGCCGACAGCCTGGTGGTCGTGACCCACGAAAGCCAGCTGCCGGCGCTGCGGCGGCGCGGCTACCGCTACGTGCTGCTCGATGCCTACTGGCGGGTGGCCCAGGTCCCGAACTTCGGCGCGCTGGCCACACGGCCCGCGCTGGCTGCCTGGCCCGAGCCGCTGCTGACCAGCCCGCTGCTGTTTCTGGAGCATTCGGAGTTTACGGGCCTCAGCTACCGCGAAACCCTGGCCCGCCAGCAGGCCGCCCGCTGCGACTCGGTGCAGCTGCGCCTGCTGGCCCTTTGAGGGCTGCCGACTCATTTGCCGCCCATAAAAAAGACGGCCCCGGGGCCGTCTTTTTGGTTCTGGTCTTCCCCGGTCCGCTTACCGGGGCCGGGAGGTGGTGGGCAGCGTATTGGGGTCCAGCAGCGGGATGCTGGCGTTGTAGAAGCGGTTAATTTCGCGGATAAAGGAATTGACAAAAATGGCGTTGCCCCGGGGCGTGAACGTGTACTGATCCAGGGAGTAGAAATTACCCCGCACCGGATCATCCGAATACGTCACGCCATTGATGGAAATGCCGATGCTGGCAGGGGGATTGAAAATTACCTGGCTAAACAGGTTGGCGCCCCCCGCCGTGCGGTTCACGACCGGGATTTTGTACACGTTATCGGCCAGGCGCACCAGCTCCGTATTCAGCGCCGTCAGGTAGCCATCGGCAAAGCTGACTTCGCGGAAGTCCAGCACGTCGCGGCGGCTGAGTGGGGCGCGGCGGTCCAGGCCGTAGCGCACGGCCACCGTACCGACCGTCTGCAGCGTGCCCAGCGCGGCCAGGCCGGTTGGCAGCACGTAGTCGCGGGCGTCCATGGCCCGCACCACGTTGGCGGGCGAAGAGCGGACGTACACCGTGTCGTTGGCGCCAAGCAGCGGCCGCACGTTCTTGACCGTTCCACGGCTCACGAAGGGCAGCTGCGTGACGCTGGGCACCAGGCTGATGATGCCCGGCCGGCCGTTGGCCGTGAGCTTATCCAGAATTTTCTGGGCCGGCGCCGGCCTGGGCAGGGTAATGGAGGGCGTCGTGCCGCAGTCGCCGCCGCTGAGCACGTAGGGCAGCACGTCGCTGAGGCCCATAAAAAACGTGAAGAACGTGGCATTGGCGCTGCCATCGGTCACGGTCTGCAGGTACGTCCGGCTGTCGTTGAGCGGCAGGATCCGCTCCAGGAAAGGATTGAACTGATCGGGTGTGGTCAGCCGGCTGGCGTTGCCCAGATTGGCTACTTCAATCTGCGTGAGCCGCAAAAAAGGCACGCCCAGGTTTTGCGGCAGCGCCGCATCCGCCCGCTGATACAGGAAGGTAGTGTCGGGCCCCCCGCAGGCGGCAGCATTGGCAAAGTAGGCCCGGGACTGGGTGGCCCGGCCGCGGGTTACCCGGCGGGTAACGGGCAGGCCGTGGGCATCAAGGCCCTGCAGCTGCAGGTAGCCGGTGCCGGTGCCCTCCGGCAGCAGCGGCTGGGTAAAAGACGATGAGGTGCCCGACGCCAGGGCAAACTGCTGGTCGAGCAGGGCCGGAATCGAGTACTGCTGGCCGGTAAGGGTAAGGCCACCCTCGCTGTAGCCAGCGGTGTAGTTGTCGCCGACGGCCACGTAGCGGCTGAAGTCGAGCGAGCCGGGGTTGGCGGCCGGAGGCGTCTGGTCGGGAGCACAGGCCGTCAGGAGCAGAGCGGGCACCACCAGGCGGGCCGCAGCGGAAGAGGAGAAGAGTCGCACGGGGAAAGAGTCGTTCAGAAGGTTAAAACGCGTAGGACAAACCCAGCGCGGCCGTATGGACCCGGGTGCGGTAGGTGCCGCCCACATTGCTGACGTTGGCCCGGGCCTGCACCACGCGGCTGGTTCGCTCGGCCACGTATTCGAACTGGTAGCCCGCATCGGCCGACAGATTCGGGGTGAACTGCACGCTCACGCCCAGCGCGCCGCCCAGCTTGTTGCCGTCGGGCAGGTCGGGCGAAATGTACTCGTCCCGGATTGGGGTTTCGTCGTAGCTCACGCCGGCCCGCAGCGAAATCATATCAGAGTAGGCGTACTCGCCGCCCACGCGGAAGGCCATGGCGTCTTCGTAGCGCAGGCCGGCGGTCCGGGTAGCAAAGCCCGGCGCATCACCGATGTTGAACGTGAGCGAGTCGTAGCGGCTCCAGGCGCTGAGCGTAAAGTCGAAGGTGACCAGCAGCTTCTTGGTCACGTTGTCGGCCATACCGACCGAGAGGGCGCCGGGCGTGGCGAGTTCGGTGCGCAGCTTCGCGGTGCCGGGGTAGCGGCCTGCGTCGAGGGCGGGCACGTTGCTGTAGGACGCCGTGCCATCCTTAACCTTAAGGGTAACCGGGGAGCGGTAGCTGACGCCGAAGGAAAGTGTTTCGGCGGTTTTGCCGTACAGGCCCACATTGAAGCCCAGGCCGCTGCCGCTGCCCTTGAAGGTGGCCGTCACGTTGCGGTCGTCGTACTGCCCCAGGGCGTACTGCTGGCTCATACGGCCGTAGGCATACACCAGGCCCGCGCCCATGCTGAAGTTGTCGTTGAGCCTGATGGCGGCCGTGGGCTGCACGAACACTGTGTTCAGGCGGGTTTGCTGCACCACGCTGCGGCCTTCCCAGTCGCTGGGCCAGCGTGTGTTGAAGCCGAAGGGCGTATTCACGCTCAGCCCCACGGAAACCCGGTCGTTGATGGGGTGCGCGGCGTAGAAATAGCCGCCGAGCAGCGGCTGCAGCTCCTGTTCGGCAATGCGCCGCGAGTCATTACCCAGAAAGGAGGTGGTCCGCAGGTTAGTCAGGCCCCCCAGGCTGAAGTGATTCAGCGAATCCATCTGGGCCAGGGCCCCGGGGTTGTAGTAGATGGCCGCCAGGTCGCGGACGTACGCCACGCTGGCCCCGCCGATGCCCAGGGTGCGCGCACTTTGCGGGCCGGTCTGGAAGCCGCCGGCGGCGGCGGAAAGGGAAAGAAAGAGCAATCCAAAAGAAAGGTAGCGAAGCTTCATGCAGGCGGGTTTTCGGACAATAGGGAAACAAAAGTACAAAGCGGCTGGCAACTCCGACCCACCCGCCCGCAGGATTTATCAGATTGATAATGATACGCTAGCAGCCCGTCGGCGCGGCAATCCGGCGCCGCGGGATTCGGAATTTGCACTACGGCCCTCAGCGCCGGATTTTGAGGCTGTCGAGGGCGTGCTGGTAGCGGCGGGCATTGCGCCGGTGGGCCGCGTAGGATTCGGCAAAATCGGAGTAGCCGCTCAGGTCGGGCCGGGCGCAGAAGAAGAAGAAACGGTGCGCGGCGGGCTTGAGCACGGCGTTCAGGCTCTGGCGGTTGGCCGAGGTAATGGGCCCCGGCGGCAGCCCCGCGTGCCGGTACGTATTGTAGGGCGAGTCCACGAGCTTGTCGCGGTTCAGTACCCGCTTCACCCCGAAGTTGCCGATGGCCCAGAGCAGGGTGGGGTCGGCCTGCAGGCGCATGCGGCTGCGCAGGCGGTTGAGGTAGACGCCGGCAATGATGGGCTTGTCTTCGGGCTTGGCCGTTTCGCGCTGCACAATGCTGGCCAGCACGTGCACCTGCACCGGCGACAGACCCAGCGAGTCGGCCCGCTGCCGGCGCTGCGCATTCCAGAACCGCCCGTGCACGGCCGCCGCCGAATCCAGAAACTGCCGCGCCGAGGTGTTCCAGAACAAGCGGTACGGGCCAGGCAGAAACAGCGTCAGCACGGTGGTCGTGTCGAGCTGGTAGCGCTGCAACAGAAAGCGGTTGTCGTTCAACAGCTGCCGGAGCGCGCCGGAGTCGGCCTCCAGCTGCCGGCTCACCTGCCGCACCAGCTGGGGCTTGTACTTAAAGGCGTTCAGCTCAAAAGGCACCGTGTCCTGCGGCCCTTGCTGAAGTTTTTCCAGCAACGCCGCGTTGCCCAGCTCCGGAGAAAGCAAGTAACGGCCGGGCTGCACGTGGGCCGGGTAGTCGCGCCGGGCCGCCAGCCACCGAAACGTGGCGGGCTCGATGAGCAGCTCGTGCCGGGCCAGCGAATCGAGCACGGCCTGGTAGGAGGCCCCGGTGCGGATGTACAGGTAGGCCGGCCCGAAAGCGGACGCCGTCACGTTGGGCTGCCACAGCACCCGCCACGCCGCGTACAGGCCCGCGCCACCCCCCAACAAGGTCAGGACCAGCAGGGTGAAAGCCACCCGGCGCCGCCGGCGGCGGGACGAGGAATCGGAAGAGGTCTGGGGCAAAGCGGGGAAGTTGGGGCTTAGGATCGGGTGGCCAGGGCTACCAGCCGCTGCCAGATGAAGGTGTAGTCGTCGGCGGGCAGGGCCTGAATCTGAAACGCGGCCCGGGCCGCGGCAGGGGCCTGAGCAAAGGCCGCGCGTACGGCCGCCGCCGGTTCGGGCGCAGTACCGGCTTTTTCCAGCCAGTCGTGGAGCTGCATCGGTACTTCGCCGCCGGGCACGTCCAGCGCGGCTACCGTCAGGCCCGCCGTGGTCAGGGCCTGCCGCCACTGCCGGGGCGCCAGGTTGCGGCGGTGCGACGGGTCGCGCAAGGCTTCCACCCCGTTTTGCCAGTCGGCGGTTGCGGGGTCGTGGTCGGGCACGGTGGTGTCGGCCAGCACAAAGCGGCCGCCGGGCCGCAGCACCCGCGTCACCTCGGCCAGAAACTGCGGCACCGACTCGAAATGGTGGGGCGCAATACGGCAGCTAACCAGGGAAAAGGTGCCGGCGGCGAAAGGCAGGGCTTCCGCCGCGCCTTCCTGCCAGCTCACGTTGGTCAGGCCCAGCGCGGCCTGGTGCTGCCGGGCCCGGGCCAGCATCCCCGTCGATACGTCGAGCCCGACTACCGTGCGCACGAGCGGGGCAAAGGCCAGGGCCGTGAAGCCGGTGCCGGTAGCTACATCGAGCACGTCGTCGGCGGGCTGAGCAGCCGCGTGGGTCAGCAGCCACTGCAGCGACGACTCCGTCCAGGCATTCCACTGAGCGTTGTAGTGGCTGGCCTGGCGGTCAAACTGCTCTTTGGCGGTGGTCATGATGCTGGTTTTTGGTGGGTGGTTTTTGGTTTTTGGCCCCAGCGGCCGAAGCCGAGCGGGAGCCGCCGCCGTTCAAGTGCTACTGAGGCTTCCCCCGTGCAGCGTCATTATTATATCAGCTGAGCCAAAAACCAAAGATTACCCGCCGTTCACCAGGGCCGCGACGGCCGCTTCCTGCTCCCGGTTACGCTGCTGCCGCTCGATTTCGAGCGGCGCGGCGGCCCGCACCTCGCAGTCGGGGATCGGGCACCGCTCGCAGGTTTCGTTGACGATCTTGAGCGGAATGGCCGGGTCGTCGAGGAAGCGCACTTTTTGCTTGAGGTTGTCGTCGCAGAGCAGGCCCACGTTGACGCTCACGGCGGGCTCGGTCGCCGACGCCGCCCGGGCCAGGGTGAGGCAGAGGTACTCGTCGTCGGTGCCGAAGTAGCGGGAGCGTTGCGCCCCGATGACCGTGGTAGCGGCGCTCAGCGGCTGGTGCTGACGGGCGTCGTTGATCAGCCACAGCGAAATCCAGCGGCGGCAGTAGTGCTCGTGCAGCTCGTTGCCGTGCGGGTTGTGCAGGCGCGAGAGGTGCAGCTCCTTGCTCAGCACGTAGGCGGCATCGGCACTGGCCTGGTCGAAGCGCAGGAAAAACAGGCTTTGCAGGCCAAAATGCCGGGGCAGCAGGTTGGTCATGCGCTGCATAAACATCTCCGGCGACACGTCGTACTTGGCCATCAGCTCGAGCAGCGCGGCCGGCTCCCACTTCTTGCTGGCAAACAGCTTCTGGAAGTCGCGCACCAGGCTGTCTTCCTCCATCAGCAGGGCGCCGGCGAAGTAGGAGGCCTTGAAGTTGTTGAGCACCTCATCAAAGCTGCGCACCGGGAAGCTGGCATTCACGTAGGGCCGCTCCTTGAGGTTGAGGTAGTTGAAGGCGATTTCGCGGCCCAGGACAAATGCTTCCTGGGTGCCCGTGAGGCCGGGACGCAGCAGCAGCCGGCGGGTTTTGGGCTGAAACACCGACCGCAGCCGGCCCAGCGTGGCGTGCTCGCCCAGGGCCGTGCGGTCGATGGTGTAGCCGTATTTTTGGGTGAGCACGGCTTCGAGCTGGGTGGTATCGAAGGGCGCGCCCACGGCCAGCTTTTCCTGCCCCACGAAGGTGCGCACGTCCTGCTCCAGCTCCTCAAAGTAGTTGTCGTGCATCTCCTGGTAGGAGCGCAGGGCGGCCAGAAAGAAGTGCTCCTGGCGCATTTCGTAGTTGCGCGCAATTTCAAACAGCGTGCTGATGAAGGCGTTCATCTTGGCCGGGGCATCCGAAATCAGCTCCACGATGCGGATGGGGTCCAGCCCGAACATCTCCAGCGGAAACTCCTTCAGCAGGTCCGACTGCAGCAGCTCGGAAATCGGCTCCAGCTTGCGGCTCAGCGTCAGGGACGTCAGCTGGTCGTAGGTGACGCCCAGCACCTTGCTCAGGCCCAGGATCTTGTCGGCCTTGGGGTACTTCTTGCCTTTCTCAATCTCGTTGAGGTAAGACACTGACACGTCGCAGGCCCGGGCCAGCTCGGTGGGCGTAAAGCCGCGCTCCTGCCGCAGCTCGCGCAGCTTCAACCCAAATATCAACCGCACTACCTGACCGTGACTCAGCATATAAACAAGTATCGAAAACCCGGGCTCAGCGGCTGCTTCTCCAAAACGAGCAGGAGCGGCGGCCGAAAGCAAAAAACTAACCCCGCAAAACTACTCAGATTCGAGGGTTTTAAATATTTAGCGAATATTCGCTAGGATGACAAAATTCGCTTGCCTATGTTTGGCCATCAGCTTTCCGATTCACCTCCCCAAACCCCCGCCTCATGTCGCCCTTCGCTGAACCTCAGACGCTTATTACGCCCCCCACGTACCTGACCCCCGAGCGGGTGAAAGTAACGGGCGCCTACTCCCCCGAGTTTGCTGAAATTCTGACGCCCTCGGCGCTGGCCTTCGTGGCGGAGCTGCACCGCCGGTTCGACCCCACCCGCCGGGAGCTGCTGCTGCGCCGCGAGGCCCGGCAGAAGGAGCTGGATGCCGGCAGGCTGCCCGACTTTCTGCCCGAGACCCGCCTGATCCGGGAAAAGCCCTGGACCGTGGCCCCGCTACCCGCCGACCTGCTCGACCGTCGGGTGGAAATCACCGGGCCCGTGGAGCGCAAGATGATTATCAACGCGCTGAACTCGGGGGCGAAGGTGTTTATGGCCGACCTGGAAGATTCCAACTCGCCGACCTGGGCCAACGTGATAGAGGGCCAGCGCAACCTGCGCGATGCCGTGCGCCGCACCATCTCGCTGAGCACGCCGACCAAGGAATACACGCTCAACGCCGAAACCGCCACCCTCATGGTGCGCCCCCGCGGCTGGCACCTGCTCGAAAAGCACGTGCTGGTCGATGGGGAGCCAATCAGCGCCTCGCTGTTCGACTTCGGGCTCTACTACTTCCACAACGTGCACGAGCTGTGCGGCCGCGGCAGCGCCCCGTATTTTTACCTGCCCAAAATCGAGAGTCATCTGGAAGCCCGCCTCTGGAACGACGTGTTCGGCTTCGCGCAGTGGTCGTTGAAGATGCCCAAGTGCAGCATCAAGGCCACGGTGCTGATTGAGACGCTGCCGGCGGCGTTTGAGCTGAACGAAATCCTCTACGAGCTGCGCGAGCACAGCGCGGGCCTGAACTGCGGCCGCTGGGACTATATCTTCTCCTACATCAAGCGCCTGGGCCTGAAGCCCGAGTTTACCCTGCCCGACCGCGCCCAGGTCACGATGACGGTACCCTTCATGGCGGCCTACTCCCAGCTGGTGATTCAGACCTGCCACCGCCGCGGGGTGCACGCCATCGGCGGCATGGCGGCCCAGATTCCCATCAAGAATAACCCCGAAGCCAACGAGCTGGCCCTCGACAAAGTACGGCAGGACAAGATCCGCGAAGCCAAAAACGGCCACGACGGCACTTGGGTGGCCCATCCGGGGCTGGTGCCGGTGGCGCTGGAAGTCTTCAACGAGCTGATGCCCGGCCAGAACCAGATTGCCAACAAGTGCGAAGACCTGCACGTGACGGCCGAAGACCTGGTGCGCGCCCCGCAGGGCACCATCACCGAGGACGGCCTTAAGCTCAACATCGACGTGGCCGTGCAGTACCTCGAATCGTGGCTGGGGGGCAACGGCTGCGTGCCGATCTACCACCTGATGGAAGACGCCGCCACCGCCGAAATCAGCCGGGCGCAGGTGTGGCAGTGGGTCCACACGCCGGGCACCAGGCTCGAAGACGGCCGCGAGGTGACCGTGGAGCTGTACCGCTCCCTGGTACCCGGCCAGCTGGAGAAAATCCGGACCCTGGTGGGCGAGGAGCGCTATGACGGCGGCCAGTACCTGCCCGCCGCCCGCCTTTTCGACCGGATGGTGATCAGTGAGAAGTTTATCGAGTTTCTGACCGTGCCCGCCTACGAACAGCTGGCCTGATGTCGTAGTGCCACGGCTCCAAGCCGTGGCACTACTCGGCTTCCTTCCCGATTCTCAAAAAAGCCGCTTTGCCAGCTGGCCGGGCGGCGCTTTGCCCTTTTTTCAACTCAACTCAACTCAACTCCAACGTCAACCACCATGAAAAAGCAAGAACGGATTGCCGCCCTCAAGCACGACTGGGCCACGAATGCCCGCTGGAAAGGAATTGAGCGGCCCTACCCGGCCGAGGATGTCGTGAAGCTGCAGAATAGCCTGCACATCGAGTATTCTCTGGCCCGGCAGGGGGCGGAGCGGCTGTGGAGCCTGCTGCACTCCGAAGAGTACGTAGCCGGCCTCGGCGCTCTGACCGGCAACCAGGCCGTGCAGGAGGTGCAGGCCGGCCTGAACGCCATCTACCTCAGCGGCTGGCAGGTGGCCGCCGATGCCAACGGGGCCGGTCAGATGTACCCCGACCAGAGCCTGTACCCCGTCGACAGCGTGCCGAGCGTGGTAAAGCGCATCAACAACGCCCTGCTGCGCGCCGACCAGATTCAGAACCTGACCGGCGACGGTGACGTGCACTGGCTGGTGCCCATCGTGGCCGATGCCGAGGCAGGGTTTGGCGGCAACCTGAATGCGTTTGAGCTGATGAAGATGATGATTGAGGCCGGGGCCGCGGGCGTCCACTTCGAAGACCAGCTGTCCTCGGCCAAGAAGTGCGGCCACCTCGGCGGCAAGGTGCTGGTGCCCACCCAGGAGGCCATCAACAAGCTGGTAGCCGCCCGCCTGGCCGCCGACGTGCTGGGCGTGCCGACGCTGGTAGTAGCCCGCACCGACGCCGACGCCGCCGACCTGATTACCTCCGACGTGGACGAGCGGGACCTGCCCTTCGTGCTTTCCGAGGACGGCCGCACCAGCGAAGGGTTTTACCGCGTCCGGCCCGGCATAGAGTCGTGCATTGCCCGTGGGCTGGCCTATGCGCCGTATGCCGACCTGCTGTGGATGGAAACCTCCCACCCCGATCTGGAGCAGGCCCGCACCTTTGCCGAAGGCATTCACGCCCAGTTTCCGGGCAAGCTGCTGGCCTACAACTGCTCGCCGTCGTTCAACTGGGCTTCGAAGCTAAGCGTGGAGCAGATGGAGACTTTCCGTGAGGAGCTGGCCGCCTTGGGCTTCAAGTTCCAGTTTATCACCCTGGCCGGTTTCCACGCCCTCAACACGAGCATGTTCGAGCTTGCCCAGGCCTATCGGGAGCGGGGCATGGCCGGCTACTCCGAGCTGCAGGAGCGGGAGTTCCGGCTGCAAAAGCACGGTTTCAAAGCCGTGAAGCACCAGTCCTTCGTCGGTACCGGCTACTTCGACGCCGTGCAGAGCGTGGTATCGGCCGGCAAGGCCAGCACCGGCGCGCTGGTGGGCAGTACCGAAGAGGCGCAGTTCAGCCACTAGCTCTCCGGCTTCCTATACCAATCCAAAGAAAAAGGCCACCCGCATAGGTGGCCTTTTTCTTTGGATTGAATGAGCGGCTCCTGGGCTAAAACGGGTCAGCCAGCTGGGCGTAGTCGATGGCGTGGCGCTGGGCGGCTTCCTGCAGGATGGTTTTCTGCCAGGGCCGCAACACGGCATCGGCGCCCAGCTCCACGATGTCGGCCACCAGGCGGTTCGACAGCACTAGGTTGGCTACATAGCCGTTGACGTCGGTGGTGATGTGGTTTTTCAGCTGAATCAGCAGCTGCTCGCGGGCGTCGGCGCGGGCGGCTTTGTCGCCGCTGAGCCGGCGGCGGAACGGAAAGCGGCGCTGCTCGGCCGGCGCGGCCGGCTCGGGCACGGGTACAAAATTGTCGGGCGACAGGGCCGTAAGCTGGTCGAGGTAGGGAGTACGCTTGAGCTCGGGGTGCAGGCCGCGGGCATTTTTCCAGTCGTTCAGGTCCCGGGGCGTGTCGCGGACCAGCTCCGAGAGCCGGTCGTTGGCGAAAACCATGTAGGGCGGCCGGTCAATCTGCTTGGCCACCTGGTCGCGCAGCATGTACAGGTCGCGGAACAGGGGCAGCTCGGTGGGCAGGATGCGGTATTTGCCGGCCATGCGCAGGTAGGGCCGCTCGTCGCGGTTGTAGCGTACCTCTTCCAGGGCGGCGTTTTCCTGGTCGGCCCAGGCGGTGCGGCCCAGGGCGGCGAGCTTGTCGCGCAGCTTGTCGGCCAGCTCAAACAGGTAGAGCACGTCGTTGGCGGCGTACACTTTCTGGGCTTCCGTGAGGGGACGCTTCAGCCAGTTCGACTTCTGCTCCCCCTTATCCACTTCCAGCCCGACTTCGGCCTGAATCAGGCGGCCCAGGGAAATGTTGTTGTCCGACTCGCCCAGCAGGGTATACTGCACGCTGGTATCGGTGATGGTGCGCACGTGTACGCCATACAGCTCATCGAGCAGCAGAATGTCCGACTTGCAGCTGTGAAACACCTTCTCTACCGTCGGGTCCCGCAGAATATCCCAGAGGGGCTCCAGCTCCTGAGCCGGGTTGGTCAGCGGCAGCGGATCAATCAGGTAGACGACTTTGTCATCGTAAATCTGAATAAGGGCGAGGTTGCGGCCGTAGCGGTGGCGCATATCGTCGAACTCCAGGTCGATGGCAATGCGGGAAGCGGAGCGCAGAGCGACGGCGGCCTGCTGCACCTCGGCAGCAGTAGTCAGGTAGTGAATGGTAGGCATTTAGTGGGCAGGGCAAGGCGAAAACCGGTGGGAGCACCGGCAGACAATGACGGGAGCCATTTCGGTAAAGGTAGGTAAGCCGGGTAAGCAAAACCAATCGGTTGGCGGGCGGGCCCGAAAATCGAAAGCGACCCGGCTCCGGCCGGCGCTGAAGGCCAACGGCGGCCTGCTGGTTCTGCCCCTTCCCCGGTCCGACAGCAACCGGAACGAGCGGCCGGAGCCGAACGAGGCTTACCGCGAGTCGACTCAGCACCCCATAGAAAAGGCCGCCCCAACCAGTGGGGCGGCCTTTGGGCTTTTCGGCCCCTGAGCCGGGCTGGCTTACTTGTCGCTGAGCAGAATCTGGGGCGTGGCACCCCGGCCGCCCATGATGATAACCTTGGCGTTGGGCGAGGTGGCAATTTCCTTGTTGGCCTTGATGCTTTCGTACTGCAGCAGCTTGTCGGTGATTTCCTGGTTGATGATTTTCTGGTAGTCGGCAATGCCCTGGGCTTCCACGCGCTTGCGCTCGGCTTCCTGCCGCTCTTTCTGGAGCACGAACTGCATTTTCTGGGCGTCCTGCTCGGCCGAAATCTTGCTTTCGATGCTGCTCTTCACCGACTGCGGCAGCTGAATGTTGCGAATCAGGAGCTGCTCCAGCTGCAGGCCGCGGCTCTTGAAGTCCTGCTCGATGCTCTTGAAGATGCGGGCCTGAAACTCGTCGCGCTTGGTGGAGTACAGCGCCACGGCATCATAGTAGACGGCATTGTCGCGGATGCGGGTACGGGTAACGGGCCGCACGATGGCGTCCTGGTAGTTGGGGCCGATGGTCCCCAGAATCTTGGGCGTTTCGGCGGGCACGGCCCGGTAGAGCACCGTCAGGTCGATGACGACTTCCAGGCCGTCGGCGCTCAACACCCGGATGGCGTCGTCGCCGGCCTGCTGGCCCTCGCCGTGCTGGGCCGACATGGTGTAGTTCTGGGTGCGCGTGTCAAACTCCGTCACGGCCACCAGCGGATTGATAACGTTCAGGCCGCTAGTCAGCACCTGGGGCTGCACCTTGCCGAAGAGGGTCTGCACGCCTACGCGGCCGGCCTCAATCTGCACCACGCTGCTCAGCACCAGGCCCAGCACAATCAGCACGGTGCCCCCGAAGATGAGCAGCCCCCGGAAACGCTCAAAGCTGAAGGAGAGGCGGGCGGCGTTGAAGCCCAGAATCAGCAGCACGAAACCAATGAAAACGAGGGTCATAAGGCAGCAGCGAAGGATGGAAGAAGCCGGGAAACCCCAGCGGTGGGGCCGGCTGCCGGCAAGGTAGTCGTTTGCCGCCTGCTGGCCGATTAAGGAACACTAGTCCTCGTCGTCATGTTCGTCGTCGGGACTGAAATCCAGCTCGCCGGCCACTTCCAGGGCTTCGGCAATGGCCTCATCCATCAGCGGCTGCGAGTCGGCATCGAGGGTGCGCTCAAACAGGTTGAGCAGCAGCTCGCCCTCCTCGTTCACGTAGAGGTTGGTGTAGAGGCGCTCAAACAGCTTGGCGTCGCGGGTGATGGTGGCATCGATGTCGGCTACCGAGCGGGCCCGGGTGGCTTTGTGGAGCACGTCGAGCACCCGGCGGCTTTCCTCGTGGTCGCCGAGGTCGGCCAGCAGCTTCATCAGGGCCATGGCTACGCCCAGGCGCACCCGCTCAAACCGGAACGCCAGATCCGTCTGAGGAGCCCGCTCAAAATCGGCGTAGGCAGTGGTGGCGGGCTCGGTCAGAAAGCGGGCCGCATCGTCGGGGGTGCGGAAAGCCAGGTGCAGCAGCTGGTCGTAGGAAAGGGCACTCATGGGCAAAAAAAGTAAGGTGGAGCCCGGCGGTGGGCCGGCTTCGGCCGCAAAAAAACGCCGTTCCCGGGCCCGGGACGCAACCCGGCGGCCCGAAGGTACGATTAGCCCAAGGACAAGTCGCTACCCAGGCTGCGCCGCTCCCCCGCGCCGCGGCCCGTACCGGTATTCACGCAACCAACTCTTTCCGCAATGACGCACAAGAAAAAATGGCTGGTTTTTGCGCCCTCGGGGCTGATGGTCATCGGGTTTGGTGCCTGCCTGGTGCAGTGGGCTGCCGCCAAGAAAACCGCCGGTGAGCCTACCGCCGAATGGGTAGCGGCCGGTACCGTAGCCCTGGGCGTGTTCAACGCGGGGCTCTGTCTGTTTGGCCGGGGCGTGGCCGAAAGTGTGCTGTACCAGCTGCGCGAAAAGCAGCCCGCACCCGGCCCGGCTCCGGTCGCCAAGCTGTTGGACTAAAGCGGCTCAGCGGCAGCATTCTGAGCCGCCCACCAGCACCGGCAGCAAGGCCACAAAAAAGCCCCTTCAGCGTACTGAAGGGGCTTTCGGCGAGTCCGGCGAAGCTTAGTCCGCTACGTCGACGGCTTTGTCTTTCACGGCGGTAGCGCCTTTCTTCACGACGCGGCCGGTTTTCCGGGCGCCTTTTTTCACTACGCTGCCCGTTTTCCGGCCCGCGTACTTGGCATCTTCCTTGGTGTTCTGCACGGCCTGGCCGGCAGCAGTGCGGCCCGTGCGGGACTCCGTTTTAACGGTACCATTGGGCCGAACTTTCGTTTCGGTCTTCATCGGCTCCTGGGTCTGGGCAAAGGCGGCGGTTGAAAAGGCTGCAAACGTGAGCAGCAGAAGGGCTTTTTTCATGGTCAGTAAGGTTGAGAGTAGATAACCTGAGCCCTTATACGGGACCCGGCAAATCAGTAGTACGATTCCCCCCCAAATTCTTGCGCCGGCCTGGCCAGCCGACCGGAAAGCTCCCGGGGCAAAGCGCGCTACCTAGCGTTTTGCTCCGGTACCGTTGGCCCGCCGCTCTCATCTCAGGGCAGCAGCAACGAACTGTCGCCGTAGCTCAAGAAGCGGTAGCCACCGGCCAGCGCGTGGTCGTAGACGCGGCGCCAGTCGGGGCCGATAAGGGCGGCTACGAGCAGCAGCAAGGTGCTTTCGGGCTGGTGAAAGTTGGTAATCAGGCCCTGCACTACCCGGAACCGGTAGCCCGGGGCAATCAGCAGCTGGGTGGTGGCGTGCAACGCCTCGGCATCGGTGGCGGCCAGGTGGTCAAGCACGGCCTGCAGAGCAGCCGCCAGGGGCACTTCGGCCGCGGCCTCGTAGGGCTGCCACTGGCCTACGTGCAGCCCTTCCGCTGCCGCCTCAGGCTGGTGGGCCAACCGGGCGCCGAGCCAGTACAGGCTTTCCAGGGTGCGCAGGCTGGTGGTGCCCACGGCCAGCACCGGCCGCGGGGCCTGGGCCAGCAGCTGGCGCACCACGGCGGCCGTCACCACAAACGGTTCCCCATGCATGGCGTGGCCCGCCATGTGGTCGGCTTTCACGGGCTGAAAAGTGCCGGCCCCTACGTGCAGAGTTACCCGCGCCGTGGTGATGCCGCGCTCCGTCAGCTCGGCCAGCACCGCATCGGAAAAGTGCAGGCCCGCGGTGGGAGCCGCCACGGCGCCTTCGTGGGCGGCATACACGGTCTGGTAGCGCACGGCATCGGCAGCGGTATCGGTGCGGTTCAGGTAGGGCGGCAGGGGCAGGTGGCCGGCGCCGCGCAACACTTCAGCAAAGGGCAGCTGTGCGGGCTCCCAGCGAAACGCAATCAGCGAATAGCCGTCGGCGGCCGCCTGCCGCTCCGCCGTCAGCGTGGCGGGCTGGCCCAGCACCTGAAATTCGAGGTGTAGCGGGCCGCTTTTCCAGCGCTTGCCATTCCCGACCAGGCACTTCCACACGCAGCTGCCGGTTTGCTGCATGGCCGGCTCAATGGCGCGGTGCGGCGCCACCGGCTCGAGGCAGAACAGCTCAATGATGCCGCCCGTGGGCTTGTGGCAGAATAGCCGGGCCCGAACCACTTTCGTGTCGTTAAACACGAGCAGCGCATCGGCCGGCAGCGCGGCCGGCAGGTGGCGAAACGGCTGGTCGGTGATGCCGCCGCCGCGGTACACCAGCAGGCGCGACTGGTCCCGGTCGGGGAGGGGTTCGGGGGCAATCCGCTCCGGGGGGAGGTGGTAAGTGAAATCGTGGATGGAAAGCTGGCGCGGGTCGGGGAAGGCTGACATAGGCCCAAAGGTAAGCGCCCGGCCCCGCGGTTGGTGCGGAACCGGGCGCCGGCTTAGGGCCGCAGCCGGCTTATTTGGCCCGGCGAAAGAACATCAGGTGCTGCTGGGGCAGCGTTTCCACGTTTTCGATAAACTCCAGACCCACGGCGGCCATTTCCTTGCGGGCCTGCTCCAGGCTCATCTTATGAATGCGCTTGATGGGCACCCGGGAATCTTCGGCCCGGTACTCTACCAGGGCTAAGCGGCCCGTGGGCGTCAGCGCGGCGCGCACGGCCCGCATCATTTCCCGGGGGTGGTCAAACTCGTGGTAGGCATCCACAATCAGGACCAGGTCCACGCTGCGGGCCGTCAGGTTGGGGTTCTGCACGGTGCCCAGCACGGGCTCCACGTTGGTAATCTGCCGGCGCTCCTTGTTCTGCTTCAGCGAAGTAATCATCTCGGGCTGAATATCCACGGCCAGTACCCGGCCCTGGGGCACGAGCGGACTGATGCGGAAGCTGAAATAGCCCGTGCCGGCGCCCAGATCGGCCACCACGTCGGTGGGCTTGAGCTTGAGCTCGCGCAGCAGAATATCGGTGCCTTCCTCCTCCTGGCGCCCGTTGCGCTCCAGCCAGTCGGCACCCTCGTGGCCCATGACGTGGGCAATCTGCCGGCCCAGGTAGTAGCGGCTGATGCCGTTGGGGTCAGCAGGCGGGCGCGACTCGTAGCCGGTCGTGTCGGGGGGCATCCGGCGGCGCTGCTCGGCCAGGGAAGCCGCCGTGCTTTCGGCGGGAGGCTGAGTGCAGGCTGAAGTCAGCAAAACCAGGCCCGGCAGCAAAAGCCGCCAGGAACGAGAAGGAGCAAAGGTCATAGGCACAGGACAAAGAAACTGCGTTTTTGTCAACAACCATACGCGGCGAAGCGTTCGGCGGTGGTGCGCTAAGGCTACCGGCAGGACTTTTTTGCACAGGGTTTGGGCCGTGTAAAAGCTATGCTGCTTAACAACTTGGCCGCGCCCAAAGACGGATTGGGGGAGGGGCGGCAGCCAAAAAAAACCACTTTTTTCGCGCTGACTTCGTAAAATGCGCGTCATTCCACATTTACCACATTTCAAGTCCCATGAAACACTTGTCCGGAATCCTGAACAAGCTAACAGTCCTGGCGGCCGTTGCCGTTGGCCTGAGCAGCTGCAACCGCGGCGAATACGCCGTGCTGCCCAAGACCACGCCCTACCACGAAACGCACCGCTCGGTAGCCATCAAGCCCGCCGTAGCACCGGCAGCGGCTACGCCTGAGACAGCCGCGCCGACAGCAGCCGTAGCTCCGGCCGTGGTGGCCCAAACGCCCGTTGCGGCGGCGCCCGTAGCAGCTAAAGCGGCGGCGCCCGCGCCCCGCAAGCTGAGCCTGGTGCAGAAGCTGGCCGTGTCGAAGGTAGCCAAGCAGGTGAGCAAGGTGGCTGATCAGACCCAGTTGAAGAAGCGCACCGAAACGGCGGCTACCAGCAAGCTGGAAGGCAAGCTGCGGCAGGGTGTGATTCTGCTCATCATCGGTTTGCTGCTTGAGCTGCTGGGGGCCGCTACCGGCATTGGCCTCATCTATGTTCTGGGCGCCATCGTCGCCATCATCGGGGTAATCCTCATCGTGCTCTACCTGCTCGACGAGATATAAATGCCACGTTGAGTAAACAAAAATCCCCGCTGGCAGCTGCCAGCGGGGATTTTTGTTTACTCAACGGCTGAGTTAGTCGTTGAATTTCTCGGTGTAGTCACCATCCTTCGGCTTCAGGTCGCCGGTGATGATGCGGATGAAGTCGATCAGGGTCAGGATGCCGAAGCCGCCCAGAGTCAGCAGCTCCAGAATACCCATGCCAACGTAGCCCAGGTAGAAGCGGTGTACGCCCAGCCAGCCCAGGAAGAAGCAGAGTACAGCAGCTACGGTCTGGCTTTTGCCTTCGGCAGCAGGCGCCGCTTTGGCCGCCTTCACCGCCTTGCGCATCTCCTTCACCGTGGCTTTGGTGGCCTTTACTTCGCTCACGGCCGCTTTGGTAGCCGCAACCGGAGCCGTAGCGCGCACGTGGGCGGCGTAGGTACGGGCTGCTTTGTGGGTAGCCGGTGCCGTAACGGCGGGAGCAGCAACCGAAGCGGTGAGCTCAGCAGCCGGGGTTTCAGCAGTAGCAGCTGCTGCGGGGGCAGCAGCTACGCGGGTAGCCGGGCTGGTGCGGTAGGCAGCCGACTGCTGAAAGGTGTAGCTTTCCTTGCTGCAGGAAGCCAACGACAACGTGATGACGGCGGCGGAGAGAAGAGTAGAAAAAGTCTTCATAAGTGGGGAAACGGGTAGGTGGAGTTAGGAATGAAAAAGACGGAAAATCAATTGCAATCAGACCGCAACGGATAGGATTGTAGCCGGCCGATAGGGCAATATTAAACCTTTTAGTTCTTAAGCTCGTTTGAGTGCCCGCAAAAAAATGGCAGTGCCAATAGGAAAATTACTAAGACTTTTCCTATCAATGTGTTAGGCGATTTGCCTGGCGCAGCAATATCAATAGCATAACAGTGAAGCGGATAGCTTGCCAGGCGCGTAGTCTCCTGCGGCCCGCATGTACCTTCACCCAGGATAGGTCAGCAGGGCGCCTTCCCTGGCGATGGTGCTGCCTGGTTGCCCCTCGGCTCCGACAGGAACCTATCCTTAAAAAGTCCGGGGCACTCGTGGCCACGGGCTGAGTCCATTATCGGTCTGGGGCTTTTGCTGACTGGCCGTTCCGCTTAGCCCGGCAGGCATGCCGGACGGCCCGTCAGCCGGAAGCGGAGGCGCCGCAGCAGAGGCAGAGGCAAGCTGGGTTTGGGAATGGTGCTGCTCGGGGCAATTCTGAATCTGCTACCGTGCGTACTCGCCGGCACTGTTGCGGAAATAATTGCCGCCTCTCCCATTTGTCCCCAGCCTTTTGCTGATGCTGACCGGCGCAGTGGTGCTGCTCCCGGCGCTAGCAATAAGCAAGTAGCACCACTGGCTTGCCTTACATCGGGTCTACGTCGGCTACCAAGCGGGTCTGCCGGAACTCCTTCTGGTCTTTCACCACGTTCATGGCAGCCAGAATCTGGGCTTTGGCGTGCTTGAGCACCGTGTGCTCCCGGTCGAGCTTAATGGTGATTTCCTGCAGGTAGAAGTTGCGGATGCGGAAAATATAGGGCGCTTCCGGCCCCAGCACGGCCTCGCGCCCCAGCCGGTCAACCAGCTCCTGCGTGAGCAGGAAAGCGGCCTGCTCGGCCAGGAGCTGGTCGACGTGCTTCACCGTCATCCGAATCACGCGCATGAAGGGCGGGAAGCCGTACTCGCGGCGCTGGGTGATTTCGTACTCGTAGAATTCGAGGTAATCGTTGCGAATCACCTTATCGAAAATTACCTGGGCCGGGTCGGCGGTCTGGATGATGACTTTGCCCTTCTTGCCCTTCCGGCCCGCTCGTCCGCTCACCTGCACAAACATCTGGAACGCCCGCTCGTGGGCCCGGAAGTCGGGGTAGTGGATGATGCTGTCGGCGTTGATGATGCCCACCAGGCTCACGTTGGCGAAGTCGAGGCCCTTGGTCACCATCTGGGTGCCCACCAGCACGTTGGTGACCTGGTTTTCGAAGTCGCTGATGATCTGCTGGTAGGAGTTCTTGGCGCGGGTCGTGTCGAGGTCCATGCGCTGCACGTTGGCCTGGGGCAGCATCACCTTCAGGTCGTCCTCAATCTTCTCGGTGCCGAAGCCCACGGTTTTCAGGTTGCGCGAGCCGCAGGCGGGGCACTCCACCGGCATCCGGTCGTGGAAGCCGCAGTAGTGGCAGCGCAGCTCGTGGGCGTGCTTGTGGTAGCTCAGGCTCACCGCGCAGTTCTTGCACTTCGGAATCCAGCCGCAGTCGAGGCAGTTGATGAAGGGGGAGTAGCCGCGGCGGTTCTGAAACAGAATCACCTGCTCCTGCATGGCCAGCTTGCGCTCCATCTCGCTCATCAGCTCGGGCGTGAAGTGGTTGAGCATCTTCTTCGCGTCGCGGCTCTTGCGGGTGTCCACCAGCTCGATTTCGGGCAGGCCCGCCTCGCCGAAGCGCTTGGTGAGCGAAACCAGGCCCCAGCGGCCGGCCCGGGTCTGGTAGTAGGTTTCCACCGAAGGCGTAGCCGAGCCGAGCAGGGTTTTGGCACCCTGGAAGTTGGCCATCATCATGGCTACCTCGCGGGCGTTGTAGCGCGGCGAAGGGTCGTACTGCTTGTAGCTGCTCTCGTGCTCCTCATCCACGATAATGAGCGACACGTTGTCGAAGGGCAGAAACACGGCCGAGCGCACGCCCACCACCACCTGAAAGCGGCCCGAAAGCACGCCGTTCCACACTTCCACCCGCTCGTTGTCACTGAATTTGGAGTGGTACACGCCCAGCCGGGTGCCGAACACGCGCATCAGCCGGGTGACAATCTGGGCCGTAAGGGCAATTTCGGGCAGCAGGTACAGCACCTGTCCGCCGCCCTCCAGGGCCTTGCGGATCAGCTCGATGTAGATTTCGGTCTTGCCCGCGCCCGTCACGCCGTGGAGCAGCACAATGTCCTTCTCGCCAAACTGCTGCAGAATATCGTCCTGGGCCGTGAGCTGGGCTTCGCTGAGCGTGAAGGGCATCTTGGCTTCCGGCGAGTCGTCGAGTGGGAAGCGCGACACAATCACGTCGAACTGTTCCAGCACGCCGTTTTTGATGAGCGTGTTGACGGCGGAAGGGGAGAGGTGGGGGCTGCTGGTCAGGGACGCTTTTTCCGTGCCTTGGTGGTTGGCGTGCACGTTCTGGTACACGGGCACCTTCTGCAGGTAGCGCATCAGCACGTCGAGCTGTTTGGGGCGGCCGGCCAGCTGCTGAAACAGCTCCTCCAGCACGTTTTCCTCCACAAAGTGGTGGGCCAGCCGTACCTTCTTCACCACCTTGGGGGAGTACTTGTCGGCCAGGTGCTCGAACAGAAAGATGACGTCCTTCTGAATCAGGGACTTAATCACCTTGTGGAAGTTGGTATTGCCGAGCAGGTCGCCGACCTCGGTAAAGGTCAGGGCCTTGCCGTCCTCACTGCTCAGCGCGGTCACAATCTTCTCCTCCGGCTCGCTGAGCGGGTACAGCGGCTCGTCGCGCACGAAGGCCGGGTGCAGCTGAATGCGCGACTCCGAGCTGAGCTTGAGGGCCGAGGGCAGCGCGGCGTTGATGACCTCCCCCAGGGTGCACATGTAGTAGTCGGCCATCCAGCGAAACAGCTTGAGCTGGGCCTGGGTCACCACCGGCGCGTCGTCGATGAATTCGAGCACGTACTTGGCCTGATAGAGGGCCGGCGGCGTTTCGTGCACGGCCGCCACGATACAGCTGAGCGTCTTTTTGGCCCCGAACTGCACAATCACCCGGCCCCCGATAACGACGTCGTCGTTCATCTCGTAGGGCACGCGGTAGGTATAAAGCTTGGGCAGCGGCAGCGGCAGAATCACGTCGCAGAAGAGCGTGATACGGTCGGTAGCCGTCGGCTCGGGCTGGACGAAGTCAAAGGTGAGGCTCAACGGGCAGGGTACTAAAAACGGAACCGTAAAGATAAACCGCGCCGCCGATGATTCGGCTTACTGAGGAGAATACGGGTGATACCGGCTGAATATTCGGCAGCGGAACGGCCATACTGAAAAAGAACCGTCATGCTTCGATAAGCTCAGCATGACGTTCTACCGGCCTCTTAGCGGGCCTCCCGCAGCTGCGTCAGCGCTTCGGCCACGGTATGTACCGGCTGCCGGCAGGTGTGGTTGAAGCAGACGTAGAGCGTAGTCTGGCCGCTCTGCGCCGGGCGCTGACGGAGCAAGGGCAGCTCGTCGGTGGCCCGGACCGCGCCGGCCAGCACCGTGTTGGGCAGAAAGTGGCGGCTCAGCTCGCGCCGCAGAGTCTCCGCTTCCGCTCCGACGATGGCTACTTCGACCGTGGGGTGCAGCAGCGCCAGGTACAGCGAAGCCCAGTTGGTGAGGTGCTGGGGCTGTTGCACCACCAGCTCCTGCACCTGGCGCAGCATGGCCGCCGCCAGCTCCCCGTACCGGCTGTTTTCGAGGTGCCGGCCCAGGCGGTGCAGGTTGTGCGCCATCACGGAGTTGGAGCCGGGAATCACGTTGTCGAACAGCTCTTTCCGGCGGGCAATGAGCTTTTCGCCGGCGTCATCGGTATAGAAGAACTGCTGCTCGGCGGGGTCAAAAAAGTGCTCTAATACGTATTCCGTCAGCGTTTCGGCCTCCCGCAGCCAGTGCGCGTCGAACGTAACTTCGTAGAGGCCGGTGTAGGCCTGAATCACCAGGGCGTAGTCTTCCAGAAACGCATCAATCGTGGCGCGGCCGGCTTTGTAGCTGCGTTTCAGGCGGGCACCCTGGCGCAATTTCGACTGGATAAACCCGGCGTTGCGCAGGGCCAGCTCCAGAAAATACGCGTCGCCGAAGGCCCGGTAGGCATCGGTCAGCCCACTGAGCATAAGCGCGTTCCAACCGGTCAGGAGCTTGTCGTCGAGGGTGGGGCGGGGACGCTGGGCGCGGGCTTCCATGATCCGGGCCTTCCAGTCGAGCACCATTTCGGCCACCACGCCGGGTTGCAGCTCGTGCCGGCGGGCAAAGTCGGCGTCCGACTCCCGACGGTGCAGGATGTTGCGGCCGTGCTCCCAGTTGCCGAGGGCCGTGCAGTGGTAGTAATCGGAAAACAACGGCTCCTCGGCGCCGAGCAGGGCCTGCAGCTCGTGCTTGGTAAACACGTAGAAGCGGCCTTCCTCCCCCTCGCTATCGGCATCCAGCGACGAGTAAAAGCCGCCTTCGGGGCTCAGCAGCTCCCGCTCCACGAAAGCCACCGTGTCGTAGGCTACCTCCCGAAACAGCGCGTCCTGGGTTACCTGGTAGGCTTCGGCGTACAGGCTGACCAGCTGGGCGTTGTCGTAGAGCATCTTCTCGAAGTGGGGCGCCAGCCATTCGGCATCAGTCGAGTAGCGGGCAAAGCCGCCGCCGGCCTGGTCGTGGAGGCCGCCCCAGGCTATTGCGCGCAGCGTCAGCACCGTCTGCTCCAGTGCCACCCGACTGCCGGTAGCGGCGTGGGTGCGCAGCAGAAACCGCCAGACGCTGGGCATAGGAAACTTGGGCACCCGATTCAGGCCCCCGGCTTGCCGGTCAAACTTCTCCTCCAGGTTAGCCACCAGCAGCTGGAACTGCTCGGCCGAAAGCAGCGAGTCGGACGCGGGCAGGCCGTATTTCTGGACGTCACTGGTCTGGAGGGCCTTGGCAAACTGCTCGGCCGACTGGTCCAGCTCCTGCCGGGTTTCATTCTGGTACGCCTGTCCGATGCTGGTCAGCAGCTGGGTGAAGTTGCCGGGCGCGAAGTAGGTGCCGCCGTAGAACGGCTTGGCGTCGGGGGTCAGAAACACGTTCAGCGGCCACCCGCCCGCCAGGCCCATGGCCTGTAGCGCGTCCAGGTACACCTGATCCACATCGGGCCGCTCCTCCCGGTCGACCTTGATGCACACAAAATGCTCATTCATCACGGCCGCAACCCGCGGATCCTCGAACGACTCGCGCTCCATCACGTGGCACCAGTGGCAGGCCGCGTAGCCGATGCTGACCAGAATAGGCTTCTGCTCCGCCTGAGCCCGCTGCAGCGCCTCCGGCCCCCACGGGTACCAGTCCACCGGATTGTGGGCGTGCTGCAGCAGGTAGGGGCTGGATTCGCGGCTGAGGCGGTTGGTATGGGCAGGCTGGGCTTCAGACATCGGGCGGAGAGCAAAACGGGCGCAAAAACAAAACCCAGCCGGTGGGGCTGGGTTTCGAAGTAAGTGAATTACAGCAACTAAGCGGTTTCGCCGGGCGGCGTGGGCTTCTTGCGGGGTGGCCGCACCCGTTTCTGCGGGGCCGCTTTTTGCGCCGTAGGCGCATCGGCCGGCGAAACGGAGGCAGCAGCGGGCACTGCCACGGCCTCGGCGGGTGCCACCGGGGTGGGCTTGCGGCGGGGCGTAGCGGCAGCCTTGGGCCTGGCCGCCGCTACGGGCTTAGCCGGTGCTGCGGGCTTGGCCGGTGCTGCGGGCTTGGCCGCCGCTGCTTTTGCTACGGCTGGCTTGGCGGTTGCTTTTTTGGGCGTCGCCTTGGGCGTCGGCACCGTCTTGATCTTCGGCACCGCGGCGGTTTTCTGAGCCGGGGCAGCAGCGGCGGCAACCGTCGGTTCGGCCGGCACGGCCGGGGTGGGCGGTATAACCACTGCCGGAGTAGCGGCGGACGGAGTGACTACCGGGGCCTCGACCACGGGCCGGGCTTTAGCCGATGACTTCGGTGGCGTTACAATAGCTGTTTTCGCGGCCTTGCGCGCCGGCGGAGTCCGCACGATGCCTTTGCTCTGCCGCTTGGGCAGCTTGGGCGCGTCGCCGTCACCCTTCATGGGCACCAGCCAATCCACATTGGGCTTAGGCTTGGGCTTTTCGTAAGGCGTCCCTGACCGTGGCAGAGCCGTCCGTATGGGTTCCACAGCGGGAAGCTCATGAACAACTTCCAGCTCCTGCGTGAGCAGCGGCACTGCCGGCGTTTGCTCCGCCTCCGCTACGGGAGCAACCGGCTCCGGCGCCTCAGCTTCGACAAAGTCGGCTTCTGCCGGCTCCACGCTGGTAACTGACTGCTGAGTGCCTTCCAACGCAGCGCGGGCCGCGTTCTTGCGGGCAGTGCGCTTGGCCCCGCCCCGGGAGCGGCGCTTCTTCTTCGGCAGAGCAGCTTCCTCCGTTCCAGACTCTTCCTCTGCCTCCGCTGCCATTGGGGCTTCTTCCGCCAGCGCCGGCTGAAATTCTGCTTCTGCTTCTGCTTCCTCCTCTGCCGGTGCCGCTTCGGCCGCTGGCTGCGGCGCTAAGCGCCCAGGCCGCCTGTTGCCGCGGTGGCGGCCGGAAGTAGCCGCGGGTAGCGGCGCTTGTCCCGGGTCGGCCTCTTCGCCAATGTCGATGCGCTCCTCGTCGTCCAGCTCGGGTTCGATGAGTGGTTCGGGTACCAGCGGCAGGGGCAGGGCGGCAATCTGCTGCTGCAGGTCGCGGATTTCGCGGCGCACGTCGACCTGCGCGGCCAGCTTCTGCAGGCGCTCCAGGGTGCTTTCCAGAAAGGTGCGGTGCTCCGGTGCGGCCGCGTACAGCGGCCGGTGACCCAGCGCCTGCTGCACCGATTCCCACTCCTTCTTGAACCGCCCGAAGCTCTGGTCGAAATACGTGCGCGTAAACCGCTCCCAGATGTAGTTTTCGGCGGCTTCCGACGGGTGCAGCATATCGTCGGTATAAAAGCGGTAGTCGCGCAAATCGTCCAGCAGCAGCTCGTAGGCCGGGAAGTAGGACACGTCGGGCAGCAGCTCGCTCAGGTAGTGGCAGGCCACGCGCAGCACCGATTTGCTGACCGCGTTCAGCGGCAGCGTGTCCTTGAGGTGACGCACCGGGCTCACGGTCAGAATAAACCGCAGCTTGGGGTTTTTGAGGCGCAGCAAAGCATGGGTTTCCGCCACGGCATTGATAACCTCATCCGGGGTAAGCAGTTCCTTCTCGAATTTCTCCGCCGGAATCTTATGGCAGTTGTTCACCAGCTCCTGGGTTTCCAGCAGCCGGTAGGCGAAGGCCGTACCCAGCGTGAGCACCACCACATCAGCGGTGGCTAGGAACGTGCTGGCCTGCGCCACCACGTCACGGATCTGCTGCAGCAGCGCCACCGGCGAACCGGCCCCGATTTCGGCCGGCAAATCGTAGCTCTGCCAGCGGCCCCGGGCTTCTACCAGGTGCTGCTGCCAGTCCATTTCCTCGCCGGCCGCCGCGCGCAGCAGCATACACGCCGACAGCGGATTGAAGACGGTGCCGAAGGGGTTGACCAGCGCGCTGACCTTGTTGCGGGTCAGCCGGCTACCAATGGTATCGGAAAAGCAGGAGCCTATCGTCAGCACCCGGGCCGCCTGGGGCAGCTGGGAGGGATGAGGCGTAAGCGGTAATTCAGTGCGAAACATTCGAAAGCAATAGGGCCGTGAGCCGGCCAACGAACCGGCAACCTACTCAACACGCGGCGGATGGCCAAAAGCCGCGCCGTCGGTAGTTCGCGGCAGCTAAATAAAAGGCGGACCAACCAGCGTCCTCCCGACAGGATTATTCCGGAAATGGTTTACCAAAGGTACCGGGAAAAGAACAGAAAAGCCGCACCGGGCCATAATGGCCGCTAAGGTGCTGGCAGGCTGCTTTATCCTGTAAATACAGAGTCGGGCTCTGATCCGCGCGGCAACCCTGTAGCTGTGGCCGGCGCAACAAAAAAGCCCGGCCACCAGGGTGGTCGGGCTTTCTAAGCTTGAAGACGCAGCCGCTTACTCAGCTACTACGTTGAAGCGCACCTGGTGCTTCACTTCTTTGTGCAGGTTTACGGTAGCGGTGTACTCACCGGCGGCCGTAGGCTCCTGGTCGAAAGAAATGCGCTTGCGGTCCACATCAATGCCTTTGGCTTTGAGGGCTTCTGCCAGCTGCAGCGTGGTGACACGACCAAAAATCTTACCCGTCTCACCTACTTTCGCCTTGATGTCGAAAGCTACGTCACCAATCTGATTGGCTACGCCCTGGGCTTCGGTTTTGATTTTCTCCGCTTTGTGCGCGGCCTGACGGACGTTCTCAGCGATGATCTTCTTGTTGGATTTGTCGGCCAGAATAGCCAGACCCTGCGGGAGCAGGTAGTTACGACCGTAGCCGGACTTCACAGTAACGATGTCGTTCTTGTAGCCCAGGTTCTTTACGTCGTCTTTCAGGATTACTTCCATGGTCAGTCGTCGTTAGGGGTTACTTCAGCGAATCGGTTACGTACGGCATCAGTGCCAGGTGACGGGCTTTGGCCACGGCCTGGGCTACTTTGCGCTGGAATTTCAGGCTGGTGCCCGTGATGCGGCGGGGCAGAATGCGGCCCTGCTCGTTCACGAACTTCAGCAGGAAGTTCGGGTCTTTGTAGTCCACGTACTTAATGCCGGCTTTCTTGAAGCGGCAATACTTCACGCGCGTGTCCTGCTTGTGGATTCTTTCGTTGGCGAGGCTCATATCCTTATTGTGCTACGGCGGCTTCCGATTCTTTTTTAGCTTTCTGCTGGTTCATCTCGCCCTTACGACGACGCTCCCCATAGGCCACGGCGTGCTTGTCGAGCACCGTAGTCAGGAAGCGGATGATGCGCTCGTCGCGGCGGAAGGCCAGCTCGAGCACGTCAACGATGTTGCCCGAGCCAGTGAACTCAACGAGGTGGTAATACCCGGTTGACTTCTTCTGAATTGGGTAGGCCAATTTCTTGAGGCCCCAGTTTTCAGTGTGGATAATGTCGGCGCTATTTTCCTTAAGCACCTGCGAGAACTTCTCGATCGTCTCTTGCACCTGGCTCTCGTTCAGAACGGGAGTGAGGATGAAGACCGTCTCGTAATTTCTTACTTCCATTAGACGGGATGAAAAAATTAGGGTGAAAAACTTATTGAGGGGGCAAAGGTACATTTTTTTTTGCCTGTTGCTATCCGCTCTTCTAAAATAACCCAAATATCTCTCCTTCTAAAGAACTGAGTAAGAAGCTGCAAACAATTCGGGCCCTTAACCGGTAAATAAGTGCCTGGCCCGCCGTACTCCTAAATAAGTACTAGGTACGAGCGTGGCGGGCTACCCTTACAATTGGCGGGCGGATTGCCTTGGATCAGCAAGGACAAAGTCGTTTTTAGAATCATTCTACGCAAGCTCCAAAAGCCGAAAATTAGGCCGGGCGGGTTTGTTCTCTGCGATTCGCGACCTACATTTGTGGCCTTGAAGTACCCCCCGCGTTTCTTTTTCCCAGTCAAATAGTGCTATGAATAGCATCCGACTTCGTCCTCTTTCCCACCTCTTTCTCGCTCTGGTTCTGACGTTTGCTGCCGTCGGTCGTTCTTCGGCCCAAACGGTTGGCGCGGCTCCGGCAGTGAGTAAAGAAGGTGTCGTTCCCGGCGCTACGGCCGCCGCTGCCCCCGCTGCTGCGGCTGGGGCAACCACTGGTGACGCGGCCGCCATTGCGGCCGGCGACGCCTTGTTCAAAGGCAACTGCGCCCAGTGCCACGCCATCAACGACGTAGTGGTTGGTCCGGCCCTGGCCGGTATCGCCAAGCGCCGCCCCATCTCCTGGCTGATTCCCTGGATCAAGAACTCCAGCAAAGTAGTAGCCAGCGGCGACGAATACGCCGTGAAGCTCTACAACCAGTATGGGAAGCAGCAGATGCCGAGCTTCCAGCTCTCGGACGCGGAAATCACCTCGATTATCTCCTACGTTACGGCGGAGGAAGGTAAAATTGCCGGCCCTCCCGGCGGTGCTACCGGTATTGCTCCGAAAGACGGCGCTGAAACCCCGGGTACGGCCGACGCCGGCGCTTCGAGCAGCACGATTGACCTGCTGCTGATCATCCTGGTGGTCGTGCTGATCGTGATGGTGGTTACACTGGTGATTATCGCCAACATCATGAAGGACGTGCTGCGCGGCCGCAAAGACCTTGATGGTCGCGACGTGGAGCAGATCGAGCAGCGCTTCGACTTCGCCAAGATCTACAGGTCGCCCATCGTGCGCGGGCTGGCTGTCGGCCTGTTCGTGCTCGTGGTCCTGTACGAGTCGGTGCAGGGCGTGATGGCCATCGGCCTGACCCAGGGCTACCAGCCTACCCAGCCGATTGCCTTCTCGCACAAGCTGCACGCCGGTGAGCACCAGATCAACTGTGCCTACTGCCACACCTCGGTCTACAAGAGCAAGAGCGCCAACATTCCGTCGGCCAACATCTGCATGAACTGCCACTCGCAGATCAAGACCGAGTCGCCGGAAATCAAGAAGATCTACCGCGCCATCGAGCGGAAGCAGCCGATTCAGTGGGTACGGATTCACAACCTGCCTGACCTGGCGTACTTCAACCACTCCCAGCACACCCAGGTGGGCGGTATTGAGTGTCAGACCTGCCACGGCCCGATCGAAAACATGGAAGTAGTGTACCAGTATTCGGCCCTGACCATGGGCTGGTGCATCAACTGCCACCGCGAAACGCCCCTCAACACCAAGGGCAACGGCTACTACAACAATCTCGTGAAGCTGCACGGCACGGCCAATGGCGCTGCTCCGTTCACCGTATCGTCGAACGGCGGTACCGAGTGCTCGAAGTGCCACTACTAGTTGGTTGATGGGGTCTTGGGGGCTTGGGGTCTTGGTTAAGACTCCCGAGCAGAACCAAAGTCTCCGCCTGCAACATCGCTTAATAAAAACAAGACAAGCATTGACCTTAAGGACCAAGGCTGGCCAAAAGCCAAGCCCCCGAGTCCCTAAGACCCCAAGACCCCAAACAAATGCAAGAGTCGCCTAAGTACTGGAAGGGAATTGAGGAACTGGAAAGCTCACCGGAGTTCGTAAAAACCGCGTTCAGCGAGTTTGGCGAGTTCCTGCCGATGAAGGAAGCCTATAGCTCTTCGGACGCCACGGCCGCCCCCCGCCGCGACTTCCTCAAACTCATGGGCTTCGGCATTGCCGCCGCTACCCTGGCCAGCTGCGAAGCCCCGGTCCGTAAGGCCATTCCTTACCTCAACAAGCCTGAGGAGGTTGATCCGGGCATTGCCAACTTCTACGCGTCCACCTACTTCAACGGGACGGACTACAACAGCGTACTGGTCAAAACCCGCGAGGGGCGGCCCATCAAGCTCGAAGGCAACCCCGAGTCGCCCATTACCCGTGGGGGCCTGTCGGCCCGCGCGCAGGCTTCGGTGCTCAACCTCTACGACAGCGGCCGGCTGCAGCACTTCGCCATCAACGGGCAGAAGGCCGCGACGGACAAAGTGGACCAGGAAATCCGCACCAAGCTGGCGGGCACCGCTGGCCGGATTGCTATTGTGTCGAACACCATCATCAGCCCGACCACCAAGAAGGTCATTGCTGAGTTTGCCGCGCGCTACCCCAACACCCAGCACGTACAGTACGACGCCAACTCCAGCTCCGCGCTGTTGCAGGCCAACGGCGGCGTCCTGCCTTCCTACGATTTCAGCAAGGCCAACGTCATCGTGAGCCTGGACGCCGACTTCCTCGGTACTTGGTTGTCGCCGGTGGAGTTTGCCAAGCAGTACGTTACCAACCGGAAGGTTTCGAACACGAAGAAGACCATGTCGCGTCACTTCCAGTTCGAAACGGCTCTGACGCTGACCGGCTCCAACGCCGACGTGCGCGTGACGGCCAAGCCTTCGGAAATGGGCACCATCGCCCTGGAGCTCTACAAAGAGCTGACCGGCGGCGGCAGCACCAGCAACGCCCGCCTGAAAATGGCCGCCAAGGAGCTGAAAGCAGCCGGCAGCGCTGGCCTCGTGGTTTCGGGCTCCAACGATGTGGCCGTGCAGACCCTGGTGACGGCTATCAACCAGGCGCTGGGTAGCGCCGGTGTTGATCTGGCCAGCCCTTCCATGGTCCGTCAGGGCGACGACGCCCGCATGGGGCAGCTGGTAAACGACATCATCGGGGGCCGCGTAGGGGCCGTGATTTTCTACAATGCCAACCCTGCCTACGACCACCCGAGAGGCGCGGAGCTGACGAAAGCCCTGAAGGACAAAAAAGTTGGTCTGACGGTTTCGTTCAACGACCGGCTGGATGAAACCGGCTCCTTGTGCCAATACGCCTGCCCCGACCATAACTACCTGGAATCGTGGAATGACTACGAGCCCAAGCGGGGCTTCCTGAGCCTGGCTCAGCCGGTTATTTCGCCGCTGTTTGCCACGCGTCAGGCCCAGGACAGCCTGCTCACCTGGGCCGGCAGCCCGCAGACGTACTACAACTACCTCCGCGCTTCCTGGCGCGGCCTCATCGGCGGCGACGCCAAAGCCTGGGATGCCGCCGTGCACGATGGGGTGGCAGTCGGTACTCTTTCGCCAGCCGCTGCACCGATGGCTCCGGCTATGAGCGCCCAGCAGGCCGTAGCTACGCTGTCAGCAGCACCCAAGGTTTCGGGCGTGGAGCTGGCGCTGTACGAGAAAGTAGGCATCGGCCCCGGCAGCTGCGAGGCCAACAACCCCTGGCTGCAGGAGCTGCCCGACCCGATTTCGAAAGCTACCTGGGGCAACTACGTTGCCGTTCCCCGCGACATGGCAGTGGCCAACAAGTGGGAGCAGGGCGACGTGGTGAAAATCACCGCCAACGGGAAGTCCATTGAGCTGCCCGTGCTGATTCAGCCCGGCCAAGCCAAAGGCACCGTGAGCATCGCCATCGGCTACGGCCGTAAGATGGCCGGTAAGGTCGGCGACAACGTGGGAGCCAACGTGTACCCGATGGCCATGATGTCGCCAACGAACGGCATCATGTACGCCAACACGGTGACGCTGGAAAAGACCGGCGTGCAGTCGCCGATTGCCCAGACCCAGACTCACCACACCATCATGGACCGCACGGTGCAGGTAGTGCAGGAGTCGACGCTGGCCAAGTACGTTGAGAACCCGAAGGAAGTAACCGAGTACGAAAAGCTGGAGACGCCCGACGGGCTCGTGTCGCCAAGCAAGGTTTCACTCTGGGATGACTACGAGTACAAGAACCACCACTGGGGCATGGCCATCGACCTCAACTCGTGCATCGGCTGCGGCTCGTGCGTGATCGGGTGCCAGGTCGAGAACAACATTGCCGTCGTAGGCAAGCAGGAGGTTATCAACCGCCGCGAGATGCACTGGATGCGGATTGACCGCTACTACAGCTCGGACGCCAGCAAGGAGGACTTTGAAGCCAAGGGCAAGCTGGACACCTACGAGGCCATGGAAGATCCGTCGGACAACCCGTCCGTGATTTTCCAGCCGATGCTGTGCCAGCATTGCAACCACGCTCCCTGCGAAACGGTGTGCCCGGTACTGGCTACCACCCATAGCTCGGAAGGTCTCAACCAGATGACCTACAACCGCTGCGTGGGTACCCGCTACTGCGCCAACAACTGCCCGTATAAAGTGCGTCGCTTCAACTGGTTCTCGTACACTTCCAACGAGAAGTTCGAGAACGTGAACGGCCACATGTTCACCGACCTCGGCCGCATGGTGCTGAACCCGGACGTAACCGTACGGGCCCGCGGCGTGATGGAGAAGTGCAGCTTCTGCGTGCAGCGCATTCAGCTCGGTAAGCTGGAAGCCAAAAAGCAGAAGCGTCGTCCGCAGGATGGCGAAGTAGTAACGGCCTGCGCGCAGTCTTGCCCTACGGAAGCCATTGTGTTCGGCGACATGCGCGACCCCGAAACGCGCATCTCTAAGCTGTTGCGCCGCGAAGACGGCGAGCGGGCCTTCCACGTGCTGGATACCATCAACGTGCAGCCCAACATCACGTACCTGACCAAAATCCGGAACACCGGAGAAGTTCGTAACGCCTAGTAACTGAGCCATAGGGAAGGGCCGCGCTGCCCCAAACAACGCATCCTTCCTACCCACTCCTTTTAAGTCCAAAATATATGCAGCACGTATCAGCCGTACGCGAGCCGCTCGTTACCGGGGGGAAGACGTACCACGACGTCACCGAAGACGTGTGCCGCCAGGTAGAAGCCAAACCGAATGTTCGGTGGATGGCGGCCCTGAGCGTTGCCCTCTTTTTCCTGGGCATTTTCCTGTACTCCGTGTACCGCACGCTGTGGTTCGGCATCGGGGAGTGGGGTCTAAACAAAACCGTTGGCTGGGCCTGGGACATCACCAACTTCGTATGGTGGGTAGGTATCGGTCACGCTGGCACGCTGATTTCGGCCGTGCTGCTGCTGTTCCGGCAGAAGTGGCGCTCCTCCATCAACCGGGCCGCCGAGGCTATGACGATCTTCGCCGTAATCTGCGCCGCCATGTTCCCGGTTCTGCACATGGGCCGTCCGTGGCTGGCCTACTGGGTTTTCCCGCTGCAAAACACCTTTGGCTCGCTGTGGGCCAACTTCAATTCGCCCCTGCTCTGGGACGTATTTGCCATCTCGACCTACTTCACCGTGTCGCTGGTGTTCTGGTACACGGGCCTGGTACCCGACTTCGCTACCATCCGTGACCGTGCTAAGGGCCCGATTGCTAAGGTAGCCTACTCGCTGCTGAGCATGGGCTGGACCGGCTCGGCCAAGCACTGGAGCCGCTACGAAACGGTGTCGCTGATTCTGGCCGGCGTTTCGACGCCGCTGGTACTGTCGGTACACACCATTGTATCGATGGACTTTGCTACCTCGGTCGTACCGGGCTGGCATACCACCATCTTCCCGCCCTACTTCGTAGCCGGCGCTATCTTCTCCGGCTTCGCCATGGTACTCACCCTGATGCTTATCACCCGGGTCGTATTCAAGCTGGAAGACTACATCACCATCGAGCACATCGCCCTCATGAATAAAATCATGATGATTACGGGTTCGATTGTGGGGGTAGCTTACATCACTGAGTTCTTCATTGCCTGGTACTCACAGGTGGAGTTTGAGCAGTATGCCTTCATCAACCGCGCTACCGGCCCGTACTGGTGGGCTTACGCGGCCATGATGACCTGCAACGTGATTACGCCGCAGCTGGTCTGGATCCGCAAGGTGCGCTACAGCATCCCGCTGACCTTCGTGCTGTCGATCATCGTGAACATCGGGATGTGGTTCGAGCGCTTCGTGATTATCGTCACCTCGCTGCACCGCGACTACCTGCCCTCCTCGTGGGTGATGTTCTCGCCAACGCGCATCGACGTCGGCATCTACGTGGGTACGCTGGGGCTGTTCTTCACGCTGTTCCTGCTCTTCGCCAAGTTCTTCCCCGTGATTAACATGGCCGAGGTGAAAACCATCCTGAAGTACACCGTGGACAATGGCCCGACCTATACCGGCGTTGATTCGCATGCCCACCACGAGACGTCCACCACCCACGGAGTACCTGCTTCGGCTCCGGTAAACTACAACAAGCATGACTAAGCGCTTCGCCCTCGGCATCTTTGAAGACGAAGATGTGCTGCTGCACGCCGTAGAAAACATCCGCGGTGCGGGCGTTAAGATCTACGAGGTATTCACGCCCTTCCCGATCCACGGCATGGACGATGCCCTGGGCATCGAACGGTCGCGTCTCCCGATTGCCGCGTTTTTCTACGGTATGACGGGCTTGGCCTTTGCCCTGTGGATGCAGATCTACATGCTGGGCTTCGACTGGCCGATGATTATCGGCGGCAAGCCGCACATTGCGCTGCCCGCCTTCATCCCGGTTTCCTTCGAGCTGACGGTATTCTTTTGCTGCCATGGTATGGTGATTACCTTTTACACCATCAGCAAGCTCTACCCACGCTGGAGAACCCCGGTGCTGGACGTGCGCTCGACGGACGATAAGTTTGTGGTAGCCATCGAGCTGAACGAGAATTCGGACCTGAATGGGTTGGCCAAACTGCTGCGCGAGAACGGCGCATCGGAGGTGAACGAAAAAGAAATGACTAAGAACTAATGACGCATTCGCTGAAACTAGGTCTGCAAGCGTCGGCTATCCTGTTTGGTTCGGTGGTTGCCGCCAGTTGCAACCAGGCCGATAACCCCGGCATCGAATACGCCCCGCAGATGTACGAATCCATCCCGTACGACCCACTGCGTCAGGTAGGCACGAACACCATCAACCCAATGGGCATCAACGAGCGGACTCCGGTAGTCGGCACTGTGCCCCGGGGCAAGGAAGACTACTACACCCACATTCCGAAGGATAGTGTCGCTACGGCCGAGCAAAAGCTGCGTAACCCCTACGCCCAGTCCAAGAACAATCTGGAAGAAGGCAAAGCCCTGTACGTGCGCAACTGCCTACACTGCCACGGCGAGCAGGGCGACGGTCAGGGGCTGGTCGGCATCAAGTTCAAGGGCGTCCCCAACTACTCGGCGGGGGCTTACAAAACCATGAACGAAGGGCACATCTACCACGTCATTCAGTGGGGCCGCAACCGCATGATGCCGCATGGCTCGCAGGTGAACCCCGAGGAGCGCTGGAAGATTGCCATGTACGTTCGCGTACTACAACTCGGTAAAGGTCCCGACGGAATGGAGGACTATATGAAAGCAAATGGGATGAAGGCCGACATGAGCGGCGACTCAACCCAGGCGAATGATCCGCAGACGCAGAAGCCAACGCTGCAAGCGCAGGCCGATAAAGGCTCGGAAACTCCGGGCCAGGGTGACAAAGGACGTAACGGCTCATCGAACTAACGATATGGCAACTCTGACGCATCACGAAAGCGCCACGGCTGAATACCTCGAGGTTTCGCCGGGCACTAACCGTAATTTTCTCCTGATTATTGCCGCCGGCGTCGTTCTGCTGGTTATCGGCATCATCGCCGCCATCATGTTCCCGGGGCACCACGAAGCGGCCGGGGTCGCGCACGGCGCGGCGGCTGCTCACGGAGCCGCTGCCGAACACGGCGGCGGACACGCCGGGAGCCCCATCTGGCTCAAGCGGGTTATCGTTAGCCTGTGGCACAGCAATGTGTTCTTCGTGGGCGTTTCGGCCATCGGCACCTTCTTCGTGGCGCTGCAGTACGTGGCCTACGCAGGCTGGTCGGTTATGATCAAGCGCATCAACGAGGCCATGAGCGCCTGGATTCTGCCCGGCGGTATCATTATGCTGCTGGTATTCGGGTTGAGTCTGATCAACCACGACCTGTTCCACTGGACGATGCCCGGCATCATGACCAAGGGCAGCGCTAACTATGACGCTATCATTGCTGGCAAGAGCGGTTTTCTGAACCTGCCGTTCTACGTGATTCGCATGGTGGTGTTCCTGGGCATCTGGTGGTTCTTCTCCGAGCGTCTGCGCAAGCTTTCCCTGGAAGAGGATCTGAATGGGGGCACCGAATATTTCCACAAGAGCATCAACGTAGCCGCTCTGTTTCTGGTGCTGTACGCCGTTACCTCGTCGATGTCGGCCTGGGACTGGGTGATGTCGGTCGACGTGCACTGGTTCAGCACCATGTTCGGCTGGTACGTTTTCGCCTCGTGGTGGGTATCGGGCATTGCCGTCACGACGCTGACCGCCATCTACCTCAAGCAAGCCGGCTATCTGCGCTTCCTGAACGCGAACCACCTGCACGACTTGGGTAAGTTCATGTTCGGCTTCAGCATCTTCTGGACTTACGTGTGGTTCTCGCAGTTCATGCTGATCTGGTACGCCAACCTGCCCGAGGAAGCAGTTTACTACAACCAGCGTCTTGGCGGCTTCAACGGTGCCTACACCTGGATCTTCTACTTCAACCTGGCAATCAACTTCGTTTTTCCCTTCCTGCTGATGATGACGCGGGATGCCAAGCGGCAGATGATCATGCTCAAAATCGTGAGCATCGCCATCCTGATTGGTCACTGGTCGGACTTTTATTTAATGTTCATGCCAGCAACTATGAAGGGGGATAATGGGTTTATCATTGAAATCGGCATTGCCCTGATTTTCCTGGGCAGCTACCTGATTCTCTTCACCAAGCGCCTGTCGAAAGCTTCGCTGGTTCCGGTAAACCATCCGTTTCTGGACGAGTGCGTGCATCACACCACTTAATTTTTAGAGCTGAGAGTAATAGAGCTGAGCGCTTGGATCAGAATATGGTCAGTGGCATCAGGCTCTACGTTCTAAGTTCTCGTTACTAACTCCTCCCCAATGATTGCTCTTGGTATCTTTCTGCTGCTGCTGTTGCTGCTGGTCGTATTTGGCCTGCTGTTCCGCATCCAGATCCTGACCTCTATTTTCTCGGGCAGCTCTACCCGTGAGATTGGCACCAGCAACCGCGTGAATGCCATTCTGATGATGGCGTTCCTGGTGCTGGGCGGCGCCTGGTTTGCCTATTCCTTTGTCGAGAACTACGGCAAGATGAACCCGCCGATTGCTTCCGTCCACGGCTTCGCGCTGGAGCGGATGTTCTGGGTGACCATGCTTATCCTGGGCATCGTTTTCACCCTTACGCAGGTGCTGCTGTTCTACTACTCTTACAAGTATCAGCACCAGGAAGGACGGCGCGCCTTCTTCTTCTCGCACAACAACAAGATTGAAATCATCTGGACCATCATCCCCGCCATCGTTATGGCGGGCCTGGTATTCGCCGGCTGGAAGGAGTGGAGCAAGATCACCGGCCCCGCCCCCAAGGATTCAATCGTGCTGGAAGTGATGGGCAAGCAGTTCAACTGGCTGGTTCGCTACCCCGGTCGCGACCAGAAGCTGGGCGTGGTCAATTACCGTTTGATTGATGCCACCAACGAGTTCGGCTTCGACCTGAAAGACAAGAGCGGTTTGGACGACTTCGTCGCTGGCGAGATTCACGTGCCGAAAGGCCACCCGGTGCTGCTCAAGATTCGCTCGCGCGACGTGCTGCACGCCGTGTACATGCCCCACTTCCGGGTGCAGATGTACGCCGTGCCGGGTATGCCCACCAAGTTCTGGTTTACGCCTACCACCACTACCGATGAGATGCGCGCCAAGCTGGGCAACCCGAAGTTCAACTATGAGTTGGCCTGCAACCAGATCTGCGGCCGTGGCCACTTCGCCATGAAGCTGAACATCGTGGTCGACGAGCCGGACGATTACGTGGCCTGGTACGGGGCGCAGAAGTCCTTCTCGGAGCAGAATCCAGATGTATTGGCAAATCTCAAACAGAAGTCGGGTAATCCGGTTGAAAAGGAAGTAGCCCCGGCCGCCACGGCTGCCGTCGGTCCTAAACTCAATCCCGCCCTCTAATTTCAATTTAACGCACGCTTCTCTATGGCTGCCAACCTTCCTACCAACTCGCAGGTGCACGGCGTCGGCACGGTCATGCCCCACACCGGGCACGACGTGCACCACGATGAGCACGAGCATCACGACCAGCACTGGCTGTTCAAGTATGTCTTTAGCCAGGACCACAAAGTAATTGCCCGGCAGTTCCTAATTACCGGTATTCTCTGGGCTATTCTGGGCGGCATGCTGTCGAGCCTGTTCCGTCTGCAGCTCGGCTGGCCCGAATCGACCATGGAGTGGCTTAAGCCGTTCCTGGGCAAGTGGATCGAAGCCGGCAAGCTGAACCCCGAGTTCTATCTGGCTCTGGTGACGATGCACGGTACCATCATGGTGTTCTTCGTGCTGACGGCCGGCCTGTCGGGCACGTTCTCCAACTTTCTGATTCCGCTGCAGGTGGGTGCCCGCGACATGGCGTCGGGCTTCATGAACATGCTCTCGTACTGGTTCTTCTTCCTGTCGAGCATTGTCATGTTTACTTCGCTGTTTCTGGAAACCGGTCCGGCTTCGGCGGGCTGGACAATCTATCCACCGCTGAGTGCGCTTCCACAGGCTATTCCCGGCTCCGGCATGGGCATGACGCTCTGGCTGGTGTCGATGGCACTGTTCATCATCTCGCAGCTGCTGGGTGGGGTCAACTACATCACTACCGTCATCAACCTGCGGACCCGCGGGATGTCGATGTCGAAGCTGCCGCTGACCATCTGGGCCTTCTTCCTGACGGCGGTGCTGGGCCTGTTGTCATTCCCGGTGCTGTTTTCGGCGGCTCTGCTGCTGATCTTCGACCGTTCGTTCGGCACGTCGTTCTTTCTGTCGGATATCTACATTGCCGGGCAGGCATTGCCGAACGTTGGTGGCTCGCCCATCTTGTTCCAGCACTTGTTCTGGTTCCTGGGTCACCCCGAAGTATACATCGTTATCATGCCCGCCATGGGTATGGTATCCGAAATCCTGGCTACCAACGCTCGTAAGCCGGTCTTCGGCTACCGCGCCATGATTGGCTCGCTGATGGGTATCTCGTTGCTGTCCTTCGTGGTGTGGGCTCACCACATGTTCATCACCGGCATGAATCCGTTCCTGGGTTCGGTCTTCATGTTCCTGACGCTGATCATTGCCGTACCGTCGGCCGTAAAGACCTTCAACTGGCTGGCTACGCTGTGGCGCGGCAACATCCGCTTCACTACGGCCATGCTATTCTCGATTGGCTTCGTGTCGCTGTTCATCTCGGGTGGCCTGACCGGTATCATTCTCGGCAACGCGGCTCTGGACATTCAGATGCACAACACCTACTTCGTGGTAGCTCACTTCCACTTAGTAATGGGCTCGTCGGCCTTCTTCGGCCTCTTTGCCGGGGTGTACCACTGGTTCCCCAAGATGTTTGGCCGTCTCATGGACGAGAAGCTGGGCTACATTCACTTCTGGCTGACCTTCGCCGGCGTGTACCTGGTATTCCTGCCGATGCACTACGTAGGCATCGCCGGCTTCCCCCGCCGCTACTACGCCTGGACTGGCTTCGATACCTTCAGCCAGTTTGCCGACCTGAATAAATTCATTTCGGTAGCTGCTATTCTGGCCTTCTTTGCCCAGTTCATCTTCATTGTCAACTTCTTCTACAGCATTTTCCGCGGCCGTCGCGCTACCGAAAACCCGTGGAACTCGACCACGCTGGAGTGGACGACGCCCGTAGTTCCCGGCCACGGCAACTGGCCCGGCGAGATTCCTGCCGTGTACCGCTGGCCTTACGATTACAGCAAGCCCGGTGCTACGGAGGACTTTATTCCGCAAAACGTACCGTACTCGCAGACGCAGTCATCGAACCTGCCCTACGAGCGCGACATGGAGTAAGCGCCATTTAGCATTGACATCTGAAACGGGCCGCTGTATGTACAGCGGCCCGTTTTCTTGTGCAGAATCCAGCCCCGATTATCGGGGTTTCTCCTGGCCATTAGCAATCTAAACGGGGTTTAAATTGTTATAAACCTAGTACCTGGCTTGTTCTCCTTACGAATGCAACTACCTGCTTTTGTGCGCCGCTTCCGCTTCGTCGGTATCCTGACGGTGGTAGCGGTTTACCTGCTCATTCTGGTTGGCGGCGTGGTCCGCAGCACGGGCTCCGGCATGGGCTGCCCCGACTGGCCCAAGTGCTTTGGACAATGGGTGCCCCCCACGCAGATCAGCCAGCTGCCTGCCGACTACAAAGAGGTGTACCTGGCCCAGCGGGTAGCTAAAAACCAGAAGCTGGCCCAGACGCTGGAGAGACTGGGGTTTAAGCAGGTAGCCGGGGAGATATTCGCCCACCCTACCCAGTACATCGAAACGGATTTCAATGCTACCAAAACCTGGATTGAATACCTGAACCGGTTGCTGGGTGCTCTTATCGGCGTCTTTATCTTCCTGACAGTGGTATTTGCCCTGCCGTACTGGCGGCGCGACCGGGCAGTGTTCTGGCTGGCCTTCGCCTCGTTTCTGCTGACGGGGTTTCAGGGCTGGCTGGGTTCCCTGGTCGTTTCCACCAACCTGCTGCCGGTGCTGGTCACGATTCATATGGGCGTGGCCCTGCTGATCGTGGCGATGCTGATTTACGCCGTGGTCCGGTCGCAAAAGGAATATGCCACCCCACAGGCCTCGCCGCCCGCGCCTTCAACGGGCCTAACGGCTTTGCTCTGGCTGATAACGCTGCTGACGTTCGCGCAGATCGTGTTGGGCACCCAGGTACGGGAGCAGATCGACATGGTGGCCGCGGCCAATAATTACCTCAACCGGGCCGACTGGGTGGAGCAGCTGGGTATCACGTTCAAAATTCACCGGACGTTTTCGGCCCTGCTGCTGCTGCTGAACGGGTACGTGGCCTACCGGCTCTACATGCTGGCCGACTACCGCTTGCGCCGACTGGCGACGCTCAACCTGACTTTTATCGGGCTGGAAATCCTGGCGGGCATAACGCTGGCTTACCTGGCGCTGCCGGCTGCGGTGCAGCCCGTTCACCTCACGGTAGCCACGCTGCTGTTCGGCTCCCAGTTTCTCACCATCGTCACGTACCGGCGGCTGACGAAATTCACCGTGCCGGTCGCTTATGCGGGCGTCGTTGCGTAACTTTGCGGCCCCGTTGGCGGTTGCTACCACGGGTGGTCTGTTCCCTTCCTTAATGATAAAAGCCAAGGCGTATTTCCAGTTGATCAAGTTTCGACTGGCCTTGACGGTGGCGTTTTCCAGCGCCATTGGCTACCTGCTCGGCGTGCAGGAACTCGACTGGACTCGGGCGTTGCTGGTTATGGTGGGCGGTCTGGCCGTCACGGGCTCGGCCAATACCATCAACCAGATCTTCGAGCGGGACCTCGACAAGCTCATGAAGCGTACGGCCAACCGGCCGTTGCCGATGGGTGTGCTCAGCATCACCGAAGCCTGGGTATTTACCATCGTGCTGGGCGTTTTCGGCTTGGGCCTGCTGACTTACTTCTTCAATGCCCAGGCGGCAGCGCTGTCGTTGCTGTCGTTGATCCTCTATGGGTTTGTCTATACCCCGCTCAAGCGCATTTCGCCCATCTGCGTGGCTGTAGGGGCCATTCCGGGGGGCATGCCACCCCTGATCGGCTACGTGGCCGCCACGGGTATTCTGGGTCTTGAAGCCTGGGTGCTGTTCGGCATTCAGTTTATGTGGCAGTTTCCGCACTTCTGGGCCATTGCCTGGGTTTTGGATGAGGACTACAAGAAGGCCGGCTTTAAGATGCTGCCCACGCCCGGCGGCAAGGACATGCGCACCGCCTTTCAGATCATGACTTACACGCTGCTGCTGATTCCGCTGAGTCTGCTGCCGTTTCAGTTTGGCATCAGCGGCAAGATCTACGCTATTGTGGCCGTGGTGTGCGGGGTGCTGTTTCTGATGCAGACTTTCTACCTGATGCGCACCTGCACCAAAAAGGCCGCCATGAGCATCATGTTCGGTTCTTTTCTCTACCTGCCCATCGTTCAGATTGCGCTGGTGCTCGACAAACTTTAATTTCTTTCAATGAATACTTCGGAGCTTTTGCCGGAAAAAGAACCCGGCGCCGGTACCCACCCACTGCGGTTTCTGCTGTGGCTGATGATGGTGAGCATCACCATGATTTTTGCCGCCTACACCAGCGCCTACATCGTGCGGCGCGAGGAGGGCAACTGGCTGGAATTTGACCTGCCGGCCCGCTTGCTTATTACCACTATCATTCTGGCGCTGAGCAGTGCTACGGTGCAGTGGGCATATTTCTCGGCCCGCAAAGACGAGGTACGGCGCGTGCAAATCGGTCTGATTCTGACCTTTGTACTGGGCGCGGCCTTTCTGATCGGCCAGTGGAATGTGTGGGTGGACCTGGTGCAGAACAAAATTTTCTTTGGGGGCGTCGACTCAAATCCATCGGGCTCGTTCTTGTACGTGCTGACGGGCGTGCACGCTTTTCACCTCATTACGGGACTTATCTTTTTGCTCATCGTTCTGCGTAAGAGCCTGAACTACCAGGTGCATTCGCGCCAGATGCTCTCCATTGGTAACGTTACCATCTACTGGCACTTCCTCGGCGCGCTTTGGTTGTACCTGTATTTGTTCCTACTTTTGAACCACTGATTTCGTTTTTACCCTGCCCGCTATGTCCACCACCTCCACGACGCAGACGCTTTCGCCTAGCACTTCCCACGAAGAGCCCCGCTCGGGCACCTGGGACGGAGGCAACGAACCCTTCAAGGCAAGCTACGGCAAGCTGATGATGTGGTTTTTCCTGCTGTCTGACGCCTTCACGTTTGCCGCTTTCCTGACCACCTACGGGATGGTTCGCCACCGTCACCTGGCCTACACCGGCGACCACAAGGACTTCGTGTTCAGCTCGGCCTACTGGCCGATTCCCGACCACGTCTTCAACTCCTTCCCGGGTCTGCACGGCATCGACCTGCCGCTGGCTTTCGTGGCCCTGATGACGATGATTCTTATCTTCAGCTCCGTGACGATGGTACTGGCCGTCGAAGCCGGCCACCGCATGGATAAGACGGACGTGCAGAAGTGGCTGCTCTGGACGCTGCTCTTCGGCGCTACGTTCCTGAGCTGCCAGGCCTGGGAGTGGAGCCACTTCATCCACGGTACGGATGAAGGCACCAAAATGCTCGACGGCACCACGTTCTTCGGCGCCAACCTGGCCATGAACCAGTACGGCCCCGTGCTGTTTGCCGACCTGTTCTTCTTCATCACTGGTTTCCACGGCACGCACGTATTCAGCGGGCTGGTGCTGCTCACCTACTGCTTCATTGCTACCACCAACGGCACCTTCGAGAAGCGCGGCCACTACGAGATGGTAGAAAAAGTAGGCCTCTACTGGCACTTTGTAGATCTGGTGTGGGTGTTCGTTTTCACCTTCTTCTACCTCGTCTGAGCACGAGCTGAGACCAGTCGTTTTTCTTTGCTTTTAATACCCTACTCAGATGGCTAATCACGCACCTGACCATACGCAGCCACTTGGCGAAATCGCGAAGCCCAACACCGGCTGGATCTGGAAAACCTTCTTCGTCCTGGTTGGTATCACGGCCCTGGAGTTTGCGGTTACGTTTGTCATGGACCCGAGCACCCTGCGGAACTCGATCCTGATCATCCTGACCATCTTCAAAGCCTTCTTCATCGTGGCCGAGTTCATGCACCTGAAGCATGAAACGAAAGGCCTGATCTGGACTATTCTGATTCCGATGGCCTTGCTGATCTGGCTGCTGGTAGCCCTCATCACCGAAGGCTCCTACATCGGCGAGGCGATTTACAATATCTTTAAGTAGCGGATGCGGCCCAAACAAACCCTGTTGCTGGGCCTCCTGCTCCTCGTGCCGGTACTGGCTTTTCTGTTTCTGAAAACCTTCGGCACTAACCGTTACGCGCTGCCAACTTACCTGCCCGACCGTGTCGATTCGACGCAGGTCGGCGGGAAGTGGCAGCGCGATACTGTTTTCCACCAGTTGGGCGATTTCCGTCTGCTGTCGCAGACCGGGCGCGCCGTCACGCAGCAGGATCTGAACGGTGGGCTCTACATAGCCAACTTCTTCTTTGCTACCTGTCCCGGCGCCTGCCCGCGCATGAACGGCCTGCTGATGAAGGTGCAGGAGAAGTTCCGGCACGAGCCGCGGGTGAAACTGGTATCGCATACCGTCGACCCGGAGCACGACTCGGTGGCGGTGCTGGGACGCTACGCCGAGCAGTACGGGGCCATTGCGGGCAAATGGTTTTTCCTGACCGGCGACAAAACGGCGCTTTACCGGTTAGCTACCCAGGATTACCGCCTGCCTGCGCCAACCGGCGCTGCTCCAGGGCTGATTCACAGCCAGAACCTGTACTTGGTGGACCGCGACAAGCGCGTGCGGGGCATCTACGACGGGACGAAGGCCAAGGAAATAAACCGCCTCATCACCGAAATCAGCGTTATGCTGTACGACTATGACCACAACGAGTCCGGCCGTTAACCCCGGCAACCATGCCAAGATCAGAATCACGATGGCCGTACTGGCGGCAGTGGTACCGCTGCTGGTCGCTATTCTGCACTACTTTCCCGAAACCTTCCGTATTCCGGGCGCCCAGGTAAAGTTTCTGCCGGCTTTGAATGCCGTGCTCAACTCGCTGACGGCCGTGTGCCTGCTGCTGGGCTACTACTTCATTCGCCGTAAGGAAGTGCTCAAGCACCGGGCCATGATGGGCACTGCCTTTCTGCTGGGCGCTTTGTTCCTGGTTTCGTACGTGGTGTATCATTCCCAGGTGGCCTCCACGCAATTCGGCGGGGTCGGCACCATCCGGTACGTGTACTTTGCGCTGCTGCTGAGCCATATTGCCCTGGCGGCCATCACGGTAGGGCTGGTGCTGTTTACCTTGTATTTCGCGCTGACCGAGCAGTTTGCCCGGCACCGGCGCATTGCCCGCTGGACTTTTCCGGTGTGGCTGTACGTCTCGATTACGGGCGTTATCGTGTACTTCATGATTTCGCCGTATTACACCTGAGGCCGGGAAACTTAACGCCGCCGGGACTGTTAGTTAAGAGATGAGAAAGACTGTGATTTTTAGCTTGTTTGCGCTGTGCCTGAGCGTATTGCTGAGCCTGGCTCCGCTGGCCGCGTCGGCGCAGTGCAGCATGTGCAAAACCCAGGTAGAGTCAGCGCGCGACGAGAATGGCGACTACGACACGTCGGGGCTCAACAGCGGCATTCTGTACCTGATGACGGTGCCCTACATTCTGATCGGCACGGTCGGCTACTTCTGGTACCGGCACTCACACCAGAAGAAGTAGTGCCCGGCCCCCAGTCGGTACTACGGGCCCTGCTGGCGCAAAAGTGCCCGCGCTGTCATCTGGGCCGGCTTTTTACCCATTCGGCCTTCAATCTGGCCAAGTTCGACGAGATGCCGGCCGCGTGCCCGGTGTGTGGACAGACCTACGAGCCGGAAGTCGGTTTCTACTGGGGGGCCATGTACATCAGCTACGGCTTTTCCGTGGGCATCGTGGTCCTGACGGGGGTGCTGCTCTACTTTCTGGCCGGTGACCCGGCCGCGTGGGTGTATATTCTGACGGTGGCGACGGTGGTACTAGGGCTTACGCCGGTTATGTTTCGCTATTCCCGCACGGTGATGCTGTACTTTTTCGGGGGTACGCACTACGATGCGGCGGCCGCCGGCCGTCTTGCCCGGGGCCTCTAAAGCCTCGAAAAACTAGGAAATGCCGCCCTTTGGCGGCATTTTTGTTGCTCACCCGTTCCTGGTTTTGGCGCCGGCAACCCCGCCGGCGCAGCCCCGCTGCCTTTGAAGTCCCCCCACCTGTCTCCGTTGCTGCTGCTGCTTGGTGCGGTGCTCTGCTTTGCGGGAGCCTACCTGAGCACTCACTACGGACAGGCCGCCGACGTGCTGCTCCGGGCCGACGTAGCCCGGCTGCAAACCCTGGTGCAGGAAGCGGAAACGACGGCCGAGCAGGAAGCGGATGAAGTAGCCGACCGTTTGCAGCAGGGGCAGGTGAGTTTTGGCTCCCTGGTGGGGCGGACCACGTATCCGTGCTTTATTTTCCGCGGGGAGCAGCTCTGGTACTGGTCGGACCACACCATGCAGCCGGAGCCCGAAAACGTCAGTCAGCACTTCGAGGAAAAGCTTGTGGACATGAAGTTCGGGCGCTTCCTGGCGTTGCGCCGCACGGCCGGGCCCTATGTGATTCTGACCTACGTGCCCCTGGAAAAGTATTATGGCATCAGCAACCGCTACCTCAAGGAAGGGGAGGAGGCAGCCCTGTTCCGGGGCTTGAGCGTCCGGTTGGTCGCCGGCATCCCCGGGGGGCGCGACCTGCCCAAAATCTACTCCGGCGAAGAGCGCTACCTGTTTTCGGTGGAAAGCCTGCAGGCCAACCCGATTACCGGCAAATACCTGCCGCTGCTGCTGCTGCTGCTGGGGTTTGGGCTCTACCTGTGGGCCGGGCTGCTGCTGGCGCGGGCACTGCGGGCCAAAGGCGAAATCATGGTGGCGGCGGCCACCGTTGTAGTGTCGCTGGCGGCGTTTCGGGCGGCGCTGCTGTATTTTGGGCTGCCCTTCTCCTTTATTGAAGTGCCCCTTTTCGATCCGCGGGTGTACGCCGCCTCGTGGTTGTCGCCGTCGCTCGGCGACCTGCTCATCAACGCCTTTCTGCTGCTGCTGGTGGCGTACTACGGGCTGCTGCTGTTTCGCCGCTACGGGCTGGTGCGCTGGGGCCGGCACATCTACGGCCTGCCGTCCCGGGCGCTGTTCGGGGGCATCGTGGTGCTGCTGTTTCTGGGGCTGCTGGAGCTGCTGTTCCAGTTTTACGCCAACAGCTTCAACAACTCCCAGCTGGTTCTGGATATCACCCAGAACATTCAGTTCAGTGGGTTTAAGCTGCTGCTCTGCCTGGCTATCGTGCTGCACACGGGCGGCTATCTGGTGGGCTTCTACGTGTTGTCGCAGCTGTTTATTTCGGTGGTCAGGCCCAGCAGCCGGCGGCTGGGCGTGCTGCTGCTGGGCATCCTGACGGTGGTGTTTCTGCCCCTGGGGCTGCTGCTGGATCAGATGGATATGGGGCTGCTGGGCCTTACGCTGCTGTTTTTCTTCGTCGTGCGCCTCACCGGCCTCAAGCAGCTGGGGGCCGCCGTACCCTACCAGATCTACCTGTTCATTTTCCTGATGCTGGGCGTCAGCTCGGCCGTCGGCGCGCTGGCCCTCTACGAGCATTTCGACCATCAGCTGGTGCTCAGCAAGCAGAATATTGCCGGCAACCTGCTCGTCGACAACGACCTGCAGGGCGAGTACCTGCTGGCCGAGCGCACCCGGGAGCTGGCCGCCGACCCGCTGATCCGGGCCAAGCTGAGCAGTCCGTTTGCCAACCAGGACATGGTGCGCCAGAAAATCGTCAAGTACTACCTGCGCGACTATTTCAACAAGTACGAAATCGTGGTGTCGCTCTTCGATACCAATGGCAAAGCCCTGGACGGGGACGAGCCGGCTCCGTCGCTGTACCAGGTGCGCCGGCAGCTGCTGCGCCGGGCCAAGCCCACCGATCAGGCCAACCTGTACCTGGTGCGGGGCAGCAACTCGTTCAGCACCCGCCAGTACGTGGCCTTCGTGCGGGTGCCCGATACCCGGCGCGGGGCCAGCACGGTGCTGCTGGAGCTGTCGTTGAAAAAGCTGACGGCCAACAGCGTGGTGCCCGAGCTGCTGGTCGACCAGAAGTTCTTCCAGCCCAACCTGGGGCCTGAGCTGAGCTACGCCGGCTACGAAACCGGGCGCCTGGTGTACAACGAGGGGGATTTCGACTACAGCAACCGCCTTGCCAGCCAGCAGCTGCGCGACCCGCGCCTGTACACCTCGGGCCTGTCCGACGACGACTTTCACCACCTGGCCGTGCGCGGCCCGCAAAACCGCACGGTGGTCGTCACCACGGCCACCTACACCTTCAGCGACTGGCTGGCCAACTTCTCCTTTCTGTTTCTGCTGCACACGTTTTTCTGGCTGTTGTCCATCGGGCTCTACATGCTGGCCCGGGGCCGGTACGTGGATGCTTTTCAGGCCAACTTCAGCACCAAGATCCAGCTGTTCCTCAACTTCGGCATTCTGGTGCCGCTGGTGGTGGTGAGCGTGGCCACGGCCAGCCAGGTGACCTCGTCGTATAAGCGCGACCTGCTGCGCTCCTACGCCAGCCGCGGCCGGGCCGTGCAGGAAAACCTGCTGCGCCACGACGCGCTGCTGGCCGACTCCGCCAGCAAGGCCCCGCTCATCGACCTGGCCGAAAACGTGGCCGGCCTCACCGAAACCGACCTGAACCTCTACGACGCCCACGGCCAGCTGCTGGTGAGCAGCCAGCCCCTGATTTTCGAGTCGGGGCTGCTGAGCCCGCTGATGAACCCGCAGGCCGTGGCCGCGCTGGCCGAGCGCGGGCAGCCCCGCACCCTGCTCACCGAGCGGGCCGGTTCCTTGTCGTTTAATGCGCTGTATCTGCCCCTGCGCACCACCACCAGCCAAGGGCGCACGGGGGCGCTGGCCGGCTACGTGGGCATTCCGTTCTTCGACTCCGAAAAAGAGCTGGACAACAAGCTCATCGAGCTGATTTCGACCATTCTGAACATCTTCACCGTGATGTTCATCCTGTTTCTGATTCTGACCTTCCTGGCCTCGCGCCTGCTCACGAATCCGCTGAACGTCATCACCGAAAAGCTCCGGCATACCACCCTGACGGGCCAGAACGAGATGCTGGCCTACGAGTCGTCGGATGAAATCGGGCTGCTGGTGCGCGAGTACAACGCCATGCTGCTCAAGCTCGAAGACAGCAAGCAGGAGCTGGCCACCCAGGAAAAGGAGGCCGCGTGGCGGGAAATGGCCCGGCAGGTGGCCCACGAAATCAAGAACCCGCTCACGCCCATGAAGCTGAGCCTGCAGTTTCTGCAGAAGGCCATTGCCGAGCAGCGGCCCAATGTGGAAGAGCTGATCGGCAAGATTTCCCAGACCCTGATAACCCAGGTCGACGTGCTGAACGACATTGCCACCTCGTTCAGCAACTTCACCAACCTGCCCGCCATGCGCCCCGAGCGCCTCGACGTGGCCTCCATCCTGCGCCGCTGCGTGGCCCTGCACCAGGGCGGCGCCCACGGCGGCACGCTGCTGCTGCAGGAGCCGGCCGACGCCCAGCAGGGCCGCTACGAGGTGTTTGCCGACGAAAATCTGCTGGTGCGCACCTTCAACAACCTGCTCATCAACGCCCTGCAGGCAGTGCCCGACACCCGGCCGCCCCAGATTACGGCCGCCGTGGACATGGCGGGCCCCGGCCAGGTCCGGATCCGCATTCAGGACAACGGGATAGGCATTTCGGACGAGGTGCGCGACAAAATCTTTGTGCCCAACTTCACCACCAAGGAAACCGGCTCCGGCATCGGGCTGGCCGTGGCGCGGCGCGGTATCGAAAGCGCGGGCGGCCGCATCTGGTTCGAAACCCGGGAGGGCGTGGGCACCCAGTTCTTTATCGAGCTGCCGCTGGCCCCGGCGTAGGCTATCCTTAGTGGTTTTTGATTATGGTTTTTTGTCCGGGTAGCCGGCGTTGGGACTGGTTGCTGAAGGGTCCGGCCAAAAACTAAAAACGAAAAACGAAAAACGAATAGCACGCCTTTTCTCGTTGTGGTGCCAGCGCCTTTTGCTCCTTTTCTCCCGCAACCCGTTTCTATGATCAGCAGCATTACGCATCGGCTTCTGCCCGCCTGCCTGCTGCTGATGGTCTTGCTGGCCGCCCACGCCGCCGTCGCCCAGCAGGCGGGGCTGCCCTCGTCGCGGCGCTGCCGCTGGGTGCGCCTCACCCCGGCCCGCGACACGACCACCTTCACCCTGGCCGATACGCTGACCATCGTGCCCACGTCGGTAACCATCGGGGGGCGCGCCCTGGCCTACGATGCCCGCACCGACCAGTACCGCTTCGTGCAGCCCGGCCGCCGCCTGCCCAACCCCGACCCCGGCCAGCCCGACCTGCTGCTTGCCGGCGCGGCCGACTCGGTGCTGGTGTGCTACCGGGTGCTGCCCGTGCAGCTGACGGCGGCCCGCTACCGCCGCCCCCGCAGCATGATGGACAGCCTGGACTTTCTGCGCCGGCCCCTGCAGTACGACGACTTCGGGGTGAAGGAGCAGATTCTGAGCACCCCGGGTATCAGCAAAACCGGCAACCTGTCGCGGGGCATCTCGTTTGGCAACACCCAGAACGTGTTCGTCAACTCCTCGCTCAACCTGCAGCTCGACGGCAAGCTCACCGACAAAATCAACCTGACGGCGGCCATTTCCGACCAGAACGTGCCGTTTCAGCCCGAGGGCAACACCCAGCAGCTTCAGGAGTTTGACCGGATCTACATCACCCTGAGCCACCCCAGCTGGAACCTGACGGCCGGCGACGTGGTGCTGCGCAACAAGCCCGATTACTTTCTGCGCTTCTACAAAAACGTGCAGGGCGCCGCCGGCGAGGTGAACCTGGGGCGGCCCGGGCGGCGCAGCAGCACTGTGGCGGCGGCGGGCGTAGCCAAGGGCAAGTTTGCCTCGCTCGACCTTGCCCCCATCGAAAACGTGCAGGGTCCCTACCGCCTGCGCGGCCCCAACGGCGAGCAGTTCATCATCGTGCTGGCCAACTCCGAGCGGGTGTTCCTCGACGGCCGGCTGATGACCCGGGGCTTCGACTTCGACTACGTCATTGACTACAACCAGGCCGAGGTAACCTTTTCGCCCCGTCACCTGATTACCCGCAACTCGCGCATCAAGGTCGATTTTGAGTACTCCGACTTCAACTACTCCCGCTCCCTGACCCACCTGAGCCACTACCAGGAGCTGGGCAAGCTCAGCGTGCGGGCCAACTACTACCGCGAAGCCGACAACCCCGACAACTCGCCCAACCTCACGCTGACGCCCACCGAGCGCGACACGCTGCGCAAGCTCACCGACAACGTGAGCCAGCTGCGCCTGCCCGGCGGCGTGCGCCGCGACTACAACCGCCAGGAAGTGCAGTACAACCAGGCCATCATCCTCGACCCCGCGACCGGCCTGCCGGTGGTCACGTTCGTGTATCCGCCCACCGACACGACCAACGTCTACGACGTGCGCTTCACCCAGGTGGGCAGCGGCCTGGGCGACTACAGCCTGAGCAGCCAGAATGCCAACGCCAACGGCCGGGTGTTTCAGTACGCCGGCCCCGGCCGGGGCAGCTACCTGGCCGAGCGGGTGATACCCACGCCCCTGCAGAAGCAGCTGACCGCCGTCGGCACCAGCTACCGCGTCGATTCCACGGCGACGGTGTTTGTGGATCTGGCCTCGTCGCAGCTGGACCTGAACCGGTTTTCGGCGGCCACCGACAAGGGGCAGGCGTTTCGGGTGGGCTACGCCGTGCTCGACCGGCCCCTGGCGCTGCCCGTGCTGCGGGGCTACAAGCTGCGCAGCACCCTCGACTACGAGTACACCAGCAGCCGGTTTTCGCCCATCGACCGGTACCGGGACGTGGAGTTTGACCGCAACTGGAGCACGACCAGCAGTGCGCAGGGTACCACCGGGCTGCGCACGTCCCGCGAAGACAACATCCTGAACTTCTCGGTGGGCGTGGCCCGGGATTTCAACAACAACGTCAACTACCGCCTCAGCCGCCGCTACCGGGCCGGGGAGGTGGACGGGGTGCAGCACTGGATTGACGTAGCCCGCAAAATCGGGGACCTGGAGGTGCGCAGCGGGCTGTTTCTGCTCAGCTCCGAAGCCGGCCGCCGCCACTCCGACTGGGCCCGGGGCGAGGCCACCGCCCGCTACGTGCGCGGCCCCGTGGTGCCCGGCTACGCCTACCGCTTCGACAAGAACCGCGTGGCGCTGCCGGGCGGCGACTCGCTGACTTCGGCCAACTACTACGACGAGCACGCCTTTTTCCTGCAAAGCCGCGACAGCGCCAAAACCCGCTTCCGCCTCGACTACACCTACCGCCGCGACCAGACGCCGACGCCCCAGCTCAACGAGCTGCGCGAGCGGGGCCGCGCCCAGACCTGGCAGGGCGCCTTTACCAGCCGCCTGGGCCGCAACCAGGATCTGAACGTGCTGGCTTCCTACCGCGACCTGGCCGCCCGCGACAGTGTGCGCCAGCGCACGGTGCTCAGCAAAATCGACTGGAACGCCACCTTTTTTCAGAACGTGCTGCGCTCGGAGCTCAGCTACAGCATTGCCACCGGCCGGGAGCCCCGGCGCGACTTCGCCTTCATCCCGGCGGGCAACGGGCAGGGCACCCACTACTACGGCGGCGACGCCAACAACAACCAGCGCCAGGACAAAGAGGAGTTCTTCGAGGCCCAGACCCCCGACGCGCAGTACCGCACCCACATCAAGGTGTACCTGCCCACCGACGACTATATCACGGCTTTTGCCAACCGCTTCAGCTACCGCCTCACCGTCAGCGCCCCGCGGCAGTGGCGTGAGGCCGAAGGGCTGCTGGCACTGGTGGCGCGCTTTTCGGCCCTGACCACCGTCACCCTGGACCGCCGCACCACCGACACCGCGCTCGGCTCCCGCCTGAACCCGTTTGCCTTCCAGACCGACGACCAGCTGCTGCTGTCGTTGAACAAGCTGCTGCGCAATACGCTCTACTTCAACCGGTCGAACCCGATTTTCGGGGCCGAGTTTACCGTGCAGCAGACCCAGCAGAAGGTGCTGCTCACCAACGGCACCGACACCCGCAACCTGGCCAGCCAGCAGCTGCTGCTGCGGCGCACCCTGGCCCAGAGCTTCACCGGCCGCCTCACGGCCTCGCGCAACGTGCGGGCCAGCTTTTCCAACTACCTGGCCAACCTGCCCGGCGGGCAGGCCTCCCGCGACTTCAGCCTGCTGATCTACGAGGTGGCGCCGGAGGTGAGCTACCAGCCCAACACGTCCCTGCGCTTTACCGGCACCTACCTGCGCACCAGCAAGCTCAACACCCGGGAGGGCCCCGGCCAGGGCGTACACGGCACCTTCGACGAGCTGGGCCTCGACACCCGCCTGAGCCAGGTCAGCAAGCGCACCGTGACGACCGGTATTCACTACGTGCGGGTGGGCCTCAATCGGGAAGAGGCGCAGTCGACGCTGGTGGGGCTGGAAATCCTGAACGCTCTGCGCCCCGGCAGCAACTTCACCTGGAATATGAACCTGGAGCAGCGCCTCAGCAACGGCCTCAACGTGAGCGTGGCCTACGACGGGCGCAAAGCCAAGGGCCTGAACGCCGTGCACACCGGCCGCATGCAGGTATCGGTGCTGTTTTAGGGGTCCTGCCCAGGTAGGTGGCCGCGCTGGCGGCAGCCGATGCCGGCCCTGCGCCGGGCTCGGGCACCCGTGGCCGCGTCGTGGTAAGCCGTGCGCGAAGCTCTGCAGGCCCTGCGCAAGGCTCTGCAGGCCGTGCGGGAGGCTCTGCAGGCCGTGCGCGAGGCTCTGCAGGCCGTGCGCAAGGCTTTGCAGCCCGTGCGGGAGGCTTTGCAGCCCGTGCGCGAGGCTCTGCAGGCTATAAGGCCATAGCACGGAAAGCTTCAGCAGCTGTCTGAGCTGGCAGGCAAGCAGTCAGAATGAGGTAGAGCCGCCTACCTGCGTCTCCCCCGTTGAGCGACAATAGTAGCTACGGCGCCCACGACGAGACGCGAATACGCGTCTGTACACCGACTCAACAGCCGGAAATGTCAGCGCAGGCAGCGTCCTGGAAAAAAACCGGAAACCGGCTTCGGGCTTTAATTCAGGCTGAAGGAAAACCCCGAGGGCATATCGGTCTTCTGCGGAAACAGGGCGTCGAGCTTCTCGCGGCGGGCCATGAACTCGGCCTGGCTGATGACGCTGGCCTTGTAGAGGAAGGTGAGGCGGTTGAGCTGCAGGTCGTAGTCGAGCAGGTGGCTGAGGTGGCCGTACTGCTGGCGCAGGTACAGATCCCGCTTCTTGAGCAGCACCCGGATAAACTCCTCCGCCGCCGGTGCTTCGCCCTTGATGGGCAGAAACAGCACCAGCCCTTTCTGCTCATCGTTGACCAGCCGCAGGGTGCGCTGCTGGGTTATGAAAAAGCTCAGCGCCAGCACCACCGCCGCCACCACGCACTCCAGCGGGCCTTCCACGGAGCCGCCCGCGCTGCTGAGGGCATCGTAAAAGCCCAGCAGGCTGCCGCCCAGCACCAGGGCGGCCAGCACCAGCATCTCGGGCTTGCGGTGCAGACTCACCAGCCGGTCGCGCCCGATTTCCTCGAACGGCACGAGCATGGTTCTTTCCCCGGCCAGGTTTTTCTCCCGAACCTGGACCTTGTGGTCGGTGATGGTGAATGACTTGGTCGAAAACAGGCTGCGCTGAAAGAGCGAGCCGCCCGCAAAATGCTCCTGGTATAACATGATGGACGTAATTTCTGAATAAAAGCGGGGCCAGACTATTTTTCCGCCGACAATAATTATTCGGGGCGGGCTCCGGTCAGCAGCAGGCGGCTCAAGGCCGGCACCACTGCCAGCTCGGCCTGCCCGGCGGGTGCTTTGGCGGCTTCGAGCTGCTTGCGGGCTGCCGCCAGCCACGCGGCCGAGGGCGGCAGCCCCGTCTCCAGCTGCCGCAGCCGCTCCAGCCCCAGGCCGGCCAGCGCGCTGAGCCGCCCGGAAAGCGGCGCATATTCGGTAAGGGAAGGAACCGTCGTCAGCAGGGGCTGCAGCAGCTGGTCGTTGGCGGCCCAGCGCAGCAGCGGAGCCTGCACCGCTATAAGAGCAGCCGGGGCCGCCTTGCCCGCCGGCCGGGCCAGCAGCGCCTCCACGGCCACCCCAAACTGCCGGGCCTCCTCCGACTCGGCCGGGGCGGCATCCACGAGGCGGGTAAGCGCCGTCTGGGGCGTATAAAACAGGCCCTGGAAGTGGCGCTTGTAGTCTTTCACCGGCTCCAGCACGCCCGCCAGGGTGCGCAGCGGGGCCACGTTCCGACCCGCGGCCATCGTGGCCAGCAGCTGCTCGGGGGCGCGCCGGTGCTGCAGGCCCAGCGTTTCCAGCTCCTGCGCCACCAGGGCTAGCCGGCGGTACATATCCGGCACGTCGCGCACGGCGGCCGGCGCCCACAGCCGCTCGGCCACGGCCGCGGCCCGGGGCCAGATGCGGCTGTCGAGAATGACGCTGTCGGCAAACTCGGCCCACATGGTGGCTTCGCCGCCCAGCACCAGGCGTTGCTGGGCGGCGGTCAGGCCCGCGTCGGCGGGCAGCGGGTCGTTGAGGTAATACGCGGCGGCGGTATGGTTCAGGTCGAGGTAGTAGCCGTGAGACAGTAAGGCGGGGTGGCCGGCCTTCACCGCTTCGGCCAGCCCTTTGCGGCCCCGCCAGCTCTGAATAACGGCATCCGTGGGCAGGCCCGGCCCCAGAATCTCGTCCCAGCCAACCATCATCTTGCCGTACTTCTGCACCGAGGCCAGCACGCGGCGGTTGAAGTAGGTTTGCAGGGCGTGCTTGTCGAGCTGGCCGTTGTCTTTGAGGTAGCCCTTTTCCTTGGCCCAGGCCATGATGCGCGGACTGCGCCGCCACTGCCGGCCGTCGTTTTCGTCGCCGCCGATGTGGAAGTACGGGTCGGGAAACAGCGCCGTCATCTCGCCCAGCAGCTCATCGATAAGCTGGTAGGTGGTTTCCCGGGTCGGGTCCATGGCAATGTTGAGGGTGCGCCAGGTTTGGGCCGGGGCGTAAACGGAGTCGTTGGAAGCCAGCTGGGGGTAAGCCGCCAGCCAGGCCGTGGTGTGGCCGGGCACGTCGAACTCGGGCACTACCCGGATGCCGCGGGCGGCGGCATAGCGCAGCACCTCGCGCACCTGGGCCTGGGTGTAGTACTGCCCGCTTACCGCGTGCAGGCGGGGCAGCACCTTGCTTTCCACCCGGAAGCCCTGGTCATCGGAGAGGTGCCAGTGCAGCACGTTGAGCTTCACGGCCGCCATGGCGTTGAGGTTGCGCTTGATAACGGGCACGGGCTGGAAGTGGCGGGCTACGTCGATGAGCAGGCCCCGCCACGGGAAGCGGGGGGCGTCGGTGATGTCGGCTTCGGGGAAATACCGGGCTTTCTTGTCGGCCGTCAGCAGCTGGCGCAGGGTGGCCAGGCCGCGCAGCACCCCGAAGCTGGTCGGGGCCGTGAGGGAAATGCCCATCGGCGTCACCCGCAGGCTGTACGACTCATCCTCATCGGCCCGGGTGATGATGCCGGCCCGGCCGTACTGAATAATCAGGTCGGCCGGGGCGCCGGCGCCGACAAACCCGGTTTTTAGCCGCTGGTCGGCGCTCTGGCGGCCCAGCCACTGGCTTAGCTCGGCTACGGCGGGTTGGATGGCGGAGTCGGGCTGCAGGCTTTGCAGCTGCACCCGCCACTGCTGCTTTAGTGCAAAGCGGCCCTGGCCCCAGCGCACCGCGGCGGGTACCGGCAGCAGGCTGCGGGTTTCGGGCACGGGGGCCAGGGGCAAGGCTACAGCCAATTGGCGGCCCGGGCCCAGCAGCAGGACGGCAAACAGAAGGGCAGTGAGCAGGCGGGATAGGGGCATAGCGGGAAGGGAAAGGCCGGCGAAAGATAAGCAACGACCGGGCCGAGCCCGGAAAGAAGGGCCACAACTTGTCCATTCAGGCTTTTTTACCCCGCGCCTTACCCCGGTGCGGCTCGTGGCGGCGGCGGGGTAAAATGCTTGGTCCGGGAATTTTCCTTCGCGCCGGGCTGGTCGGGTCCGGATCTGTTTTGCTGGGGTCGGCTACGCTCAGCCGGGATGCTTCGAGCGGCTACCTGCCCCTGCCGGCCAGCTTCGGGCACCACGCAGTCCAGCACCTGCGCTTCCGCCCGAAGTTATTGCCCGAAGCTGGCCTTGCGGCGGCGGCTTCGGCGGATTTCAGATCAGCCCCCGGGCTTTGAACTCGAGGTAGCGGTTGATGGCGTTGACCGTCAGGTCCTGGGGTGCTGTGAGCAGGGCGTGGATGCCGTAGCGCTGCAGTTCCCGCACAATCTGCCGCTTTTCCTGGGCAAATTTTTCGGCCACGGTCTGGTTGTACACATCCTGGGTGGTAGTGGCCGGCGCATCGAGGAACTCCCGCAGCTCGGTATTTTCGAAGAACACCACCAGCAGCAGATGGTCTTTGGCCAGCCGGCGCAGGTAGGGCAGCTGGCGCTGCAGGCCGTTCAGGGTTTCGAAGTTGGTAAACAGCATCAGCAGGCTGCGCTGCCGGATTTTGGCTTTGACATTAGTGTAAAGCAGCTCAAAATCTGTTTCCAGGTACTTCGTGCGCTGCTTGTAAAGTACTTCCAGCAGCCGCCGCATGTGGCCCCCCCGCCGGTCGGCGGGCACTATGGCCCCTATCCGGTCGGCAAAGGTGATGAGGCCCGCTTTATCGTGCTTGAGGATGGCAATGTTGCTCAGCACCAGCGTGGCGTTGATGGCGTAGTCGAGCAGGCTGAGCCCCTCAAACGGCATGCGCATCACCCGGCCCTTGTCGATGAGGCAGTACACTTGCTGGGCGCGCTCATCCTGATAGTGGTTGACGACGAGCGTGTCGTCGCCGGCGCTGCTGCGGCGGGCCGAGGCCGGCCAGTTGATGGTGCGCGGGTCGTCGCCGGGCACGTAGGGGCGCAGCTGCTCAAACTCCATGCTGCGGCCCACCCGCCGGATGCGCTTCACGCCCACTTCCGTGAGGCGGTTGCTGATGGCCAGCAGCTCGTACTGCCGCATCTGCAGAAATGATGGGTACACGGGTACCATCTGCTGCTGCCCGTAGCGGAAGCGGCGGCGCACCAGCCCCAGCGGCGAGGCTACAAACACGTTCAGCGCCCCGAAATGGTACTCCCCGCGCTTCACCGGTCGCAGCTGGTAGCGGATAATGCTGGTTTCTCCCGCCTTCAGCGCGGCCCGGAACAGCACGTCGCGCCGCTGAAACTGGGGCGGAATCTCGTCGATAGTTTCGGTGCGGACCGGGAAGCGGTAGGTATTTTCGAGGTAGATGGCAATGTCGTTGTCGCTGCCGTTGGCGAGCTTCTCGCCCAGCACGCGCCGGCCCAGCACGCTGCCGGGCCCGGGGCGGCCCGGGGCGTACAGCAGCAGCCCGTCGAGCAGCGCCAGCACGCCCAGCAGCGCCACGCCCAGCTGCAGGGGCAGCAGCAGCACCGGCACGAAGAAGCTCACCAGCAGCCCGCCGGCTATTGCCGCCAGGATCAGAAAGAAGCGTCGGGTCAGAAAGAGGTTCCGCATGGCCGGTCCTTACCGCGGCACTTCAACCGCCTGGATGATCTGCTTGACCACGTCGTCGGTCGTGGTGCCTTCCATTTCGCGCTCCGGGGTGAGCAGAATGCGGTGGCGCAGCACGGCCGGGGCTAAGTACTGCACGTCTTCGGGCGTCACAAAGTCGCGGCCGCGCAGGGCGGCCAGGGCTTTGGCGCCGTTGAGCAGCGCCAGCGAGGCCCGCGGCGAGGCGCCCAGGTACAGGGACTTATGCGCCCGGGTCTGGCCCACCAGCTTGGCAATGTATTCCAGCAGCTTGGGCTCTACGTGCTGCCGGCGCACCAGCTGCCGGAGCCCGGCAATCTGGGCGGCCGTGAGCACCGGCTGCACCACTTCCAGCGGGGTGCCGCCGAAGCCCGCGTGGTGGCCCTGCAGAATGGCTACTTCCTCCTCCGTGGTTGGGTAGCCAATGTGAATCTTGAACAGGAACCGGTCGAGCTGGGCTTCGGGCAAACGGTAGGTACCTTCCTGCTCAATCGGGTTTTGGGTGGCCAGCACCAGAAACGGCTCCTGCATGGCGTAGGTGGTGCCGTCCTGGGTGATGTGGCGCTCCTCCATCACCTCAAACAGGGCCGACTGGGTTTTGGCCGGGGCGCGGTTTATTTCGTCAATCAGCACCACGCTGGCGAAAATAGGACCGGGCCGAAACTCAAAATCCCCCTTGTTGGGCCGGAAGATGGAGGTGCCCAGCACGTCGGAGGGCATCAGGTCGGGCGTGAACTGCAGGCGGCTGAAGGGCACGTTGAGGGTGCGGGCCAGCAGCTTGGCCGTGAGGGTTTTGGCCACGCCCGGTACGCCTTCCAGCAGCACGTGTCCATCGGCCAGAATGGCGGTCAGCAGCAGCTCAACCAGCTCGTGCTGCCCCACAATGACCTTGCCCAGCTCCCGGCGGATGGCCTCGGCGCTGGCCGTGAGCACACTGAAGTCAGCGCGGGGGGTGAAAGGCGCCGCCGCCTGGTCGGCGGGCCGGGCGGCCAAACCGGACTCGGGAGCAGCAGGATCCTGAGGGAAGGAATCAGACAAATTATTTTCCATATTGGGCAAGCACAGGGATTGACAGGTGGGGCGAATGGGTAAAGGGATAATTACATCGTTTTTTACAGATATGATTGGTTTTTGCGCTGTCATTCAAGTGCAGTGGTCCTATTGGAATAGTTATAAATAGGTTGAATGCAATTATGCGGCATAGTGCAATTAGGAAAAGGCGCTGTGGCGAAACTCGCTTAGCACCTGATTAAGCTTCTGCAGCTCGGAGTCGCGCACCTGCGGGGCAGTGCGCACAAAGTGAATCACGCGCACCATCTCATCGATGCGGGCCCGGCTGAGGCCGGCTTTCTGGGCCAGCCGGTCCCGGGTGGCGTCCTCATTCAGGTCCAGCGCCGGCTCTTGCAGGCGGTGGCGCAGCGTTTCCAGAAACAGGCTGATTTTCTTCTCGGCAATCAGCGCGTGGTTGTGGTCCTGACGGTAGAGCGAAGCCACCGTGCGGGTGAAGAGCAGCGTCGTGTTGGGCAGCGCCTTGATGACGGGAATCACCCGCTGCCGGCGCTTGGCCTCAAACAAAGCGAAAAGCAGCAGCCCCGCCCCCAGCAGCGTGGTGGCCCAGCGCAGGGCCGCGTGCTGACTTACCACCCGCCACAACGACTGCTCACCCAGCCGGCCCTGCTTCTGGTACTCGTCCCAGAAAACGGGCCGCTCGGGCAGGTACGACAGGGCGGCAAAGCCAAAGCCAGCCGTAGCGGGGCGCAGCAGAAAGTAGTTGCTCAGCACGGCCGGCGTAGAGCTCAGGTACACGAAGCCCCGGCCGTGGGGCACGCGCACCAGCACCGGCTTCTGCTGGCTGTTGACGGCCAGCACGGTGGCCCGGCAGGCACTGTCGGGCACGAAGAACCAGTTGACTTCATTGCTCGGAAAGCGGAAGCGGTCTGCCGCTAGCCCCGGGTTGAGCAGCCGCAGCGTGGTGCTGTCCGGGGCGCTGGCGGCCGGCGCCACCCGACGCCGGGCCTGCCGCTGCAGGCGCTGACTTGGGCTCTGCACGGCCAGATGCAGCCGCAACGTGTCGCCCAGCAGGTCGTCCAGCGATTCGGTGGCAATAAACACGTGATTGCCGCGGCCCACGTAGCGCAGCAGCGCGGCCCGGTCGAGGCGGCTGAGCTCGAAGGAGTGGTGCACAAACAGGTAGTTGGCGGATGCGGCCAGCACCCGGGTGGCGGCGGGCCGCACCGTGTCGGCGTACGCGCGGGTGCCCAGGCCGGGCAGCAGCTGGTTGGCAATAGGCTGGCGGATAGTGCGCACGGGCTGGCGGCCGAACAGGTCGGGCAGCAGGTCGTAGAGCACGTAGGTGCCGTAGGGAACCTTGTCGTTGTTCTGGTAGGTATGCCGCCAGCTGGTGGGCTCCGGCTGATAATACTCGACGGCGACAAAGGCGGCAAACAGCCCGACCAAAGCCAGCAGAAAGGCGCGGAATCTCGTCATCAGGCGGCCGGATGGAAAAGAACGTCCAGAAACTGCTGCCGGGCCTCGCGCACCGGCGCATAGCTGCCCGCCGTCAGCCGCTGCTCCCCGTACCAGACGTACTCAAACTGGCGGGTGAGCGTGGCAAAGCCCGTCTGCCAGGGCGTGTTGGTCAGCTGCTGCAGGTAGTCGTGGTTGGTTTTCTCGGGCTGCCAGTCGATGAGGTGCCGGGTGGTGAGCGTGTGCAGCACCAGCAGGTAGCCCAGCCGTACGGCCAGCCGGTAGTTGCCCACGGCCTCCGCCTCGGTCAGGCGGGTGGTGAAGTCGATGCCGTGAATGTCTTCGGTGCTGGCTTCGTAGTGCAGCGGCAGGGGGCGGGCGGTGCGGCCGAAGACATTGGTGAAGTCGAGCTGCAGAACGCGCAGCAGCACGTACAGGAAAGCCAGGCCAAAGGCGGCGTACACGGCGTAGCGGCCGCCGTACCGGTAGCCGGGGCGGGCAAACAGGCCGGCCAGCCACTCCCTAAGCTGCCGCCAGAACAGGCTCCAGGCGCTGGTTTCGGCGGCCACCGGCTCCACGTACTGAAACTCGGTCTGCTGGCGGAAGGCCCGGAGCCGGGCCGGCGCCGGCTGGCGCAGCCGGACGGGCGTGGTGCGGTCGGCGGGCAGCGCTAGGGGTGGCCCCGGCCCCGGCCGCGCCCCTACCGCCGGGGCCGGGGCGCAAGTTAGCACCGCCAGCACGGGCAGCACGGCCCACCGCAGCCGGTGGGTAAGGGGGCGCGCCGGCTGGCTAGTATTCACCTTCATCTTCGGCGGGGAAGGAGCGGGGCTGCGTGAGCGGCTCGGGCTGCCGGCCAATGGAATTGACCAGGGCGTGCAGGCCGTGGCCTTCCTTGCGCTCCACGAGGTTGAAATACTGAAAAGCCAGCGCCAGAAACAGCAGGGGATATAGCGCCATAAACGCTACGGAGTTCAGGCAGGCCGCCACCACCGACGTAATCCGGCCCAGGACCGTGGGCGTATGCCCCGGGTCGATGGCAAAGGGCGCGCTGATCAGCGTGGTGCCGGTGTACACGACCATGACCAGCAGCAGCAGCAGAATCGACATGACCACAATGAGCCCGAACGTGGACCACCACTTGCCCCAGACCAGGGTAAAGCAGCGGCCAATGGTGGCGAAAAAGCCCGTCCGCTCCCGCAGCTGCACAATGAAGAACAGGCTCAGCACAACCATGGCGTAGGCCATGGCGCCGTATATCACGAATACCAGCAAAACGGCCATAGCCGGGTTGGTGCTCAGCAGGCGGCCCAGCATGATCAGCACAAAGCTGATGGCGGCCGCGGCTACCACTACGCCCAGGGCCAACCCGAAAAACGACAGCAGGGCGCCCACGAAGCGCTGCCGCACCAGGGCCCACACTTCGGGCACCGTCACGGGCGCGGCGGGGTCCTCCTTTTCCAGGCGCAGCACCACGTAGCCGTACACGGTCAGCACCAGCAGGGTGAAGGAGAACAGGCTGGCCACCAGCGCCAGCCAGTACTCGGGGCCGTTGATCATCTCGGTAAGCCGCTGCATCGACGCGGCCTGGTTACCCTGGTTTTTGAGGGCGGTGCGCCAGGTATTCAGCACGCCGCCCATGCGCGCCTGCATCAGACCGGTGGCAATGCCCTGCAGCAGCAGCAGCGGCAGCACAATGTAGACCAGGCAGCGCCCCAGGGGCAGAAAGTGCGCCCGCACGAAGTCGAAGGAAGCCTCGATTTTGGGACCAAACTCCCGCTCGCGCAGGAAATCGGTGGGGCGGGTGAAGGGCAGATGGGCCATAGCAGGATCAGGATACGGGGGCTGCCGACAGCCGGCGCCGCAAATGAAGGGGATACAGGATAAAATACCAGCCGATGAAGGCGGCCGAGGTGCCGATGATGAGCAGGCTCAGCGCCGGTGGCATCTCGGTGTGGCGCGTCACGAAGCCTTCCAGAAAGCCGGCGACAATAAAAATCGGGACCAGGCCCAGCACCAGCCGCATACCGTCGCGGGCGGCCCGCTGAAAGGACTCGCGCCGGGAGTAGGTGCCCGGAAACAGGATGCCCCGGCTCATGACCAGTCCCGCGCCGCCGGCCAGCACGATGGCCGATATCTCCAGAGTGCCGTGAATCCAGATGGTGAGCAGCGAAGGCAGCAGCACGCCCTTCTGGTGGAAGAAATACTGAAAAGCGCCCAGCATCATGCCGTTTTTGAAGAGAATAGTGCCCGTGCCCAGCCCCGGCAGCAGCCCGCTGGCAAACGCCAGCAGTGACACCTTGATGTTGTTGAGGGTGATGTAAAGAAACATCACGCCTTCGTTGCCGCCCTTATAGACGGCCATTGGGTCGCCCCGCTCGATATTGGCCAGCGTCTGGTTCACGTACTGGTCGCCGAGCACCACCCGCACGAAGGACTCGTCGAGGGCGGCCGACAGGGCGCCGAGGGCCGTGCAGAGCAGGAAAAACAGCAGTGCCGCGCCCAGCGTGCGGTGGTAGTGGCCCACCAGCAGGGGCAGCTCCCGGCGCCAGAACTGCAGGAAGCGGCCCTGCTCCACGCTTTTGTTTTTGTACAGGGCCTGGTGTAGCTTGCCAGTCAGCGTGTTCAGGTAGGCCGTGGTGGGGGAGTCCGGATAGAACGTGCGGGCGTACGAAAGGTCGTCGGTAAGCTCAATGAAGCGGGCCGCCAGCTCATCAGGTCCCCCGGGTGGCGTGCTTTCGTAGTGCTGCCACTTGGCCTGGTTCTGCCGCAGAAAAATAACTTCGCGCATACGGCGTCAGCCCCGCAGAAATAGGAATAGGCGCTAATAGCAGCGTCTGACAAATATAAAAAAATAGCCCGCGCCGCCGCGGCGTTTTTACCCCGGATTTAAAATAACTGCTGATGAGTACTATTCGCGTGCAGACGGCCCAGAACGTGGCCCTGGAATACGACGTGGCCAGCGTGGGCGACCGAATCCTGGCCCAGCTGATCGACCTGGTGGTGCTGATGGGGTATTCGATTGGGGTGAACTTCCTGATTGAGCAGGCCACCAGCTCGCAGGATGAGCGCCAGATGCTGCGGCTGCTGCTGCTGGCTTTGCCCGTGCTGGTGTATCATCCGGGGTGCGAAACGTTTTTTAACGGCCAGAGCCTGGGCAAAAAAGCCCGGCAGATCAAGGTGACCCGGCGCGACGGCTCCCGCGCCCGACTGGGCGACTACCTGCTGCGCTGGCTGCTGGGCCTGGTGGAGGTGAGTGCCACGCTGGGCAGCGTGGCGGTGGTGGCCGTGCTGCTCAACGGGCGCGGCCAGCGGCTCGGCGACCTGGCTGCCAACACCGTGGTCGTGAGTCTGCGGCCGGGGCCGGATACGCCGCTGCCCACCGAAACCGAGCGGCTGCACGGCTACATGGTGGTGTTTCCGCAGGCCGCGCAGCTCACCGACCACGACGTGAACCTGATCCGGCGCCTGCTCTACCAGGGGCTTAAGCGCAACAATTTCATTTTGCTTAATGAAGTGGCCCAGAAAATAAAGTCCCTGACCGGCATCCGCACCGACCTGCCCGACGAAGCCTTTCTGCGCACCGTGCTGCGCGACCATGCCCACCTGCTGGCCGATCCGGCCTGAAGTGGCGGACGGACAGTATCAGGCATAAAAAAAGGCCCGCCGAAATGTTCGGCGGGCCTTTTTTACAGATTAAGACAAAGCTTAGTGCAGCACGACGGCCTGCTTGACGCCGGCGGGCTGGCCGTCGATGGACAGGTGCAGGAAGTACAGGCCCGCGGCAGCTTTGCCCGCTTCCCAGCGCAGGGTCTGCTCGCCGGCCGGCAGAGTGCCCGCCTGCAGGGTCTGCACCTGGCGGCCGACGGCATCAAACACGACCATGTCCACGCGGCTGGCCTTATCCAGGCGGAAGCTCACCGTGGCCTGGCTGGTCACCGGGTTGGGGAATACGTTCAGCGCGGTGCTGGCCAACTCGGTGCGGCTGCGCACGCCGGTGGCCACGCCGCCGGCGGCGGCCACGGCAATGTCGCGCACGGTGATGCCGTTGCCGATCTGGCCCCCACCCATGGCGCCCACGGGCGTAGCGGCCCCGGTAGTGAGGTTAACCGTGTACAGGTTGCTGTTGGGCGAGGCGCCGGGGTTGGCCACCAGGTAGGCCGTGTTCACGCCCACGCCGGTGCTGTAGATGTCCAGGTCCACGTTGGGGCTGGTCGTGTTGACGATGATGCCCGAAGCGCCCACCGTGGTCAGCTGCCCGTCCATCGGCGGGTTGGCCGTGGCCTGGGTGTTGAGCACGTTGAGCACCTCATCGTAGTTGTAGAGCGTGGTGCCGGTGGTCGGGCTGGCGCCAGTGAAGCTGTTGGTGTAGGCCGCGGCCCCGATGGAAGGCATATTCGAGCCCGAGGTGTAGACCAGCGGCCCGTCGGTGGCGGCCAGGGTCCCGTTCACCGGGTTGAGGCGGTAGTTGTTGCGGTTGGCGCCCACCACGCGGATGCGGTCCACGGTCGGGTTGAAGTCGAAGCCGATGCTGCCCGTACCCAGGGTCAGGGGCAGCGGGGCGCTGGTCTGGGTGGCCACGCCGGTGGCGGCGTTGATGGTGTAGAGCTGGCCGGTCTGGGTAACGGCGTTGTAGCCCAGCGCGTAGAGCGCGTTGTTGAGCGGGCGCACATCCAGGCCCGCCAGGGTTTGGGTAGGGTCGAAGCCGGTCAGGCCCACCGAGGTGCGGATGAAGCCGGGCAGGGCCGTGTCGAAGGTCAGCAGGTTGCTGCCCGCCAGCGCGTAGGCCAGCTGCCCCGTGATGGTTGGCAGCGTCGCCGGCCGGTCGGTCTGGAAGGCAATGTCAGTAATGGCGACGATGGGGCCGCTGCCTACGGGACCTACCAGCGTGGCGGCTCCGGTGGTGGGGTTGAGCCGATAGAGGTCCGTGTTGGCCTGGGTGGTCGAGGTCGAGGTAGCCACGGCCAGATACAGCGTGTTCAGTCGGGTATCGGCATCGAAGTAGATGTCGAGGTCCGTGACCTTGGAGTTGTCGATGGTAATGCCCAGGGGGCCGACCGTGTTCAGCGTGCCGTTGTTCGGCGGATTCTGGATGGTCAGCCGGCTGTTGGCCTCATCGATGTCATAGAGCGTGGTGGCGGTGCTGCCGATGTAGCTGTTGGTGTAGGCCACGGCCCCTACGCTGGGCGTCTGGCCGGCGTTGGGGTCGGTGGAGGCGTAGGCCAGGGTGCCATCGGTGGCGGCCAGGGCGCCGTTGTTGGGGTTGAGGCGGAAGTCGGTGCCGATGCCGCTCACCACGCGGATGCGGTCCACGGTCGGGTTGAAGTCGAAGCCGATGCGGAAAGGGTTGGTGCCCAGGTTCAGGGCGATGGCCGCCCCAACGCTGGTGGCCACGCCGGTGGCGCGGTTCAGGGTGTAGAGCTGCGCCTGGGTGCTGAGCGAGTTATAGCCCAGGGCAAACAGCTCGCCGGTGTTGGGCCGGAAGTCAATGCCGACTACCGTCTGACCGGCCGCCAGGCCCGTAATGAGGATCGGAGTTGTCAGCGTGGCGGGCGAGGTAGCGCTGAAGGAAACCAGCGTGCGGTCGGTGGTAGCCGAGGCGGGCACCGCCAGACCATACACCGTTTGGGCGGCGGTGGGCAGGACTACGGCGCCGGCCAGCAGCACACCGAGGCTCGTTCCTTTTACGGAACTCATCCAGCGAGTAAAGTTAGTTTTCATGCGTAAGGGCTTTAGAAGCGGAAAAATAAAGGAATGCTTAGCCTTACGGGCCTTGCGCCGCCGGGGATTGATTTCAGCCGGTATTTTGCCTTTTTTTAATCAGGGTATCGGGTGACAGCGCCCCGGCGGGCGGTTTGGCGGCACAAAAAAGGCTGCCCCGGAGGCAGCCTTTTGCGGGAGCGAGCGGGCCCGAACCGGTTTACCACGGCACGGGCTTGCCCTGCCAGGTCACGAAGCTGCCGTTTTCCTCGGCGTGCAGCTGGTCGGTGAGGCGGATGATGCCGCGGGCCGAGTCGGCGGGGAGCAGGGCCGCGCCGGTGCCGCCCATATCGGTGCGCATCCAGCCGGGGTCGACCATGATGGATATCAGGTTGTCGTGCCCCGCTTCAATGGCCAGCGTGCGCATGTACATGTTCATGGCCGCCTTGCTGGCGCTGTAGTGGTACTGGCTGCCGGAAGCTTTCAGCGTGAGAGAGCCCAGGCCGGTAGAAATGCTCACAATGCGGCTTTTCTGGCCCTTTTTCAGCAGATCCAGAAACTGCTGGGTGACTAGCAGCGGCCCCACGGCGTTGGTGGCCAGCACCTGCATGGCATCGTCGTAGCGCAGCTGGCCCAGGCGCTGGGTGGCGGGGTCGTCGCCGACGCCGGCCCCGGGGTGGCCGGGCAGGATGCCGGCGTTGTTGACGAGAATATCCAGGCCCTCGGCCTTGGCGGCCACGGCGGCGTGGGCCGCCCGCAGCGAGGCGTCGTTGGTCACGTCGAGGGCCAGCAGGGTGAGCTGGCCGGGAAACTGCTCCTGCAGGGTGAGCAGGTCGGTGGCGGCGTCGGGCTGGCGGGAGGCGGCAAACACCTGGTCGCCGCGCTCCAGGTACTGGCGGGTGAGTTCGAGGCCCAGGCCGCGGTTGGCACCGGTGATGAGGACGCGTTTCATAAGTCGGAAGAAGAGGGAGTTTTGGTTGGTTGGGCTGGCCGTCGGCCGGGACTGAAGCTGAAGTTTACCGAAATAAAACCCGCTTTTCCGGCGCTTGGTTAGGACGCCAGCAAAAAAGCCGGCCGGGAACGTTCCCGGCCGGCTTTTTTCAGGAGTATGTCGGGTCCGGAAATATGTTGACAGCTTTTCCAAAAGGTGTCATGAAAACCGAGTTTGAGCCGCGTGCGCGGCGTAGTCAGCGCGACTACAGTTTGCCCTT
>NZ_BAABDH010000105.1:0-77771 GCF_039539525.1 Hymenobacter algoricola | reverse complement strand
GCAACAAATCCGCCTCTTTTAACGACCGAATCATGGCCGTAGCTTGTGGAATCTGGAATTGGCATCTGACTAAAAAGAAAGAGGCTATTTAGGAACAAGTCTGGTGCCTAGTAGAACAGAAAGCCGGTCGGCCCGATGCTCACGCCAAACGAGTCGATGGCCATGCCGTCGGGCTTGTAGCGGATAAAGCGGCCGGTAGTACTGAACGAGCCCACCGAGCCGTAGATAGTGTTGTCCTGGGGGTCAATGTCGGCCCCGTTGAACCGGCGCGCAATAAGCGCCCTGGCCGGCAGGGCAGTGGCGGTGATGGCCATGTTGTAGAGCCCGCCGCCGAAGCGGTAGTAGAGCTGGTCGGCGGCTCCGTTCAGGCGCAGGCCGCCGGGGTGGCCGGTGAATGGCAGCACCGTCTGGGCCGTGGGCAGGGTAGGGGCAAACTTGACCAGGTTGCCCTGGGTGTCCTGAATAACCGGGTAAAGCGGGCCGGGACCGTACTTGGTGATGCCCTGGCACAGCACCCAGATGGCGCCCGACTTATCGAGGACGAGGCTGCCCGGAGCATCCTTGACCTTGATCTTGCTTTCCACCGCGTCGGTGGCGGGGTTGATGACGCGCAGCGTGTCGTCGCCGGTGTTGCCCACGTACACCCGGTTGTTGGCTACCAGCAGCCGCTCGGGCTGAGGGCCCACGGCAATGGTTTTGGTGATGGTGTTCGTGCCCAGGTCAATGACGGCAATGCGGCCTTTCGGGCTGCTGAAGTTGATCCACTCGCTCACGTACGCCTTGTTGGCGGCCACGGCCACCACGTAGCGCGGCTGCTCCAGGCCGGTGATGGTGGCCACGGTCTGGAAAGTGGTCATGTTGACCACTTCCACCTTCTTGCTGTTGTTGGCCACGATGTAGCCCTGCCCGTTGATCACCGTCATCGACTGCACCACGTCGCCCAGCTCCCGGCTGTTCACGGTCTGGAAGATGTTCAGGTCGGCCACGGTGCTGTTGGCCTTCTGGAAGTACGACACGGCGCCGTTAGGCGTGCCGTATTTGCCCTCATTGAGCACAAACACGTTACTGCCGTTCTTGAGGATGTTGAAAGCCGGACCGTCGATGGTGTCGTCGGAGCAGCTTAGCAGGGCCGCGGCGCCGGCGCCGGTGAGCACCAGCTGCTTGAAAAAGGTGAAAAGGCGGGAAGGGGAAGTCATGAAAAATAAGAAAGATGGAAAGTGAAAAGTCGGGTTAGTGCCAGGCCAGGCGCAGACTTACGCTGCCCGAGCGCAGCGGCATGGCGCGGTACTCGTAGCTGTGATACACGCGGTTGGTGAGGTTGTAGCCCTGGGCCAGCAACGTCAGCGAATAGGTGTCCGCTACTTTGAGGGTGCGGCCCACGGAGGTGTTGAGCAGCAGAAAGCCGGGCAGGAAGCTGGTGGCCGAGGCATCGGTAAAGCGGGGGCCGGTATAGGTGAGCGTGGTGTTCAGCTGCCAGCGGGCCCAGGTATGGTCGGTGCTGAAGGTGGCGGCGTGCAGGGGCACGTAGGGCAGCTGCCGGCCGGCCGGGTCGGGGTCGGCGGCGTAGCCACTGCGCTTTTGGGCCTGGCTGAAAGCGTAGGAAGCCCGCATCTGCCCCGCATAGCGCTGGTGGCGCCACCCGAGCTGCGTACTCAGCTCCAGGCCTTGCGTCTGCACCTGCCGCAGGTTGCGCGGCGAGTACTGCTGCCGGCTGTTGGGTATCCACTGCACCCAGTCGTTGACCAGCTGCCGGTACGCAGTCAGCTCGGTGGTCAGGGTCAGGGCTGCGGGCTGCCAGGCGTGCTGCAGGCCGGCTTCGTACCCATAGCCCTGCTCCGGGGCAAGGTCGGGGTTGCCGGTGCGCCAGTACCGCTCGTTCAGGGTCGGGGCCCGGTAGCTGCGCGAGGCGCTGCCTTTCAGGGTCAGCTGCTGGGCCGGAGTCTGCCAGAGCTGCCACTCGGCGCCCGCAGTAGGAGCCAGCGGCGCGCGTCGTCCGGGCAGCACGGCCTGACGCAGGTTGGCCGTGAGGTGCAGCCTCGGGGTCGGGTCGAGCCGGAACAGGGCGAAGCCGGCGTAGCGGTTTTCCTGCACCTGGTAGATGTCGACTTTGCCGGCGAAATGCTGGGCTTCGGCCCCCACGCGCAGACTGACGTTGGGCCGGAAGTGGAAAGTGTGCTCGGCCTGGGCCTGGGTGGTCTGCACGCGCGAAGTGCTGGCCACGTCGTCGGAGCGGTAGTTCAGAATATCCTCGAACCAGGCCACCCGCACCCTTGACTCGTGCCGGTCGGTGGTATGGTGGTAGCCGGCCAGCAGGCGGCGGCTTTTGTCGCGCTCCTGGGCGTGGGTGTTGGCCGAGCCCGTGGAGGGCTGAATCTGCCGGTCGGCGTCGGTGAGCCAGGCGGCGGCGTTCCACTCGGCGTGGCGGCCGGTACGCAGGGTCAGGTCCTGGGTCAGGCTCCACTGGCGCAAGGCGGCGTTTTCCTGGCGGTGCTGCACCAGCCCGCGGGCTTCGCGCACGGTGTAGCGAAAGTCGTTTTGGGCCGTGCGCCAGGAGGCTGCCGTGCGCACCGCCAGCCGCGCGCTGCTGAAGCGGCCCTCCAGACTGTGCGCCCGGTACCCGAAGCTGCCCAGCTCACTCTGCCCCGCCACGTGCGCCCCCGCGTTCCACTGCACCGGCGACGACAGCAGCACGGTGCCGCCCACGGCCGCCGAGCCGTAGGTGCCGCCGGCCGGCCCGCTCTGCACCGCCACCTGGGTGTTGGCCGAGGTCGGCAACAAAGCAAAGTCAGCTTCGCCGAGGGAAGGCAGGTTGATGTTGAAGCCATTCCAGAGCACGGCCGCGTGGCGGGCCGAAGTGCCGCGGATGGAAATGGAAGACAGCTGGCCGGGACCGTAGTTCTTGATATAGAGTGGGGTGCGGCTGGCCAGCACATCGGCCAGGGTACCGCTGCGGTGCAGGGCCAGGGCCACCGAATCCAGGGTCGTGACGCGGCTGCCCACGGCGAAGCGGCCGGGCGGCGCGCCCTGCACCCGCACGGCGGGCAATTGCTGGGCCGGCAGGGGTGCGGGCATCGTCTGGGCCCGGGCCGGCGGGCCGGCCAGGCTCAGCAGCAGCGCGCTGAGGAGGAGCCCGCCAGAGCGCCACGTAAACTGAAGGGTATACATCATCCGAACTAAATTTCCGGTTTAGGAAAATTCAGTTCAAAACCTCCCGGTGGTTGGTCCGAAGACAACTGCCGCGAAGCCGAGGCCGAAAACAGGGAAATCCGGCCGCCCGAAAGCAGCCACTGCCATCATTCTCCGCCTTTCTCCCGAAAGCGCTGAACACTAAAAGTTATGGGCAGGTCTCCTGGCTTGCTTCCGGTGGGCCGCCTTCCCATTTCTCCGGCGTCGTTGCGGCTGGCAACGACTCCCTCTCAGAAACAGTGGCTGGGGGATGGGCCCACCAAATACTCGAAGCGTACAGTTGCGGGGACAGCTCCGGAATTAAACCGGATTCCCTTTTCAGCCTCGCCCCCCAATTGGGGTCCGGCCACCTATAACGAAAGCAAAGATAGGGGTTGCCTGGCAGATATGCAGCCTGTTTGCCGGGTTGTACGGCTAAAAAAAAACGCCCGCAGCCCGCCAGCCGGGGGTAAGCTTTTAGCCGGGCTTTCCGTACATAAGCGGGCCTTGGCCCGTCAAATGCCCTGCATGAGTACCCCGCCGGCTATCCGGCCGCACAAACCGTCCAGTACCAAATGAAGCTCCCCACCGCCTTTTACCAGCGCCCCGACGTTGTCCGGATTGCCCGCGAGCTAGTCGGCAAATACCTGTTTACCCGCATCGACGGCGTGCTCACCGGCGGCCGCATCGTCGAGACGGAGGCCTACGCCCACATCGGCGACCAGGCTTGCCACTCCCACCTGGGCCGCTTCACCAACCGGACCAAGGTGATGTACGAAGCCGGCGGCATCGCCTACTGCTACCTGATTTATGGCCGCTACACCCTGTTCAACATCATCACCAACGAAGCCGGCAAGGCCGATGCCGTCCTGATCCGGGGCCTCGAGCCCACCGAGGGCGTGGCGGAAATGCTGCTGCGCCGCGGCCTGCCGGCACCGGCCCGCAACCTGACTGCGGGCCCGGGCCTGCTCACCCAAGCCTTGGGAATCACCACTAAGCACTACGGCACCGATGTCAGCGGGGACCTGATCTGGATAGAAGATCACGCAGAACGGATGCCCGACGAGCGGCTGGTCGCCAGTCCCCGCGTTGGCATCGACTACGCCGGCCTCGACGCCGCTTTGCCCTGGCGCTTCCGGCTAAAAGGCAGTCCCTGGGTTAGTCCGGCTAAATAAGCAGCGGGCATTGCCGGGAGAAAAGGTGTCGCCTATCTGGCGCTTGATGCGGCGCAAGGAATGGGCATCAGACTTTCTCGCACACCACCACAATCGGGCGGCCGCGCAGGTCGGTGGTGGCAAACAGATATATATCACCGCCTTCGCGAATGCCGGTGTGCTGCCGGAATTCAGCTACGGTATCGGGGAAGTTGCGGGTCGTGACGTGGGCCCGGGCTTCGGGCCCGAGGTGGGCGCGCAGGGTTTTCTTATCGTATTTCTCGGCGGCCAGAATGCGGAAAATCCGCCCCGGAAAGTCCGGGCGCAGCGTTTCCGACATATACAGGTGACTGTGCTGGTGCAGCTTGAACAGCTCGAAGGCGGTGCCCACGCTGCGAAAGCCGCCGGCCTTGAGTACGGCCACGTTGGGCTCGTAGAGGTAGCCCTGGGGCAGAGGCTCGGCGTAGCGGGCTACGGCCCGGGTTTCGCGGGCTTTATTAAGCCGAAACTCCTGCTGCTGCCCGTTGCGGAGCAGGTTGACGGTGTAGCGCTCCGGATCCACGGCCGGCTCGGGACCCAGCTCGTACAGCACTTCCTTGCATTCGTTGTCTACGGCCACCACCCACAGCCGGCGGACCTGCTTGAGTTCCTGCAGCGCCAGCTCAATATCGAGCATGGGCGAGGTTTTGAGCAGCACCCGGTTGGCTTTGTGCAGCAGCAAAGGCAGCAGGCGCAGCACATCCGGCTCACAGTCCTGCAGCCGGTAGATTTTACGGTCGGCCGTGTCGCGGCGGGCGGGGTCCAGGTAAATCCAGTCAAACGTGTCGGGGGTGCTTTTCAGAAACTGCAGGGCGTCGCCGGCGTGGCAGTGCACGTTGCCGATGCCGAGCTGCGCCAGGTTGTAGCGCACGACGGCCACCAAAGCCGGGTCGCGCTCTACGTAATGCACCTCCGGAATGTGGTTGGCAAAGCACGAGGCATCCACGCCGAAGCCCCCGGTCAGGTCGGCCAGGCGCTGCCCGTTTACCAGGCTGGCCTTGAAAGCGGCCGTGCGGGTAGAAGAAGCCTGCTCCACCGACAAGGCCGGCGGGAAAATAAGGTCGGGGTTGTCGGCCCAGGCGGGAAGCTTGGTGCGGGCTTTCTGGCGGGCCTGGATCTGGCGGACCAGGTCCGGTACGGGCAGGCCGGGGTAGCGGCGGGCCTGGAGCGCCAGTTTGGCGGGGTCGTCGTGCAGATGCTCGGCAACATACTGCCGGGCCGCTGCCGGCAAGGGATATTCCATGAAGTAAGCGTACGAAAAAACGCCACGCTTGGTCTAGCGCAGGCTCCAGCTCAAAGCCAACTGCGGGCGCCCGCTTGCGCCGGCCGTCAGCCCCACAGCTGATGGGGTCAGGCGCTGGACCATGCCCACCCGGGCCGACGACAGCCCCGCATTGTACTCGCCGACAGCCCGTTGGAAATGACCGTTAGTATGGTAAGAAATGAGCACGTTCGACAACAGGCTGAACGCGGCCACACCAACAGCTACCTTCTGGGTGCTGTTGAAATACTGCTGTTCGCTGGGCTTGGCCAGCACTTGCTGGCTGTAGAGACTCACGGCGCTGACAAACACCAGGCGCTCGGTCAAAAGGAGCCATTTCTGCCGGCGGTAGGCGTTCAGGCTGGATAGCGCCGCCGCGTTGCCCGCCAGATACGGCCGGAGCCGCTGGCCAAAGAATCCCGCGCTTTGGTAGCGGGCAGTGGACTTGTCGCCCGTGGCGAAGTAGAAATTTTTTTGCGGGCCGCTTTCCCGCCGGTCCTCATCTTCGGGGCTGAGCCGGATAAGCGGACCAACCGGGGCCTGCTGGGCCTGAACCATACCAAAACTCAACAGCAGGAGCAACAAAAAAGCAAGACGACGCATAGATGTGGAAACGGGGCGGATGAAGCGGCAGTTTAAACGGTAAAGGTATTGACTATATAGCAGGATCATAATTCGTTGATCGAGCCAATAGGGTGATTCGTCGGGAAAAACTCCTTTCCCCACCCAACAAAACCCGCAGCCCTTACGTTCTGTGCGCAGTTCACTTTGTCCTTTCCATTCTTTCCCATGAAAAATCTCGCAACTTTTCTGAACCGCGCACTCCTGCTGGCCACGGTGCCTGCCGCTCTGGCCTTCACGGGTTGTGGCAACGATGACGATGATCCAGTGGTAACGCCGGTGCCGGACCAGGGCAAAATAATGCTGGTGCACGCGGCGCCTACATCCAGTGCGGCCGTTAAAATAGTGGCCAACGACAACAAAGAGCTGGGGCAGGCCACGTACGGCACCAACAGCAGCTACGTCAATGTGGTGGCGGGGGCGCAGTCGTTGAAAGTCAATGATGCTACCAGCGGCGCCACGAGCGTCACCCAGACTTTGGCCGTCGAGAAGAACAAGAACTACTCGTTCTTTGCTTACTCGCCCAACGCCAACCTGGGGTCGGCTGCCGGTCTGGCCGTCGTCGATGACCTGACGGCTCCCGCTGCCGGCAAAGCCAAAATTCGCATTGTGCATCTGGGTGTCTCGGCGCCTTCGCCGCTGAACCTGTCGTTGCCGGCCCCCACTATCGGCACCACCGAAATTATCACCAACGTGGGCTTTGGTACGGCATCCTCCTTCACGGAGCTGACGCCGAACACGTATAATCTGGCCGTCTCGACCGGCGCGGGTGCAACCGGCATGGTTGAAGTATCGGTGGGCGACGGCACTGGCACCAATCCAACCGGTGCCAAGGCCTACGCGGCCGGCAAGATCTACACCATCCTGGTTCGGGGCATCAAAAGCACCAGCGTAGCCACCAATCTGCGGCTGCAGGCCGTGGTTATCGAAAACAACTAACTGGCGCTAACCCCAAGCCTGACAAACAGAAAGCCCGCTCTATAAAGGAGCGGGCTTTCTGTTTGTGTCAAACGGCACTAACATTTTGGTTACCTTTGTAGTTGATCCGAAAAACATCCCCTGCATCATGGTTGAGACCAAGACCACGGCCTACGTACCGTACAAAGTAAAAGACATGTCGCTGGCCGAATGGGGCCGCAAGGAAATCCGTTTGGCCGAAGCTGAGATGCCCGGTCTGATGGCCCTCCGCGACGAATTTGGCGCTGCCCAGCCCCTGAAAGGCGCACGCATTGCCGGCTGCCTGCACATGACCATTCAAACGGCGGTGCTCATCGAAACGCTTATCGCCCTGGGCGCCGACGTGACGTGGTCGTCGTGCAACATCTTCTCGACCCAGGATCATGCCGCCGCGGCCATTGCTGCTGCCGGTATCCCTGTATATGCCTGGAAAGGTATGGACGAGGAAGAGTTCAACTGGTGCATCGAGCAGACGCTGTACTTCGGCGAAGACCGGGAGCCGCTGAACATGATTCTCGACGACGGTGGCGACCTGACCAACATGGTGCTGGACCGCTTCCCCGAGCTGGCCGCCGGCATCCGGGGTATCTCGGAAGAAACCACCACCGGCGTGCTGCGCCTGCTGGACCGCGTGAAAAACGGCTCCCTGCTGATGCCCGCCTTCAACATCAACGACTCGGTTACCAAATCGAAGTTCGACAACAAGTACGGCTGCAAAGAGTCGGCCGTGGACGCTATCCGCCGGGCTACCGACGTGATGATGGCCGGCAAGGTGGCCGTAGTAGCCGGTTACGGCGACGTCGGAAAAGGTACTGCCGCTTCGCTGAGCGGGGCCGGTGCCCGGGTTATCGTGACAGAAATTGACCCGATCTGCGCGCTGCAGGCGGCAATGGATGGCTACGCGGTGAAGAAAATGGCTACAGCCATCAAAGAAGCCGACATCGTGATAACCGCTACCGGCAACTGCGACATTATCACCGAAGAGTCGTTCCGCGCCCTGAAGGACAAGGCCATCGTCTGCAACATCGGTCACTTCGATGATGAAATCGACATGGCCTGGCTGAACGGCAACTACGGCCACACCAAAGACACGGTGAAGCCGCAGGTGGATATCTACAACATCGACGGCAAGGAAGTAATCATCCTCGCGGAGGGCCGCCTCGTGAACCTGGGCTGCGCGACGGGCCACCCCTCGTTCGTGATGTCGAACTCCTTCACCAACCAGACGCTTGCGCAGCTGGAGCTGTGGGAAAACTCGGCCAACTACGAAAACAAGGTGTACACCCTGCCCAAGCACCTCGACGAGAAGGTGGCACATCTGCACCTCGCCAAAATCGGCGTGGAGCTGGACGAGCTGAAGCCTAAGCAGGCCAGCTACATCGGCGTCGATGTGGCCGGTCCGTTCAAGTCGGATGCCTACCGCTACTAGGCTTGGTTGATTATCTAAAAAAGCCCGTTCTGCCCCGCAGAGCGGGCTTTTTTATGGGTGCTGCAGCCGGAAATCTCCTTGCCGGCGGGCCCCGGTCACCACGACGTTTTCGGGGTGGGAAGCTGAATAACGAACGTATAGACTGTCGCCAAAAGGCAGCTTGCGCGCGTTGGCGACTCGCTGGTAGTAGACCAAGGCGTTGTGTTGGTATGGAAATACGATATACTGCGTGGTGAAACCTCTGCGCGTTTTTATTTCGAAGTCACTTACGCGGGCCCCGCCCATAACCCCGTCGAAGGCAAGCTGCCGGCTTAGGTACTGGCTTTTGGCGCTGGTCAGGCACACAAACCAGCCCGCAAGCAAAGCAATGGCAAATACAGGCAACAGGAAGCGGAGCAGCCACCGTTTTTTGTACGCCCACAAAGGCGTAATAACGCCCAACCCACCTGCGAGCAGCCCCGCAGCCCATTCATCTAGGGCGCTATTGTAGTAATGGGAGTGACAGATGAATAAGTCGCTGCCCAGCGCAAGCGTGCCTATCGATGTCCCGGCTAGGTGGCGCGGCTGAAACAAAGGGTGAATCTGGGTGAGGAGCATTGGGGCAGCCGTAACGTAGAGAAGCAGAATAATGCAGGCGGCGCTGCCTGACAAGAGCAGGCTATTGTGGATATTTGCCGGCCACAAGTTTCCTGAAATATCCTCACTAGTTCCGCTTTGGTTTCTCTTTCCGTCGTCGTCATCACCTTCAATGAGGAAGCCAACATCGGCCGCTGCCTGGCCGCGGTGGCCGCGGTGGCCGACGAAGTGCTGGTAGTCGATTCCTGCTCCACCGACCGCACGGTGGAAATTTGCCGCCAGTACGGGGCCCGCGTCGTCCAGCACGCTTTCGAAGGCTACGTCGAGCAGAAGAACTTTGCCACCGCCCAGGCCCGCCACGACTATGTGCTCCAGCTCGACGCCGACGAGGTGCTGACCCCGGAGCTGCAGCAGAGCATCCGGGCCGCGAAGGCCGACTGGCAGCACGCGGGCTACACTCTGGCCCGCCTGACCAACTACTGCGGTACCTGGGTGCGGCACGGGGGCTGGTACCCCGACCGGAAGCTGCGCCTCTACGACCGGCGCCTGGGAAGCTGGCAGGGCCTGCTGCTGCACGAACGGTACGCGCTGGTCCCGGGCCAGACCATCGGCACGCTGGCCGGCGACGCGCTGCACTACTCGTACGATTCCGTGGAGCAGCACGTGAGCCAGCTCAACCGCTTCACCAGCATTGCGGCCGCCGAGCTGGCCCTGCGCGGCCGGCGGCGCGTCACGCTGTTTCACCTGCTGCTGAAGCCGCTCTGGAAGTTTGTGCATGGCTATTTCTTCCGGCTGGGCTGGCTGGATGGTTTTGCGGGGCTGTGCATTGCCGGCATTTCGGCCTGGGGGGTATTTCTGAAATTTGCCAAGCTGCGCACCCTGCCGGCGGCGCCACCTGCTTCCGCCGCATGAAAACGTTTCTGGTCAGCCGCACTGATGCCATCGGCGACGTGGTACTCACCCTGCCGGTCTGCGGGTGGCTCAAGCAGCAGTTTGCGGGCTGCCGGGTCATTCTGCTGGGCCGCACCTACACCCGGGCCGTGGCCGATGCCTGCCCCTGGGTTGACGGCTTCCTGAATTTTGATGAGCTGCTGCTGCTGCCAGCCCCGGCCCGGCTGGAGGTGTTGCGCGCACAGCAGGCCGATGCCGTCATCCACGTGTTTCCCAACAAGCTGGTGGCCCGGCTGGCCCAGCAGGCTGGCATCCCCCTGCGCATCGGCACCCGCAACCGCTGGATTCACTGGCTGACCTGCAACCGGCTGGTCGCTCTGAGCCGGCGGGAGTCGCCCCTGCACGAGGCCCAGCTGAACCTGCAGTTGCTGGCCCCGTTGGGCCTGCGGGTGGAGGTGCCGCTGGCTGCCCTGAGGCCGCTGGTTCGTCTGCAGCCTACCGTGGCACTGCCTACCGAGTGGCAGCTGCTGCTGCGGGCGCGGCAGCCCGGCCAGCTCAACGTGATTCTGCACCCGCGCAGCCGCGGCAGTGCCCGGGAATGGGGCCTCGACCATTTCGGCACTCTGGCCCAGGGGCTGCATCGGGCCGGCCACCGCGTGTTTATCACCGGCACGGCCGCCGAAGGAGAGGAGCTGCGTCCCTGGCTGGCCGAACACGCCGAAGTGCTGGCCGCTGACCTGACCGGAAAACTATCCCTGCCCCAGCTGCTGGCCTTCATTGCCGCCGCCGATGGCCTGGTAGCCAATAGTACCGGGCCCCTGCACTTGGCGGCGGCCCTGGGGCGTTATGCGCTGGGCCTGTATCCGCCCATGCGGCCCACGCACCCGGGCCGTTGGGCGCCTCTGGGGCTCCACGCCGATTATCTGGTTTTCGACCGGCCCGACTGCTCCGACTGCCGGCGGACTCCGGCCGACTGCACCTGTATCCGGGCCATTGAGCCGGCGCTGGTACTAAGCCGGGTTTTGGCATGGCAGCCTTGTCCATCCGCCCAATCCTGACTTTCTTACGCTTCTTATCCGTGTTTATGAGGCAACTTCTGCCGGCTGGCTCGTTCCGGCAAGCCTACGCCGCCGGGCGCCTTTCCCAGTACTTGCTGCTGCTAGCGTGTCTGGCGGGCGTGGTGGGGCTGCTGGCGTCCCGGGCGCTGGTCGCGCTGAGCCCGGTGGTGGGCGTGCTGGCGGCGGCGGCCAATCCGCAGGTGCGGCAGCTGCTGAAACCCTGGCTGCGCAATGCTGCCGCCTGGCAGTTGGCCTTGTTATACCTGCTGCTGCTGCTGAGTGGCTTCTACACGTCGCAGTGGGCCGTCTGGCGGCACGAGCTGTACCGCCTGCTGCCGCTGCTGGGGGTGCCGCTGGCTTTTGCGCTGGCCGTGCCGCTGAGCCGCCGGCAGCAGTTCTGGGTGGGCGCACTGTTCGTCATTGGCCTGGCCCTGCTGGGCGCCGCCACCATGGGCCGCTACCTGCTGAACCCGGCCCACGCTCTCGACCTGATGCGGGTAGGCCAGAACCTGCCTTCCGTAACCCGTATCTTCCACATTCACTTTGGCATCATGCTGGCCCTGGCCTGCTGTTTTGGCCTGCTGCTGAGCCGGGGTGCCCCAACCACCGGCTGGCTGCGGTGGCTGCTGCTAACGGCCTCGGCAGTAGCGGCCCTGACGCTGCACGTACTGGCGTACCGCACCGGGCTGCTGGTGCTCTACGTGGCGCTGTTTGCCGACGTCGTTTATTTTTTGCTGGTAAAGCGCCGTTTTCTGCTTGGGGCCGCCCTGCTGCTGCTGCTCGGGGCCGCGCCGGTGCTGGCCTACCAGCTGCTGGCCTCGGTGCGGCAGCGCGTGAGTGCCACGGTTTACGACTACAACGAGTTTCGCTACGGCCACGACATCAACGACCTGTCATTGGCCAAGCGGCTGGCCGCCTGGCAAACGGCCCGCACCATTGCCGGCAACAACCCCTGGCTCGGCGTGGGCCCCGCCGACGCCCAAGCCGCCATGATGGAGCAGTACGAATATCAGGATTTTGGTATTCGGCCGGCCAACCGGGTAATGATTCATAACCAGTATCTGCACTACCTAGTTAGCAGCGGAATAACGGGGCTGTTTCTGTGGCTGCTGGCGCTGCTGGGGCCGCTGGCGCAACCAAGGCAGCGCCGAAATCCGTACGTATGGCATTTCCTGCTTATACTGGGCACCGCCATGCTCGTCGATTCGCTCCTGGAAGTACAAATCGGATTCAACCTGTTTGTGTTTCTTTATGGCTTCCTCGTAGTAGCTACCGAACGCCGCGCTGAAATCGGCCGGCTAAACCCTGCTTGAGCGGATTAGTATAATCTGTACATTTGTTTACACGGCTGCCACTCTCCATCCAACTGTAGCCGCAATTTCCAGCGTCCATGAGCGACTCTCCCGAACGGGTTTCCAAGTTGAGCAAAGAAGAAAAAGACCGCCGGTTTCAGGCTGAACTGATGCCGGTGCTCGACTCTTTGTACAATTTTGCCTTCCGCCTTACTCTTGATGAAGACGACGCCAATGACCTCGTCCAGGAGACGTATCTGAAAGCCTACCGCTTCTTTGAGTACTTTGAGCAGGGAACCAACGCCAAAGCGTGGCTGTTCCGCATCCTGAAAAATTCGTTCATCAACGACTTCCGGAAAAAAAGCAAGCAGCCGGCCAAAGTTGATTACAGCGAAATTGAGGGCTACTACAATACCGAAGATGTGGAAGCCGACGGCGACGCAGGCAGCACCTCCTCGGATATGCGGCAGCAGTCCGTACGCGACCTTATCGGCGACGAAGTAGCCAGCGCCCTAAACTCGCTGCCGGTGGATTTTCGCACCGTCATTATCCTCTGCGACCTGGAAGGGTTTACCTACGAGGAAATGGCCAAAGTGCTCGATATTCCCATCGGAACGGTCCGCTCCCGCCTGCACCGGGCGCGCAACTTTCTGAAGGACAAACTAGAAAAATACGCAAAATCGATGGGCTACGGTAACGATACTGATGGCTCCGATGTTGAGGACGACAACGACTAAAAAACTCTCTCCCGGCCTGATTATGGAAAACACCGCTACTACATCAACCAACCAGAACGCCCCCTCTCCGGAAGGCGCCGACTGTGAACGTGTGAACACAATCCTCGACCAAATCATTGTGGGCCAGGAGCCCAGCGCTGAAGACGAATCGTACTTCGCCAGCCACGCGGAAGACTGCTCCCCGTGCTTCGACAGCATCGATAAGCAGCGCATTTTCGTCGACTTTCTTTCCCAGAAAGTAGGCCGTAAGGGAGCCCCCGCGGCGCTGCCCCAAACTATTTTAGCGCGCCTTCAAGCAGAAATGGCCTAATTTTACCCCATGCAGGGTAAAATCATCGCTTTTTCGGCTCCTTCCGGTGCCGGCAAGACTACTATCGTCCACCGGCTACTGGATCGTATTCCGGAGTTAAGCTTCTCTATTTCAGCCTGTACGCGCGACAAGCGCGGCCGGACGGAAGCCAACGGAAAGGATTATTACTTCATCTCCGTTCAGGAATTCCAGGAGAAGATCCGCCACGATTCTTTCGTGGAATGGGAGGAAGTATACGAAGGAGCCTTCTATGGCACGCTAAAAGATGAGATTGAGCGCATCTGGGAGAGCGGTAAGCACGCCGTGCTTGATGTGGATGTGAAAGGCGGGCTCAGTATCAAAGAGTTTTACAAAGACCGCGCCCTGGCCGTTTTTGTCAAGCCTCCTTCCCTGGAAATTCTGGAGGAGCGCCTCCGCACCCGGGCCACCGACTCGGCCGCCAGTATCTCGGCCCGGCTCTACAAAGCCAACTTTGAGCTTACGTTTGAAGACCGCTTCGACATCACGGTCATCAACGACGACCTCGACCATGCCACGGCCCAGGCCGAAAAGCTGGTGCGCGACTTCATTACTGCCGAGCCCGCTATTCTGTGAGCCAAGCCGCCCGCATTACCAAGGTCGGCCTGCTGTTCGGCTCCTTCAACCCTATCCATACGGGCCACCTGATTCTGGCGCACTTTATGGCCACGCACACCGATCTGGATGCGGTATGGCTGGTGGTGTCGCCGCAAAGCCCGTTTAAGGTGGGGCAGCAGATGCTGGCCGAGCAGAAGCGCTACGAGCTGGTGCAACTGGCTATTGCCCACAACGAGCGCCTGCGGGCGCTGAACATCGAGTTTGACATGCCCAAGCCCAGCTACACCATCGACACGCTCGATGAGTTGGCCCGCCGGCATCCCGACCACCGCTTCGTCCTGCTCATGGGGGAAGACAACCTGCCCGGCCTGCCCCGCTGGAAGCAGGCCGACCGGATTCTGGCCGAGCATGAAGTGTACGTATATCCCCGGCCCGGCGTGGATGCCACCGATGTAAATGCTCACCCCGGCGTGCGGGTGGTGGATGCCCCCCTGCTGGATATCTCGGCTACGTTTATCCGCGACTGTGTGCGGGCCGGTAAATCCATCCGCTACCTGGTGGCAGAGCCGGTGGAGGCGCGAATCATCCTGGAAGGCTACTGGCGCGAGTAAATCATCTGCATTACCAGCACTGCTTTCTGAACGGAACTATCAGCAAGGCTTAATAAACAGCAAGCCCCGCCGTACGGATACGGCGGGGCTTGCTGTTTATTAAGCCTTGCGCTAAGCGAAACTCAGATGGTCATTATCTCGGTTTCCTTCTTGCTCATGAGCTCATCTACCTTGTTGATGTAGCTGTCGGTGATTTTCTGGACTTTGGCCTCGGCGTCTTTGACGGCGTCTTCGGCGGCGCCGTCTTTCAGCAGCTTGCGCAACGACTCGTTCACGTCTTTGCGGATGCCGCGGACGCGCACCTTGCCCAGCTCCGTCTCATTCTTTACCTGCTTCACCAGCTCCTTGCGGCGCTCCTGGGTCATGGGCGGAATGTTGAGGCGCACCCCTTCGGCGTCAGACTGCGGATTCAGGCCCAAATCACTGTTTTTGATGGCCTTCACCACCTCCGCAATAATGTTCTTCTCCCAGGGCTTGATGAACAAGGTCCGCGCGTCGGGCGTCGAGATGTTGGCGACCTGCGAAATGGCGGTGGGCGTGCCGTAATAATCTACCCGCAGGCTTTCCAGCATCGCCGGCGACGCTTTGCCAGCCCGGATGCGGCTCAGCTCCGAACCGGTGTGTTGCAGCGACTTGCTCATCGACTCTTCGGCCTCGCTCAGGTAAAACTGGATTTCCTCGTCCACTTTCGAAATATTAAATGGTGAATGGTAACTGCTAAACGTGGGGGGCGGAAGGCGAAAGTCCGCATTCCCCGCCCAACGGTCAAACTTTTCTTAGGCCTGCTCCGGCTGGTTGCCCACCAGCGGCTGCAGGGCGCTATGCTTGGGGTCGCGCTGTACCGGCTGGCGGCGGGGGCTTTCGGTGGCGCCGCCCATGCTCACCAGCGTGCCCAGGTGCTCCCCGTTCAGGAGGCGCTCCAGGTTGCCGGCCGTGTTCATGTCGAAGACGATGATGGGCAGGTTATTTTCCTTACACAAGGTGAAGGCCGTCATGTCCATCACGTTGAGGTTTTTCTCGATTACCTGGTCGAAGGAGATTTCGCCGAACTTCTCCGCATCCGGGTTTTTCTCCGGGTCGGCCGTGTAGATGCCATCCACGCGGGTGCCTTTCAGCACCACGTCAGCTTCAATTTCGATGGCCCGCAGGGAAGCGGCCGAGTCGGTCGTGAAATAGGGGGAGCCAATGCCGGCGCCGAAAATCACCACCCGGCCCTTTTCCAGGTGCCGCACGGCGCGTCGCCGGATGTAGGGCTCGCACACCCGCTGAATGGTGAGACCCGACAGCAGGCGGGTACTCACGTCGAGTTTCTCCAGGGCACTCTGCAAGGCCATCGAATTGATGACCGTGGCCAGCATGCCCATGTAGTCGCCCTGCACGCGGTCCAGCCCAAACGCTTCGGCCTGCACGCCGCGGTAGATGTTGCCCCCCCCGATAACGACGGCCACCTGCACGCCGGTGGCTGCCGCCGTCTTGATTTCGGAGGCATACTGCATCAGCCGCTCCGCGTCGATGCCGTATTGCTGCTGCCCCATCAGAGCTTCGCCGCTTAGTTTGAGCAGAATTCGTTTGTACTTCAAGGCAGTTGGGATTTAAAGAGTAAATGGAAAGTCGGGCGGCGGGAGCAGGCCGGGCAGCTCGGCTGTACCAGCCTCTGATCCCAGCTGCTCCCGGCCGACCTGAGGATCAGCTAAACTGTACGAGAACCTGACCTTTGGTGACGTTGTCGCGCAGCGTAACCTTGATGGCCCCCACGGTGCCGTCGGTCGGGGCTTTGAGGATATTTTCCATTTTCATGGCTTCCAGCACCAGCAGCGGGTCGCCTTTCTGCACGGTCTGGCCCGGTACCACCCGGATGTCGACGATCAGGCCCGGCATCGGCGCCTTCAGCTCATTGACTTTGCTGGCGGCCACGTTGCTCATGCCCAGCTTATCGAGCAGCAGGTCGAACCGGTCCTTGGCCTCAACCTCAACCTGCTGCCCAGCAATTTTGAGCTGAAAGGTCTTGGCCGTATAATCGGCGCTGATGACCTCGGCGGAGTAGGAGCGGCCCTCCAGCAGAATGTGGTAGCGGCCCTGCCCGAGCGCGACAATATCCCAGACAAAGGCCTCCCCATTGACCTCGATGGCGCCCTTGGGCTGATACTCGATATCCCAGGTCTGGTGGGGGGCGGTGCGTACCTGTAGCATGGTGGATGGGGGCAGGGTGGGCGGAAAAGGGCTTAAAGATAGGCCAAATCTGAAATAATTTCGGAACTTGAGCCTTCAATTCCCTATTGCTTCCCTGCATGAAATATTCGGTCCTCGGCATTCTTGGCCTGGTCCTTACGTGCCAGCTAACGGCTTCGGCTCAGACAGTAAAAGCTGTTAAGCCAACGTCGCCGAAAGCGGCTACCCATAAGAAAAGTACGGTTGTTACCGAGCCCCTGATTTCTCGGGCGGCTGCCAGCACTATCATCGTGCCCTCCTGGCTGCCGCCTACCACGCCGGTGCAGCCGGCCGCTACCGTTGTTACCGATCTGGTTGATACCAAGCTGGAAGTGAAGTTTGACTGGGCCCGCCAGTGGCTTACCGGCAACGCGCTGCTTACGGTCCGCCCGCACTTCTATCCGCAAAACCAGCTGGTGCTCGATGCCAAAGGGTTTGACATCAAAAGCGTGCGGTCCGTTATCGGCGGCAAGGAGAAAAACCTGAACTACACCTACGACAAGCGCAAGCTCACCATTGCCCTCGACCGGACCTACACCCGCACCGAGCAGTACCAGGTGCGCATCAGCTACGTGGCCAAGCCCAATGAGCTGGAGGCCGGGGGCAGCGCCGCCATTACCAGCAGCAAGGGCCTGTACTTTATCAACCCGCTGGGTACCGACAAGACCAAGCCCAAGCAGATCTGGACCCAGGGCGAGACGGAGGCCAACTCCGCCTGGTTTCCGACTATCGACAAGCCCAACCAGCGCATGACCCAGGAAATTGCCATGACGGTGGACGCGCAGTACAAGACGCTGTCCAACGGCTTGCTGATTTCGTCGAAAAAAAATGCCGATGGTACCCGCACCGACGTGTGGAAGCAGACGCTGCCCGCCGCACCCTACCTGAGCATGATGGCCGTAGGTGAGTTTGCCGTCGTCAGTGACACGTGGAAAGGCAAAATCGTCGATTATTACGTGGAGCCCAAGTTCCAGGGCACCGCCAAAGCCGTGTTCGGCAACACGCCCCAGATGATGGACTTCTTCTCCAAGAAGCTGGGCGTGGAATTTCCCTGGGAGAAATACTCGCAGGTGGCCGTGCGCGACTTCGTGTCCGGCGCCATGGAAAACACGACGGCCGTCACCATTCGGCAGGAGTGGACCCAGCTGACTCCGCGCGACCTGCTCGACCAGAGCTACCTGGCCGAAGGCACCATTGCCCACGAGCTGTTTCACCACTGGTTTGGCGACTACGTCACGAGCGAGTCGTGGTCGAACCTGCCGCTGAACGAGTCGTTTGCCGATTATTCGGAGCTGCTGTGGGCCGAGCATAAGTACGGCGTCGATGCCGCGGCCCTGGTGCAGCAGCAGAAGCTCACCAACTACCTGACCGAAGCCGAAAGCAAGCGGGAGCCGCTGATCCGCTACCACTATGGCGCCCGGGAGGATATGTTCGACCGCCATTCCTACGACAAGGGCGGCCGGGTGCTGCACATGCTGCGCAAATACGTCGGCGACGACGCTTTCTTTGCTTCGCTGAACCGCTACCTCACCCAGAACAAGTATTCGGCTTCCGAAATAGCCAAGCTGCGCATTGCCTTCGAAGAAACCACCGGGGAAGACCTGATGTGGTTTTTCGACCAGTGGTTTCTGCAGCGCGGCCACCCGGAGCTGCACATTTCGCACACCTACGCCAACGGCCAGATCAACCTGCGCGTCGAGCAGATGCAGGATTCCACCTTCACGCCCATTTACCGCCTGCCCGTTACGGTTTCAGTGTGGTCGGGCAGCCAGAGTCAGCCCACCGACCACAAGATAGTGGTGACCAAGGCCAACCAGATGTTCACGCTGCCGGCTTCGCAGCGCCCCAGCCTGGTCAAGTTTGACGGGGAAGGGCAGCTGCTGGCCAAGATCGAGGAAGAGCAGACCCAGGATGAGCTGTTGTTCCAGTACTACCACGCCCGCCATTACCTGCAGAAGTACGAAGCCATCGAGAAGCTGCACGCAAAGCTGGGCGACTTGGCCGTTAGCGGCATGCAGCGCAACGCCATGAATGATAACTTCTGGGCCGTGCGGCTGGCTGCCGTCGAGGGCTTCCGGCGTTATAAGGGCCCCGAGGGCAATGCCGTGCGCAAGGAGCTGCGGCGCGTGGCCATGACCGATAAGAAAAGCCAGGTGCGGGCCATGGCCGTCACTACCTTGGGTGCCTTCCTCAACGAAGATTTCGGCGACGTGTACAGCAGTGCCCTCAACGACAGCTCCTATCTGGTAGTGGGCGCGGCCATTGCTGCTCTGGCCAAGAATCCGACGGTCAGTACCCGGGAGTCCATCAACGCGCTGCAGGAAACTACCAATCCGGCGTTGCTGCACGCTTTATCAAACTACTACTCGCTCAATGGCACGGCCGACCAGTACCAGTGGTTTCTGCGGCGCATGAACGACATTGCGGAGGATGAGCTGTACACCTACCTGCAAAACTTCGGCCTGCTGATGGTGCGCATGCCCCCTGTGGAGCGCGACAAGGGAATCCAGCGGCTCGAAGCATTTGCCCGCACGCATCCCAACATTACGGTGCGCTTGGGCGCGTACCGGGGCCTGAATTCCCTGGTGCCAAGTACGGCCAGCCTGAAGGCCACGCTGCAGGATATCCGCTCGAAAGAGAAGAATGATCAGCTGAAAGCCGCCTATAGCCTGATCCAGTAGAATTTATTTTCACGGCTGACGGAGTTTTTTCGCCGGGCCATTTGCGGGCGTTGTATCTCCTGAATCAGGGGGTTAGGTGGCCCGCAGGCTCATTTCAGGTCCGGTGGCCGGAAAATTATTTACAACCTTTTCGGCCCAGCGCTTGACTTGCAAGAGAAACCCTCTAATTTTGCAACTCCTTTAACAACCCACCCACTTTAACGGGTCTTGTGAAAAGGGAAATCTTCTTCGCAAAAGGTGAGGAAAACTAAGCTGGGGGTATCGCATAGCGGCAATTGCGGGTGACTGTAACTCACCTCCTTCGGGTTCATAGGTTCGAGTCCTGTTACCCCCACAGCAGTAAAATAATGAGTTGGTGAAATGTTCACCAGCTCATTGTCTTGCTCTTACGCGGGAGTAGCTCAGCTGGTAGAGCGGCAGCCTTCCAAGCTGCAGGTCGCGGGTTCGAACCTCGTCTCCCGCTCTAGTTGCTAACAGGTTTTAGCCTTTGGTTTCCTGCTGTTAGAATTAACCAGTATCTTTGCCCGCGCTAGCAGCCTTCCCGTTGTCAGCGCATCTTTAAAACCAGCCGTTTTAGCTCAGTGGTAGAGCACTTCCTTGGTAAGGAAGAGGTCATGGGTTCAAATCCCATAAATGGCTCCAGTTAATACGATTACCGACGAAGCAGCGCGACTGTCTTGTCTGAATCTGTCAGCCAGGTAAAGCGACGTGCAGTTTTTCCCACTAAGCGGGGCTGCGTTTCGCTTTCTTGCAGTATAGCTTAATCGTATTTCCCGCTTCCCACTAAAATTCTTTTAATCTCTTTACAATGGCCAAAGAAAATTTTGATCGTTCCAAGCCGCACGTGAACATCGGTACGATTGGGCACGTCGACCACGGCAAAACCACCCTGACTGCTGCTATCACAATGGTACTGGCGAACAAAGGTTTGGCCACCAAGCGTGACTTCTCGTCGATTGATAACGCTCCCGAAGAAAAAGAGCGCGGTATCACGATCAACACGTCGCACGTTGAATACTCGACCGTTAACCGTCACTACGCTCACGTTGACTGCCCCGGTCACGCTGACTATGTGAAGAACATGGTTACGGGTGCTGCCCAGATGGACGGCGCTATCCTGGTAGTAGCTGCTACCGACGGCCCAATGCCTCAGACGCGTGAGCACATCCTGCTGGCTCGCCAGGTAGGTGTTCCTCAGCTCGTAGTGTTCATGAACAAAGTGGATATGGTGGATGACCCCGAGCTGCTTGAGCTCGTGGAAATGGAAATCCGCGAACTGCTCTCGTTCTACGACTTCGACGGCGACAACATTCCCGTTATCCAGGGCTCGGCTCTGGGCGGCCTGAATGGTGATGCTGCCTGGGTTCCGAAAATTGAGGAGCTGATGGAAGCTGTTGATAGCTTCATTCCGATTCCTGCTCGTCTGACCGACCTGCCCTTCCTGATGCCGGTAGAGGACGTATTCTCTATCACGGGTCGTGGCACGGTAGCTACCGGCCGTATCGAGCGTGGTATCATCAACTCGGGTGAGCAGGTGGATATCCTCGGTATGGGTGCCGTTGCTGGTCTGAAGTCGACGGTTACGGGTGTGGAGATGTTCCGCAAAATCCTCGACCGTGGCGAAGCTGGTGACAACGTAGGTCTGTTGCTCCGCGGTATTGAAAAAGAAGCCATCCGTCGTGGTATGGTTATCTGCAAGCCCGGCTCCGTAACTCCTCACCAGAAGTTCAAGGCTGAAGTTTACGTTCTCTCGAAAGAGGAAGGTGGCCGTCACACGCCATTCTTCAACAACTACCGTCCGCAGTTCTACCTGCGTACCACCGACGTTACCGGCATCATCACCCTCCCAGAAGGTGTTGAAATGGTAATGCCCGGTGACAACATCACCATCCAGGTTGAGCTGATCAGCAAGGTGGCGATGGAGAAAGGTCTGCGCTTCGCTATCCGCGAAGGTGGCCGTACGGTAGGTGCCGGTCAGGTAACCGAAATCCTCGACTAGTTTCGCTTAGAAACTGGTAAAACAACACAATCCGCCTCTGATATTTTCAGGGGCGGATTTGTTTTGTTTAAAGAGTTCAGTACATTTGCAGTCCCAATCCGGCTTACGGGCTGTTTGGAACGCATCCACGGGCGTAGTTCAAGGGTAGAATAGAGGTCTCCAAAACCTTTGATGGGAGTTCGAATCTCTCCGCCCGTGCAAGAATAGGCTGTTTTAGCAGCCGCAAACAGTTTACAGCCAAACCAGGCGCGAACATGAGCAAGCTGACGAATTATTTCCGCGACACCACCGAGGAGATGCGCTACAAGGTAACGTGGCCTTCTTTCGATGAACTGCAGAAGAGTGCCGGTCTGGTGCTGATTGGCTCGCTGATTTTTGCCGTTGTCGTCGGCGTGATGGACTTAGTGTTCAAAACCGGCCTGGAGGCGTTCTACAATTCATTCCGTTAATCGGCTGATCTAATGGGAGAGTTGAAGTGGTACGTGGTTCGCTCGGTGAGCGGACAAGAGAAGAAAGCCAAGCAGTACTTGGAAACCGAGATTGGCCGTCATGGCCTTTCGGAGTTGGTACCCCAGGTGTTGATTCCGGCCGAGAAAGTGTACGAGATGCGCAATGGCAAGAAGCGGGTGCGCGAGCGTAACTTCTTCCCCGGTTACATCCTGATTCACGCCGATCTGTCGCATGGTGAAGTTGACCACATTATTACCAGTACCCCGGGTGTAATTGGTTTCCTGAGCGACAAAGAAGGCAAAACTGCCAATACCAAACCCGTGCCGCTGCGCATGGCTGAAGTGAACCGCATCCTGGGCATCGTGGACGAAGCCGAGGAGGAAACCGCCAGCCTCGATACTCCCTTCGTGGTGGGCGAGCTGGTGAAAGTAGTAGATGGCGCCTTCAGCGGCTTCTCCGGCAACGTGTCCGAGATATTCGATGAGCGCAAGAAGCTGAACGTGATTGTGAAGATTTTCGGCCGTAGCACTCCCATGGAGCTCAGCTACACGCAGGTCGAGAAAGAATCTTAGCACATATAGATAGTACGTCGTTGGTTCGTCTGCTCCGGCCAACGGGGGCTTCCACTTTTTTAGGAGCAATAGTTAAACTGAGGAGAATAGGTGTTACGACCATATTCTCCGAAGCCTTTCAATCCCAATGGCCAAAGAAATTAGAGGTTATCTGAAGCTTCAGATAAAGGGAGGCGCTGCGAATCCTTCGCCGCCGGTTGGACCTGCACTTGGTAGCAAAGGCCTTAACATCATGGAGTTCTGCAAGCAGTTCAACGCTCGCACCCAGGATAAGGCCGGCCAAGTATGTCCCGTACTGATTACCATGTACACCGACAAGTCGTTTGACTTCGTCGTGAAGACCCCTCCGGTGCCGGTTCTCCTGATGGAGGCTGCCAAAATCCAGAGCGGTTCGAAAGAGCCTAACCGGAACAAGGTTGGCTCGGTATCGTGGGACCAGGTTCGCACCATTGCCGAAACGAAGATGCCCGACTTGAACTCGTTCAAGATTGAGTCGGCCATGAAACTCGTTGCCGGTACGGCCCGCAGCATGGGTATCACCGTCTCGGGAGCTTCTCCTTTCGCTGCATAATCAAACGGAGAAGAACTCATGACCAAGATTAGCAAAAAACGCAAGGACGCCCTTGCCAAGCACGACCTGACGACGGCTCGTACCTTGGTAGAAGCAGCCAAAGTGGTAAAGGACATTACCTATACCAAATTTGACGCTTCTGTCGACATCGATGTACGTCTGGGCGTGGACCCCCGCAAAGCTGACCAGATGGTACGTGGCGTCGCCACGCTGCCCCACGGCACCGGCAAAACCGTTCGTGTACTGGCTCTCGTGACTCCTGACAAGGAAGCCGAAGCTTTGGCCGCCGGCGCCGATTTCGTTGGTCTGGACGACTACATCGCCAAGATCGAAAAAGGCTGGACCGACATCGACGTGATTATCACGATGCCGTCGGTAATGGCTAAAGTAGGTCGCCTGGGCCGCGTGCTCGGTCCCCGTGGTCTGATGCCAAACCCGAAGTCGGGTACGGTAACGACCGACGTGGCCAAGGCGGTGCAGGAAGTGAAGGCTGGTAAAATCGACTTCAAAGTTGACAAGACCGGCATCATTCACTGCAGCGTAGGTAAAGTGTCTTTTGATGACCAGAAGCTGGCTGAAAACGCCATCGAAGTAATCCAGACGCTGCTGCGCCTGAAGCCTTCGTCCGCTAAGGGTACCTACATCAAGAGCATCACGCTGAGCAGCACGATGAGCCCGGCCGTTCCGGTTGAGACTACGGTTACTTCCGCTTAATTCACAATCAACGAGATATGACAAGGGAAGAAAAACAAGTCCTCGTCGACGAGTTGAGCGAAAAGTTTCAATCGCACAACGCGTTCTACATTGCCGATGCTTCGGGAATGTCGGTGGCGAAAATCAACGAATTCCGCCGGCTGTGCTTCAACCGCGGTATGGAGTTCAAAGTCTACAAGAACACCCTGATCCGGAAAGCCCTCGACACGCTGGAAGGTGACACCACGGAAATGGACGCAGCGCTGAAAGGCCAGTCGGGTGTGCTGTTCTCGAAAGAGTCCGGCAATGCTCCCGGCAAGCTGCTGAAGGACTTCTACAAGGCGCAGGCCTACGGGAAGAATGCGATTCCAAAGCCCGCTTTCAAAGGAGCTTACATCGACTCCAGCATCTACCTGGGTGCTGACCAGCTCGAGACGCTGAGCACGCTGAAAGGCAAAAACGAGCTGATCGGTGAAGTTATCGGTCTGCTCCAGTCGCCAGCCAAGAACGTTATCAGCGCTCTGTCGAGCGGTGGCAACAAGCTGGCCGGTATCCTCAAGACGCTTTCCGAAAAAGAAGAGGTTGCGGCTTAATTGCCAGCCGTCTTTTTCCCCTCAATTAAATTCAACAACCCCCTTTTTTTTAACAATCTACAGAAATGGCAGATTTGAAAGCATTCGCTGAGCAGCTCGTTAACCTGACGGTGAAAGAAGTAAACGAGTTGGCTACTATCCTGAAGGATGAGTATGGCATCGAGCCAGCTGCTGCTGCTCCGGTAATGATGGCTGGTGGCGGCGCTGCTGCTGCTGAGGCTCCTGAGGAGAAGACGTCGTTCGACGTAATCCTGAAGGCTGCTGGTGCTAGCAAGCTGGCCGTAGTTAAGCTGGTGAAAGACCTGACCGGTCTGGGCCTGAAAGAAGCTAAAGAGCTGGTTGACGGCGCTCCTAAGCCTTTGAAAGAAGGTGTAACCAAGGACGAGGCTGAAGGCTTGAAGAAGCAACTGGAAGAAGCCGGCGCTGAAGTAGAGGTTAAGTAAGCTGCCCCGCGCTTTTTCTCTTACGAACATGGATAGGCCTGGCAACTAAGCCAGGTCTTTTCCTGTTTGTAGCCTACAAACTCTACAGGATTGCCTTTCTGCGCCGCATTGCGGCTTTTTGTGCCTACGGGTACGCAGCATGGCCCCGCAGGGTTTAGTGATTACAGTACGCTTCAGTGTCCATTTCTTAACACCCAAACGCATTGGCTACACCGAAAGCAAAGGCTTTGATGCAGAAAGCCATCGAGCGAATTAATTTCGCCAAGATTAAGAAAGTTATCGAGTATCCGGATTTCCTGGACGTGCAGCTGCAGTCGTTCCAGGATTTCTTTCAGTTGGAAACGGCCGCCGAAAGCCGTACCGACGAGGGCTTGTTCAAGGTATTTGCCGAGAACTTCCCGATTTCGGATTCGCGCGAAAACTTCGTCCTGACCTTCCTCGACTACCACGTCGATCCGCCGAAGTACTCGGTCGACGAGTGCATCGACCGGGGCCTGACGTATTCCGTGCCGCTGAAAGCCAAGCTCCGCTTGGTTTGCAACGACAAGGACAACGAGGACTTCGAGACGATTGAGCAGGAAGTGTTCCTGGGCAACATCCCTTACATGACCGAAAAAGGCTCGTTCGTTATCAACGGCGCCGAGCGGGTTATTGTATCGCAGCTGCACCGCTCGCCGGGCGTGTTCTTTGCCCAAAGCAAGCATACCAACGGCACCAAGCTGTATTCGGCCCGGATTATTCCGTTCAAGGGCTCGTGGATCGAGTTTGCCACGGACGTGAACAACGTGATGTACGCCTACATCGACCGGAAGAAGAAATTCCCGGTTACCACCCTGTTGCGCGCCATCGGCTACGGCACCGACAAAGACATTCTGGACTTGTTCGGTTTGTCGGAGGAAGTGAAGGCCGATAAAAAGGCTCTGAAAAAAGCCGTCGGCCGCAAGCTGGCTGCCCGGGTGCTGCGCACCTGGACGGAGGACTTCGTGGACGAGGATACCGGTGAGGTAGTTTCCATCGACCGCAACGAAGTGCTGCTGGAGCGTGACTCGACCATTCAGGAAGAGGACATCGACACCATCCTCGAAGCCGCCCCCAAGTCCATTATCCTGCACAAGGAAAATGTGAACATTGCGGACTTCGCCATCATCTATAACACGCTGCAGAAGGACAACTCCAACTCGGAGAAGGAAGCTGTGGAGCAAATCTACCGTCAGCTCCGGAACACGGAGGCGCCCGACGAAGAAACCGCCCGTGACATCATCCAGAAGCTGTTCTTCTCGGACAAGCGCTACGACCTCGGCGACGTAGGCCGCTACCGCATCAACAAGAAGCTCGGCCTCGACAAGAACTGGGAAGCCCGCGTACTGACCAATGAGGACATCGTCCTTATTGTGAAGTACCTGATCGGCCTGATCAACTCGAAAGCCGTAGTCGATGACATTGACCACCTGAGCAACCGTCGGGTGCGCACCGTGGGCGAGCAGCTCTACGCCCAGTTCGGCGTGGGCCTGGCCCGCATGGCCCGTACCATTAAGGAGCGCATGAACGTGCGCGACAACGAAGACTTCAAGCCCGTTGACCTGATCAACGCCCGGACGCTGTCGTCGGTTATCAACTCCTTCTTCGGCACCAACCAGCTGTCGCAGTTCATGGACCAGACCAACCCATTGGCCGAGGTGACGCACAAGCGTCGCGTATCGGCTCTGGGGCCGGGAGGTCTGAGCCGCGAGCGGGCTGGCTTCGAAGTACGGGACGTTCACTACACCCACTACGGCCGCCTGTGCACCATCGAAACGCCGGAAGGACCCAACATCGGTCTGATTTCGTCGCTGTGCGTGCACGCCCGGGTAAATGGCATGGGCTTCATTGAAACGCCTTACCGCGCCGTGAAGGAAGGTAAGGTCGACGTGAGCCACACCGTGAAATACCTGACGGCCGAGGAAGAAGACACCCACCACATTGCTCAGGCCAACGCCCGCATCGATGATAAGGGTAATTTCATCAACGACCTCGTAAAAGGCCGTTTTGAAGGTGACTTCCCCGTGGTTGCTCCCCAGGAGTACACCTACATGGACGTGGCCCCGAACCAGATCGTATCGGTAGCTGCTTCGCTGATTCCGTTCCTAGAGCACGATGACGCCAACCGGGCCCTGATGGGCTCGAACATGCAACGCCAGGCCGTACCGCTGCTCCGCCCGCAGGCTCCGATTGTGGGCACGGGTCTGGAAGGCCGTACCGCTATCGACTCCCGTTCCCTGGTTATTGCCGAAGGTGACGGCGTAATTGACTACGTAGATGCCAACCGCATCGTGGTGAAGTACGACCTGACCGCCGACGACATTATGATCAGCTTCGACGCCGAGAAGATTTCGTATGACCTGATCAAGTTCCGCCGGACCAACCAGGATACCTGCATCAACCTGACGCCGCTGGTCAAGAAAGGCCAGCGCGTAACCAAGGGTGAGCCGCTTTGCGAAGGCTACGGCACCAACAAAGGCGAGCTGGCCCTGGGCCGCAACATGCAGGTAGCCTTCATGCCGTGGCAGGGCTACAACTTCGAGGATGCCATCGTCATCTCGGAGCGCGTGGTTCGCGACGACATCTTCACCTCGATTCACATTGAGGAGTTTGAGCTCGAAGTGCGCGAAACCAAGCGCGGCGAGGAAGAGCTGACCTCGGAAATCCCGAACGTGAGCGAAGAAGCCGTCCGCAACCTCGACGACAACGGTATCATCCGTCTGGGCGCCGAGGTGAAGGAAGGCGACATCCTGATCGGTAAGATTACGCCCAAGGGCGAAACCGACCCGACTCCGGAAGAGAAGCTGCTCCGCGCCATCTTTGGTGACAAAGCCGGCGACGTGAAAGATGCTTCCCTCAAGGCGCCGCCGTCCCTGCAAGGGGTGGTTATCGGCACCAAGCTGTTCTCGCGTCCGAAAAAAGACAAAAACCTGCGGGCCAAGTCGAAGAAGGAAGTAGAAGAGCTCAAGGATGCCTATGCCAAGGAGTTGCGCGCCGTGCGCGTTATCATGGTCGAGAAGCTGGTGCAGCTGCTGGAAGGCAAGACGAGTCAGGGCGTAAAGCACAAGTTCGGCGACGAGCTCATCTCCAAAGGGGTGAAATTCGGCAAGAAGAACTTGTCCGAAGGCCTCTTCCCCGAGAAGAACCTCTACAAGGACGAGAGCAACTACGCCGTGCCGGAGGAAGTCAACATCTTCAAGGACCTGATCCTGGAAGGCTGGACGGCCGATGATAAAGTAAACGGCATGGTGCTACAGCTGGTGAAGAACTACGCCAAGCGCCGCAACACCATCACCGCCCGCTTCAAGCGCGACCGGTTTACGCTGGAGGTTGGCGACGAGCTGCCCGCCGGCATTGTGCAGCTGGCCAAAGTCTACATCGCCAAGAAGCGCAAGCTGAAGGTGGGGGACAAGATGGCTGGTCGTCACGGTAACAAAGGCGTGGTAGCCCGCATCGTGCGCGATGAGGACATGCCGTTCCTGGCCGATGGTACGCCAATGGACATCGTGCTGAACCCGCTGGGCGTACCAAGCCGGATGAACATCGGGCAGATCTACGAAACCGTACTGGGCTGGGCCGGCCTCAAGCTGGGCCGCACCTACGCTACGCCGATTTTCGATGGTGCTACCGAAGAGGAAGTATCCAAAGAGCTGGCTGACGCCGGGCTGCCCATCTTCGGCCGTTCGTACCTGCACGACGGTCTGACCGGTCAGCAGTTCGACCAGCCGGTAACCGTCGGGGTTATCTACATGCTGAAGCTGGGTCACCTGGTCGACGACAAGATGCACGCCCGCTCCATCGGGCCGTACTCGCTCATCACGCAGCAGCCGCTGGGTGGTAAGGCGCAGTTCGGTGGTCAGCGCTTCGGGGAAATGGAAGTGTGGGCTCTGGAAGCCTTCGGCGCGTCGAACGTGCTGCAGGAAATCCTGACGGTAAAGTCGGATGACGTGGTAGGGCGGGCCAAGGCCTACGAAGCCATCGTCAAAGGCGACGTCCTGCCCAAGCCGAATATCCCCGAGTCGTTCAACGTACTCATCCACGAGCTGCGCGGTCTGGCCCTGGAAATCACGCTTGACTAAGGTCTGAGAAAGGAGCTGCCGGTGCCGATGCATCGGCAGCTCCTATTTCGGTGCCTTTTGATAATACGCGGATCGGGCAACCGATACTTACTGCCGCCGGTGTCGCTCCGAGATAAGGTCAGAACGACAATTCTTTACCGGCTTAAGTTGACCGCACCCGCCCGGACTTGCCCAAGCCCAGGCGTATTCTTCCAGACCTAGCAAAATCTACTGCGCGGCGTACCTATCCGAACCGCAGAGCACTTTTCGCAGAGTCGAACTGTTACGTCCTTTCCGATTCGCCTTAAGGCGGGAGCATCTGACTAACAGCTACAAGCCAACAGCTAACAGCTTTCTACATGGCGTTTGCAAAAAACAAAAAACTGGTGCAGGACTTCTCGAAAGTCACTATCTCGCTGGCCTCGCCCGAATCCATTCTGGAGCGGTCGAACGGCGAAGTAGTGAAGCCCGAGACGATCAACTACCGGACGTACAAGCCCGAAATGGGCGGCTTGTTCTGCGAGCGGATTTTCGGTCCGGTGAAGGACTGGGAATGCCACTGCGGCAAATACAAGCGGATTCGCTACAAAGGCATCATCTGCGACCGTTGCGGCGTGGAGGTGACGGAGAAGAAAGTACGCCGGGAGCGGATGGGACATATCGAGCTGGTAGTGCCCGTTGCCCACATCTGGTACTTCAAGTCGCTGCCCAATAAAATCGGCTACCTGCTGGGCCTGCCCACCAAGAAGCTCGACCAGATTATCTATTACGAGCGGTACGTAGTCGTACAGCCCGGCGCCCTCGCCGAAGAAGGCGTGCAGCAGCTCGACTTCCTGACCGAAGACGAATACCTCGACATCATCGACAAGCTCCCCCGGGAGAACCAGATGCTGCCAAATGAGGACCCCAACAAGTTCATCGCCCGCATGGGTGCCGATGCCTTGTACATGCTGCTGGAGCGCATTAACCTCGATGAGCTTTCCTACAGCCTGCGCGACTCGGCCGCTCACGAAACTTCGCAGCAGCGTAAGGCTGAGGCATTGAAGCGTCTGCGCGTAGTAGAAGCTTTCCGTGACGCCGCGACCCGCGTGGAAAACAAGCCCGAGTGGATGGTTATCCGCATGGTGCCCGTTATTCCGCCCGAGCTGCGTCCGTTGGTTCCGTTGGATGGTGGCCGTTTCGCTACTTCCGACCTGAACGACCTGTACCGTCGCGTTATCATCCGTAACAACCGCCTCAAGCGCCTGATCGAAATTAAGGCTCCGGAAGTGATTCTGCGGAACGAGAAGCGCATGCTGCAGGAAGCTGTCGACTCCTTGTTCGACAACTCGCGTAAGGTGAATGCCGTGCGCGCCGAAGGCAACCGCGCCCTGAAGTCGCTGTCCGACATGCTGAAAGGCAAGCAGGGCCGCTTTCGTCAGAACCTGCTCGGTAAGCGGGTCGACTATTCCGGTCGTTCGGTAATTGTCGTTGGTCCGGAGCTGAAGCTGCACGAGTGCGGTCTGCCCAAGAACATGGCGGCCGAGCTGTTCAAGCCGTTCATCATCCGCAAGCTCATTGAGCGCGGTATTGTGAAGACGGTGAAATCGGCCAAGAAAATCGTGGACCGGAAAGATGCCGTCGTTTGGGACATTCTGGAGAACGTGCTGAAAGGCCACCCAGTGCTCCTGAACCGGGCTCCGACCCTTCACCGCTTGGGTATCCAGGCGTTCCAGCCCCGTCTGATCGAGGGTAAAGCTATTCAGCTGCACCCATTGGTTTGTACGGCCTTCAACGCTGACTTTGACGGTGACCAGATGGCTGTGCACGTGCCCCTGGGGCCGGCCGCTATCCTGGAAGCCTCCATGCTCATGCTGGCGTCGCACAACATCCTGAACCCGGCCAACGGCGCGCCCATCGCGGTACCGTCGCAGGACATGGTTCTGGGGCTGTACTACGTTACCAAAGGCAAGCGCAGCACGCCCGAAGAGAAAATCGACGGCGAGGACATGGTCTTCTACTCCGATGAGGAAGTAGTGATTGCCATCAACGAAGGTGTGCTGTCCAAGCACGCCTACATCAAGGTCCGCACGCAGATCCGCGACGAGAACGACGACTTGGTTACCAAGATCGTGGAGACCGTAGCCGGCCGTGTGCTGTTCAACCAGATGGTACCAGCGGAAGTTGGCTTCGTGGATGAGCTGCTGACCAAGAAAAAGCTGCAGCAGATCATTTCCATGGTGTTCAAGCGGACGGGCATGGCCCGCACCGCACAGTTCCTCGACGACATCAAGACGCTGGGCTTCCAGTCGGCTTACAAAGGTGGTCTGTCGATGGGCCTGGGTGATATCCAGATTCCGAAAGAAAAAGATGCCCTGATTCTGCAGGCGCAGAACGACGTGAAGGCCGTTACTCAGAACTACCAGATGGGTCTGATTACCGACAACGAGCGTTACAACCAGGTTATCGACATCTGGACGCGTATCAACAACCAAATCACTGAAACCCTCATGGGTCGCCTCGAAAAGGAGGACCAGGGCTTCAACTCGATTTACATGATGATGCACTCCGGTGCTCGTGGCTCGCGGGAGCAGATTCGTCAGCTCGGCGGTATGCGGGGTCTGATGGCTAAGCCGCAGAAGTCGCTCCAGGGTTCGGTAGGCGAGATTATTGAAAACCCGATTCTGTCTAACTTCAAAGAAGGCCTGGACGTTATCGAGTACTTCATCTCGACCCACGGTGCCCGGAAAGGTCTGGCTGACACCGCGCTGAAAACGGCCGACGCCGGCTACCTGACCCGTCGTCTGGTAGACGTATCGCAGGACGTAATCGTAAACGAGCAGGACTGCGGTACCCTCCGCGGTATCGAAACCTTCGCGTTGAAAGACAACGAGGACGTGGTTGAGCCGCTGTCCGAGCGGATCCTGGGCCGCGTTACGGTCCACGATATCGTGGATCCGCTGACCGACGAGGTTATCCTGGCTTCGGGCGAGGAAATCAAGGAGGACACGACCCGCCGCATCGATGCTACGGCAATCGAGTCGGTGGAAATCCGCTCGGTACTGACCTGCGAAAGCAAGCGTGGTATCTGCGCCAAGTGCTACGGTCGTAACCTCGCCTCGGGCCGCATGGTCCAGCGCGGGGAAGCCGTTGGTGTTATTGCCGCCCAGTCGATCGGCGAGCCCGGTACCCAGCTCACGCTGCGTACGTTCCACGTAGGTGGTACGGCCTCCAACATCGCGGTGGAAGCCAACATCAAAGCCAAATTTGCGGGGGTAGTGGAGTTCGAAGATATCCGGACCGTTGATTCGACTAATTCCGAAGGGGAGAAGACGAAAGTGGTAATGGGCCGCTCGGGCGAGATTCGCATCGTGGAGAAAGGCACCGGCAAGGTGTTCATCTCGAACCACGTTCCGTACGGCTCGTTCCTCCTGGTAGAGGAAGGCCAGGAAGTGGAGAAAGGCCACGAGCTCAACAACTGGGACCCCTACAACGCCGTTATTCTGGCCGAGTTCGACGGTACCGTTGTCTACGATGCCATCACGGAAGGCGTAACCTACCGCGAGGAGTCGGACGAGCAGACGGGTCACCGCGAGAAGGTAATTATCGAATCGCGCGACAAAGCCCAGAACCCGTCCATCATCGTGAAGGCCGGCAAGAAGGACATCGAGGAAGGTCAGCGTGCTTACAGCATTCCGGTAGGCTCGCACATCAGCGTCGACAACAACGAGAAAATCAAGGCTGGTCAGATTCTGGCCAAGATTCCTCGGGCCGTTGGCAAGACGCGGGACATCACCGGTGGTCTGCCCCGCGTTACCGAGCTTTTCGAAGCGCGTAACCCATCGAACCCGGCCGTGGTGTCGGAAATCGACGGGGTGGTAACGTATGGTACCGTGAAGCGTGGTAACCGTGAAATCTTCGTCGAGTCGAAAGACGGCGTCAAGAAGAAGTACATGGTGCCGCTGTCGAAGCACATTCTGGTGCAGGACAACGACTTCATCCGGGCCGGCATGCCGCTGTCCGACGGCGCCATCACGCCATCCGACATCCTGAGCATTCAGGGTCCGGGTGCTGTGCAGGAGTACCTCGTGAACGAGATTCAGGAAGTGTACCGCTTGCAGGGGGTAAAAATCAACGATAAGCACATCGAGGTGGTCGTTCGCCAGATGATGCAGAAGGTGGTTATCCTCGACGCCGGCGACACGACGTTCCTGGAGCACCAGGTAATCGACAAGATTATCTTCATGGAGGAAAACGATACCATCATCGACATGAAGGTGGTAACGGAAGCCGGTGATTCCAGCATCCTGAAGCCGGGTCAGATCTTGAGTGCCCGTAAGCTGCGGGACGAGAACAGCAGCCTGAAGCGCCGTGACCTCCGCCTGGTGGAAGTGCGCGACGCTCAGCCTTCGGTTTCCCGTCCTACGCTGCAAGGCATCACGCAGGCCTCCCTGGGCACGCAGTCGTTCATCTCGGCCGCCTCGTTCCAGGAGACCACCAAGGTGCTGTCGGAAGCTGCCATCCGTGGCAAGGCCGATGAGCTGTTGGGCCTGAAGGAGAACGTAATCGTCGGGCACCTCATTCCGGCCGGTACCGGTCTGCGCGAGTATACGCGTCAGATTGTCGGCTCGAAAGAAGAGCTCGAAGCCCAGCAGGCGGCCAAAGCCGAGGTTCCGGAAGCGGGTCCGAAGCGCGCCTCCCGGGCCAAGCGCGAAGTATCAGCGGAGTAATCCGTTGTGAGTTTGTAATGAGAAAGCCGACCGGAGCAATCCGGTCGGCTTTTTTGTTTTTAGTAGCTTTGATAATCCCGAAGGGCCCGTCCTTTCTTTACCCACCTTTCCGATATGAACCAGCCCCAAGACCCCAACGCCCCGCAGCAGGACCCGAACGCCATCAACATCGAGCTGTCAGAGGAAATTGCGGAAGGCGAGTACGCCAACCTGGCCATGATTGCGCACAGCAGCAGCGAGTTTGTCATCGACTTCATCCGCCTGATGCCCGGCCTGCCCAAAGCCAAGGTGAAGGCCCGCATCGTCGTCACGCCCGAGCATGCCAAGCGCCTGCTCTCGGCCCTGGCCGATAACATTGACCGCTTCGAGCAGAGCTTCGGGCCCATCAAGCAGCAGCCCGACTCGCCCAGCTTCCCGATGAACTTCGGCGGCACGATGGGGGAGGCGTAAGCTCCCTAATGTTGGGATAGTACCGAAAAGACCTTTGGCGCCAAGTCGAAGGTCTTTTTTTTCGGCCCATAGCGGCCGTCAGAGCTGGAGGGTGGCGGCTGTTGGCAGTCCAGCCCTTTCTCTAAAACAAACTATCTCAACTCGTTTGCTATTCTACCCTGACTTTGATACCTTTGCAAGCCTAATTTTTTGGGAGAGAACCCTCCTTGACAAACCATTCCGTAAATGCCTACTATTAACCAGTTAGTACGAAAAGGCCGCGAGAAGCTGACGACGAAGTCGAAGTCGCCCGCCCTTGACTCGTGCCCGCAGCGCCGTGGCGTATGCACCCGTGTGTACACCACCACGCCCAAAAAGCCGAACTCGGCCATGCGCAAAGTGGCCCGTGTGCGTCTCACCAACGGCAAAGAGGTTAACGCCTACATCCCGGGTGAAGGTCACAACCTGCAGGAGCACAGCATCGTGCTGATCCGTGGGGGTCGTGTGAAAGACCTTCCCGGTGTACGTTACCACATCATCCGTGGTGCCCTTGACACCGCCGGTGTAAACGGTCGTACCCAGCGTCGCTCGAAATACGGCGCCAAGCGTCCGAAGCCAGGTCAGCCCGTGGCAACCGGCAAAGGTGGCAAGCCAGCCCCCGGCAAGAAAAAGTAATTGATACGAGTGGCGTCGGGCCCCGCGTCGGATAGAAAATGGTTCTTATCCCGCGGCTCCCGCTGACCAGCTCACATCTAACCTCATGAGAAAGTCAAAACCAAAGAAGCGCATCCTCCTGCCCGACCCCAAGTTCAAGGAGACGCTGGTAACCCGTTTCGTCAACTACATGATGTATGACGGAAAGAAAAACCTTGCCTACGGCATTTTCTACGACGCCTGCGAAATCGTTGAGCAGCGCACGAAGGAAAACGGCCTGGAAATGTGGCGCAAGGCCCTGAACAACGTGATGCCAACTGTCGAAGTAAAGAGCCGCCGCGTAGGGGGTGCTACCTTCCAGGTGCCGATCGAAGTTCGTCCCGACCGTCGTATTTCGGTGGGTGCTAAATGGATGATTCAGTACGCTCGTCGTCGTGGAGAGAAAACCATGAAGGACAAGCTGGCTGGCGAAATCATTGCCGCGGCTAAAGGGGAAGGTGCTTCCGTGAAGAAGAAGGACGACACCCACCGCATGGCTGAGGCCAACAAGGCCTTCTCGCACTTCCGCTTCTAAATAAATGAGTGCTTCAGTGAATGGGCACCCTCAGGATTTGGTTTAGGCCACAACCTCGACGGGTACTCAGTTACTAATCACACATTCACTCATTCAACTAGACATGGCTGTTAATAAAGATCTGCAATACCTCCGGAATATCGGGATTATGGCGCACATCGATGCTGGTAAAACCACCACGTCGGAGCGCATTCTCTACTATACCGGTAAGACCCACAAAATCGGGGAAGTGCACGAAGGTGCCGCCACGATGGACTGGATGGAGCAGGAGCAGGAGCGTGGTATCACCATCACTTCGGCTGCTACCACCACGTTCTGGAACTACCCAACGGACGCCAACGGCGAGCCGACGGCCGACACCAAGCAGTACAAGATCAACCTCATTGACACCCCCGGCCACGTTGACTTCACGGTAGAAGTAGAACGTTCGCTGCGCGTACTCGATGGTGCCGTTGCTTTGTTCTGCGCCGTATCGGGTGTTGAGCCCCAGTCGGAGACCGTATGGCGTCAGGCTGACAAGTACAAGGTGCCCCGCATCTGCTTCGTCAACAAGATGGACCGTGCCGGTGCTGACTTCTTCAAGGCCGTAGCCGAGATTAAGGACAAGCTAGGCGCTAACCCCGTACCGCTGCAAATTCCAATCGGCGCCGAGGATACCTTCAAGGGTGTTGTCGACTTGCTGACCGGTAAGGCCATCGTATGGGATGATGCAACTCAGGGCAAGGCGTACCACGAAATCCCGGTTCCCGAGGATCTGGTGGAGACCGTAGCCGAGTGGCGTCAGAAGCTGGTGGAAAGCGTTGCCGAATACGACGACCGTCTGCTGGAGAAATTCTTCGAAGACCCGAACAGCATCACCCGCGACGAAATGATGGTCGTTATCCGCCAGGCGGTTATCGACATGAAGTTCTCGCCCGTAATGTGCGGCTCGGCCTTCAAAAACAAAGGTGTGCAGTCCATGCTGGACGGCGTAATGGCTTACCTGCCGTCGCCGCTCGACATGCCGCCCATCATCGGTACCGATCCGGATACTGGTGCGGAGGTGATTCGTCACCCCGACAACAGCGAGCCGTTTACCGCCCTGGCGTTCAAGATTGCCACTGACCCCTTCGTTGGTCGTCTGTGCTTCTTCCGCTGCTACAGCGGCGTGCTTGATGCTGGCTCGTACGTGCACAACAACCGCACGAACAAGAAGGAGCGGATTTCGCGTCTGATGCAGATGCACTCCAACAAGCAGAACCCGATTGATAAGATCCAGGCGGGTGATATTGCGGCGGGTGTAGGCTTTAAAGACATCAAAACCGGTGACACGCTGACCGACGAGAAGTCGCGCGTGGTGCTGGAGTCGATGAGCTTCCCGGAGCCCGTTATCGGTTACGCCATTGAGCCTAAAACTCAGGCGGACATGGATAAGATGGGTATGGCCATTGCCAAACTCGTGGAAGAAGATCCTACCCTGGTAGTACAGACGGACCCCGAGACGGGCCAGACCGTACTGAAAGGCATGGGTGAGCTTCACCTTGAAATCATCATCGACCGTATGCGTCGGGAGTTCAAGGTTGAAATCAACCAGGGTGCCCCGATGGTAGCCTACAAGGAGATTCTGACCAAGAAGGTGGAGCACCGCGAAACCTACAAGAAGCAGACCGGTGGTCGTGGTAAATTCGGGGATATCCAGTTTGAGCTGGGCCCGAAAGAAACCGATCCGGAGAAGCCAGGTCTGGAGTTCGTCAACGGTATCACCGGTGGTGTTATCCCGCGCGAATTCATTGCCCCGGTTCAGAAAGGCTTCGAAGAGGCGATGAAGAACGGCCCATTGGCCGGCTTCCCCATCGAAGGTATGCGCGTGCGCCTGTTCTACGGTTCCTATCACGATGTTGACTCGGACGCGCTGTCGTTTGAACTCGCTGCCCGTGGTGGTTTCCGCGAAGCTGGCCGCTTGGCCGGTCCGAAACTGCTTGAGCCCATCATGGCTGTCGAGGTAGTTTCGCCCGACGAGTACACGGGTTCCGTAACCGGTGACCTGAACCGTCGTCGTGGTATCATGAAAGGTTTGGATACCAAAGGTGGTCTGAACGTTATCAAGGCTGACGTTCCGCTGTCGGAGCTGTTCGGCTACGTAACGACGCTGCGTACGATTTCGTCGGGTCGGGCTTCGGCTTCGCTCACGTTCTCGCACTACGACCAGGTACCGCAAAACCTTGCCGAAGGCATCATCGCCAAGCAGAAGGGTAACTCCATTCGCTAACCCGCTTTCACTCAACATCACATGAATCAGAAAATTCGCATCAAACTCAAATCCTACGACCACAACCTGGTGGACAAATCGTCGGAGAAGATTGTGAAGGCGGTGAAGGCTACGGGCGCTATCGTTAGCGGTCCTATTCCATTGCCGACCGTCAAGGAGAAATTCACCGTTCTTCGCTCGCCCCACGTGAACAAGAAGGCCCGGGAGCAATTTCAGCTCTGCACCTACAAGCGTCTCGTCGACATCTACTCGACTTCGTCGAAGACCGTAGATGCCCTGATGAAGCTTGAGCTGCCCAGCGGCGTTGACGTAGAAATCAAAGTCTGAGGACTGGCTTTTCCGTTGAATAAGGTAAACACCCCATTGGTTTTCGGACCGGTGGGGTGTTTTTCTGTCTATCCTTGCCAACTTAGCGCTCTACTTACCCCCTTTGAATGGCCTCACGTCTGGCTTCTACCTTCACGCTTCCCCGGCTGCACTACGCGGCCACGCTTTTTTGTGCCTTCATCATTGTCGGCCTGTTCGTAGCCAAGTACTTCCGCATTCTGCCCAGTATCGGCATCGTTGGCCTTGGCCTGACGGCTATCAGCTACGCAGCCGTGTATAAGCGGGTAGCCAACCGGCCGCAGTGGCCACTGTTTGCCGGCTTCGTCGTCATCTACTTTATCCATTTACTCAGTGGCCTGACCACGGAGGCCGCCAACTTGGGGGAGTATAGCCGGGACATAGTGCTGCAGCTGCCATTCGTGGTGCTGCCACTGACGTTCTGGGTGCTGCCCGGGCTGCCGGCGCAAAAGCTGCAGAACCTGTGGCGACTGTTTATCGGGTGCGTAGTTGTTGCTGCGCTGATAAGCACTGGCTACTACCTGTTCCACGCGGCGGCCGTCAACGAGTCGTACCTGCACTCGAAGATCATGCCCACCGAGCCCGACCATATCCGGTTCAGCCTGATGGTGACGCTGGCCGTGGCCGCTGGGGTCGTGCTGCTGTACTGGGGCAACAACTCCGCCTTGTGGCGGGTAGGGTTGCTAGTCGCCGTGATTTACCTGGCCTTGTTTCAGCACATGCTGGCCGTGCGCAGCGGACTGGTTACGCTCTACGCGGTAGGGGGGCTGTACTTCCTGTGGCTGGTTTTCCGGGCCAAGCAGTACCGCCGGGCCACCTACTTGGCTGCCTGCCTGCTGCTGCTGCCGGCCGTCAGCTACCTATGTTTCCCGACTTTCCGGAACAAGTTCACTAATACCCAGGAAGACCTGGGTAAGGTGCATGACACGCAGGCGGCGAATAACTATTCCCTGGTAGCAAGGGTGTACTCCTATAAAGCGGCTTGGGCCATCATGCAGCAAAGTCCGGTAGTCGGAATAGGGAAGGCGGACATGCCGGATGAAATGGCTAAGCAGTTCCGGCAGAACTATCCCGAGATTGAAGAAAGCTCCTTCCTACTGCCGCACAACCAGTTTATTTACGACCTGGTGGCTTTCGGCTTGCTGGGTACGCTGCTTTTCACGCTCTGCTTTTATTATCCGGCCCTGTGGGCTGCCCCACGGTTTGCGCCGCTGCTGGTCGCCCAGTACGCTTTAGTCACACTTTCCTTTTTGGTGGAGTACACGCTGGAAACCCAAATCGGGCTGACCTTCTCCCTGTTTTTCCTGCTGCTGAGTCTGAATGGTCTGTTGCCGGCAGTAGAAGGAGAAGAGCACTGGCGACCGGCTTAGGGAGGCGGGCCTCACTGCCCGTTATTGGACTATTTATAACCAGTGCAGCGTCCCGGCTGGCCAAGCAACAGGTTTTGCTACGGCTTTTCCTACCCCTGTAAGCAGTGCCCTCAAGTAGAACGGACTGACGGCCAGTAAATAGCTACTTTCAATAGGCAACTACGTGACTCTGAAAATATTTCAGAGCCGGGTTAGATTTCTGTCCTATATTTTCCTAGCTTTGCACTCCCATTGCGAAAACGTCATTTGGGCGTTTTCTTTTTGCGTCTTTCATAAAACATAACAGAATGCCTGGCATCATCGGTAAAAAAATCGGTATGACAAGCCTCTTCACTCCGGACGGGAAAAACATTCCCTGCACGCTCATCGAGGCGGGTCCGTGCGTAGTGACGCAGGTTAAGACAGTCGCGAATGACGGTTACACCGCCATTCAGATCGGCTACGGCGAGAAAAAAGTGAAGAACACCACCAAAGCTCTGGTAGGTCACTTCACTAAAGCCGGTACCACCCCCAAAAGAAAGCTGGTTGAATTCCGCCTCGACGCGGAATCGACCTACGCTGCAGGCGCCACCATCGACGCGAGCCTCTTCGAAGAAGGCGAGTTTGTTGACGTTGTGGGCACCTCAAAAGGCAAAGGTTTCCAGGGCGTTGTGAAGCGTTACAACTTCGCTGGTGTAGGCGGGCAGACCCACGGTCAGCACAACCGTCTGCGTCACCCTGGTTCCATCGGTGCCTGCTCGTGGCCGTCGCGCGTATTCAAAGGAATGCGCATGGCTGGTCGGATGGGCGGTGACCGGGTAAAAGTGCAGAACCTGAAGGTGATGCGCGTGGTAGCCGACAAGAACCTGATCCTCGTGAGCGGTTCTATCCCCGGTGCCAAGAATTCTTACGTGGTACTCGAGAAATAGACGATTACGATGGAACTCGCAGTATTTAACATCAAAGGTGAAGACACCGGCCGCAAGGTTACCCTGTCTGACGCCATTTTCGGCCTCGAGCCGAATGAGCACGTGATGTACCTCGACGTGAAGCAGTACCTGGCCAACCAGCGCCAGGGCACGCACAAGTCGAAGCAGCGCAACGAGGTGCATGGCACCACGAAGAAGCTCAAGAAGCAAAAAGGTACGGGCGGTGCCCGCGCCGGCAGCATGAAGTCGCCAGTATTCATTGGTGGTGGCCGCGTATTCGGTCCCGAGCCCCGTGACTACGGCTTCAAGCTCAACAAAAAGACCAAGCGCCTGGCCCGTCTGTCCGCTCTGTCGGTACTGGCCCAGGATGGCAAAATTGCTCTGGTTGAGAACATCACCATGAGCGCTCCTAAAACGAAAGATTTCCTCTCGATCCTGTCGGGTCTGAAGCTGGACAACGGCAAGAAAACCTTGCTCGTGACCGGTGAAGTCGACAAGAACGTGGTGCTGTCGGTTCGCAACATTCAGAAAGTAACCGTGGCTACGCCCGTTGCTCTGAACACGCACGATCTGCTCAACACGGACACGCTGTTGCTGTCGGAAGATGGCCTGAAGTCGCTGGAACAACTCTACACCACTGCTGAGTAATGAGCACGCTGAAGAAACCCATCGTGACCGAAAAGGCCACCGCCCTGAACGAAAAAGGCCAGTACTCTTTCGCAGTAGAGCGTACCGCCAACAAGGTTCAGATCAAAAAAGAAATCGAGGCGCTGTATGGCGTGACGGTAACGGGCATTAGCACGATCCGCACCATTGGCAAATTGAAGTCGAAGTCCACCAAGGGCGGCTCCGTAACCGGTCGTCGTGCCCACGGGAAAAAGGCAATTGTAACTGTGAAGGAAGGCGACGTAATCGACTTCTATAACGGTATCTAGGGTCGGGTAACCGACGAAACGCGCATTTTAAACTAAAATGGCACTCAAAAAACTAAGACCAACATCACCGGGTCAGCGCTTCCGCATCGCCCCGGCCTTCGACGAGATTACGACGTCGAAGCCGGAGAAGTCGCTGTTGGCACCCATGGAAAAATCCGGTGGCCGCAACAACGCGGGTAAAATGACCAACCGCTACATCGGTGGTGGTCACAAGCAGAAGTATCGTGTTATCGACTTCAAGCGTGACAAAGCCGGGGTTCCGGCCACGGTGAAGACGATCGAATACGATCCAAACCGCACGGCGCGTATCGCTCTGCTACACTACGCCGACGGCGAAAAGCGCTATATCATTGCGCCCGCTGGCCTGGCTGTAGACACAGTAGTGGTATCGGGTCCCGGTGTTGCGCCCGAAGTTGGCAACGCGCTGACGCTACGCGAAATCCCGTTGGGTACCATCCTGCACAACATCGAGCTCATGCCCGGTAATGGTGCAGCCATGGCTCGCTCGGCTGGTACGTACGCTCAGCTGGTAGCCCGCGAAGAGAAATACGCCACCCTGAAATTGCCTTCCGGCGAGATGCGCATGGTCCTCGTGACCTGCATGGCGACGGTCGGCACCGTTTCGAATGGTGACCACATGAACGTTCGGATGGGCAAAGCCGGTCGGAACCGTTGGATGGGTCGTCGTCCGCGCGTTCGTGGTGTGGCTATGAACCCAGTCGATCACCCAATGGGTGGTGGCGAAGGCAAGTCGTCGGGTGGTCACCCACGCAGCCGTAACGGTATCTTCTCGAAAGGTCAGAAGACCCGGAACAAGAACAAGTACTCCGAACAGCTCATCGTTAACCGTAAAGGCAAGAGATAATCAATGGCACGTTCACTAAAAAAAGGGCCGTACATTGACTTTCGGCTCGAGAAGAAAGTAGTAGCGATGGAAGGTTCCGGCAAAAAGTCGGTTATCAAAACCTGGTCGCGCCGCTCCATGATTTCCCCGGATTTCGTGACGCACACTTTCGCGGTTCACAACGGTAATAAGTTCATCCCGGTTTTCGTCACGGAGAACATGGTAGGTCACAAGCTCGGTGAGTTTGCTCCTACCCGCAACTTCCGCGGCCACGTAGCCAAGAAAGATAAAGGCAAGCGCTAAGATGGAACCTACAGAAAATAAAAAACTGAAAAAGTCCGTCCGCATTCGTCTTGAAAAAGAGGCTGCGAAGGCGCTTCCACAAGGTGGAGCGTCGAAGGCTAAACTGGAGAATGTTCCTACTTCCCCCCGCAAAATGCGGTTGGTAGCCAACATGGTTCGCGGTCAGAAAGTGACCCGTGCCCTGGGCTTGCTGAAGTTCGAAGCCAACTCAGGTGCCGAGCGGATCGAGAAACTGCTGTTGTCGGCTTTGGCCAACTGGCAGTTGAAAAACGAAGACGAGCGCATCGAGGATGCTAATCTCTACATCAAGGAGATTTTCGTCGACGAAGGACGTCAGCTGAAGCGTTTGCGCCCCGCCCCTCAGGGTCGTGGTCACCGCATCCGCAAGCGTTCCAACCACGTGACGCTGGTGATTGACTCGCAAGTAGAACCGCTGGGCAGCAAGGCCGCCGCCCAACAGGCTGCTGAGACGAAAGGCACCGAGGCTAACGCTGAAGGAAAAGCTAAGACTACCCGTCGCAGCTCGGCTAAGAAATCAACTGAAACGAAGGCAGAAGCCACCGCATAGCACTATGGGACAGAAAGTAAATCCGGTTGGCTTCCGCTTGGGCGTCATCAAAGGATGGGACTCGAACTGGTACGGCGGCAAGGACTTTGCCGACAAGCTGGTTGAGGACGAAAAAATCCGCAAATACATCATGGCTCGGATTCCGAAAGGTGGCATTAGCCGCATCGTAATCGAGCGTACGCTGAAGCGCATCACCATCACCATCAACACCGCTCGTCCGGGCGTAGTTATTGGCAAGGGCGGCGCCGAGGTAGATAAGATCAAAGACGAACTGAAGCAGATCACCAGCAAGGACGTTCAGATCAACATCTTCGAAATCAAGCGTCCGGAGCTTGACGCGAAACTGGTAGGTGAGAGCATTGCTCAACAGCTCCAGGCTCGTATCTCCTTCCGTCGTGCGATGAAGATGTCGATTCAGGCCGCCATGCGTGTGGGTGCTGAAGGCATCAAGATTCAGTGTGGTGGTCGTTTGGGTGGCGCAGAAATTGCCCGCTCCGAGCAGTACAAAGAGGGCCGCACTCCGCTGCACACCCTCCGTGCTGACATCGACTACGCCCTGTCGGAAGCCCAGACGGTCTATGGCAAAATCGGCATCAAGGTGTGGGTAATGCGTGGTGAGGTGTTCGGCAAGCCCGACCTCTCGCCTAACCAGGTACCGGCCAACCAAGGCAACGACACCCGCGGCGGCAACGACCGTGGCCCTCGTGGCGCTGGTGACCGTGGCGGTGACCGTGGCCCTCGTCGGAATGACCGGGGCGGCGACAACCGCGGTGGTGGTGCCGGTGGCGACCGTGGCGGCAACGCCGGCGGTGCTGGTGCTCCCCGCCGCAGCGGTGGTCCGGGTGCCGGCGGTGCTGGTGGCCAGAACCGCGGTGGTGGTGCAGGTGCACCGCGCCGCTAACTTTTCTCTCTTCTCGAATCCTTTTTTTCGATAACTCATGTTACAGCCGAAAAGAACCAAGTATCGGAAGATGCAGAAGGGTCGCGTGACTGGCCTCGCCTACAAGGGCTCCACCATCGACTTCGGTTCGTTCGCCATCAAGTCGCTGGAGGTTGCCTGGATTACGGCCCGCCAGATTGAAGCTGCCCGTATCGCCATGACCCGCGCAATGAAGCGTGAAGGTCAAGTGTGGATCCGCATTTTCCCAGATAAGCCAATCACCAAGAAGCCAGCCGAAGTTCGGATGGGTAAGGGTAAGGGTTCCCCAGAGTATTGGGTAGCCTGCGTGAAGCCCGGTACCATCATGTTCGAATCGGACGGGGTTTCGTTGGAAGTAGCTCAGGAGTCGCTGCGTCTTGCTGCTCAGAAGCTGCCCGTGAAGACCAAGTTTGTTGTTCGTCGCGATTACGAAGAGAGCAAGTAAGATGAAGCAATCCGAAATCAAAGGTCTTTCGCTCGAGGAGCTGAAAGCCCAAGTTAAGACCGAACAGACCAGCGGTCAGGCCCTGCGCTTCGCGCACGCCATTTCCCCGCTGGAGAATCCGATTCGCCTGAAGCATAGCCGCAAGAACGTTGCTCGTCTTAAGACTGAGCTGACCCGTCGCGAAAACGAGCAGGCTAACCAAACTGCTAACTAACGATGGCAACCAACGAAGAAACGAAGGCAACGGCCGCTACGGAAGAGCGGAACCTGCGCAAAGAAATCGTCGGCCGGGTGACTAGCTCCAAAATGGACAAGTCTATCACGGTGATGGTGGAAAGCAAAATGAAACACCCGATCTACGGCAAGTTCGTTACCAAGTCGACCAAATTCATGGCCCACGACGAGAACAACGAATGCGGCGAAGGCGATACGGTCCGCATCATGTCGACCCGTCCGCTGAGCAAGAGCAAGCGCTGGAGACTGGTAGAAATCGTAGAACGCGCCAAGTAAGATGATACAGCAAGAATCCCGTCTGACCGTCGCTGATAACAGCGGCGCCAAAGAAGTTCTCTGCATCCGTGTCCTCGGTGGCACGGGCAAGAAATACGCCAGCGTAGGCGACAAGATCGTGGTTTCGATCAAGTCGGCTATTCCTTCGGGCAACGCCAAGAAAGGCACTGTATCGAAGGCGGTAGTAGTTCGCACGAAGAAGGAAGTACGCCGCAAAGATGGTTCGTACATCCGCTTCGACGACAACGCTGCTGTTCTGCTCAACAATAACGACGAGCCCCGCGGTACCCGCATCTTCGGCCCAGTTGCCCGCGAACTCCGCGAGCGTCAGTTCATGAAGATCGTTTCGTTGGCTCCTGAAGTTCTCTAAGCAATGGCAACGAAAACGAAAGCACAGAAGCCCGTAAAACTGCACGTCAAGACTGGTGACACCGTGAAGGTGATTGCCGGCGACGAGCGCGGCAAGACCGGTGTCATCAAGTCGGTGAACCGTACGACCCAGCGCGTCATCGTGGACGGCCTGAACCTGGTGACCAAGCACAACAAACCAAGTGCTAAGAACCCGCAAGGGGGCATCACCAAGATCGAGGCTGGCATCCACGTCAGCAACGTGAAGGCCGTTGATTCGACTAACGCCTAATCTGTTACGACAATGGCTCGACTCAAAGAGATTTATAAGAAAGACGTGGTACCGGCGCTCCAGGAGAAATTCCAGTTCAAGAGCATCATGCAGGTACCGCGCATCACCAAGATCTGCATCAACCGCGGTATTGGTGCGGCCGTAGCCGACAAAAAGCTTGTCGACAATGGGGTGGACGAGCTGACGACCATCACTGGTCAGCGGGCCGTTGCCACCATCGCCAAGCGTTCAGTGTCGAACTTCAAGCTGCGCGAGGGCATGCCAATCGGCGCCCGCGTAACGCTGCGCGGTGAGCAGATGTACGAATTCATGGACCGTCTGCTGACGGTAGCGCTTCCCCGCGTTCGTGACTTCAAAGGCATCAACGACAAAGGCTTCGATGGCCGGGGTAACTATACTCTGGGCATCAAAGAGCAAATCATCTTCCCCGAAATTTCGATCGATAAGATCAAGTCAATCTCGGGTATGGATATTACCTTCGTAACGACGGCCGAAAACGATGAGCAGAGCTATGAGCTCCTCAAAGCTTTCGGAATGCCGTTCGCTAACGCCAAGAAAGAAAACAATGGCTAAGGAATCCGCAAAAGCAAGAGCGCGCAAGCGCATCGCTACGGTTGCTCGTTATGCTGAGAAGCGTAAAGCTTTGAAAGCTGCCGGCGACTACGAAGGTCTGGACAAGCTCCCCAAGGATGCTTCGCCCGTACGCCTCCACAACCGGGATATGATCGACGGTCGTCCTCGTGGATATATGCGCAAGTTCGGCATCAGCCGGGTGCGTTTCCGCGAAATGGCACTGGCGGGCAAAATCCCCGGTGTTACGAAGTCAAGCTGGTAATCCAGCTTCAGTTGTCGAAGTAGCCTAGCTACGTAAGACAACGCCACTTGGCAGGTTGCCGAGAGAAACCATTGGCCGAGCCTCAATAAGTCGAGCCAAGAAGTCTTAACCGAAAATTTCGCTGCCGCTTTTTCGCGGGGGCGAAATTTTCTTATCTTTGCGCTCCGTTAAAACGAGTGCTCTTCTAAACCGAATGAATACAGATCCAATTGCCGACTTCCTGACCCGGGTGCGCAATGCCATCAAGGCAAACCACCGGGTAGTGGAGATTCCGGCCAGCAACATCAAAAAGGAAATCACGAAAGTGCTTTACCACAAGGGCTACATCCAGTCCTACCGTTTTGATGACTCATCGGTACAAGGCACGATTAAAATCGCGCTGAAGTACAATCCTACGACCAAGGTTCCGGCCATCACCAAGCTTGAGCGGATCAGCTCGCCTGGTCTGCGCACGTATGCCCACGTCGAGAACATGCCCCGCGTACTGAGCGGCTTGGGTATCGCCATCCTGTCGACGTCGAAAGGCGTGATGACGGAGAAGGAAGCCAAAGCCCAGAACGTTGGTGGCGAAGTATTGTGCTACGTTTACTAATCGAGAAAGAACCAGACTATGTCACGCATTGGTAAACTCCCGATCAGCCTGCCCACGGGCGTAGAGGTTGTAGTAGGCAGCGACAACTCGGTAACGGTAAAAGGCCCGAAAGGCACTTTGACCACGCCCGTTGACCGCGACATCATCCTCACCAACGCCGATGGCCAGTTGGTAGTAGAGCGTCCGACCGAGCAGAAGCGCCACAAGGCGATGCACGGCCTGTACCGTTCGCTGCTCAACAACATGGTAGTTGGGGTTAGCAACGGCTACGAGAACAAGCTGGAGCTGGTGGGTGTGGGTTACAAAGCCACAATGGCCGGCACCACGCTGGAATTGTCGCTGGGCTACTCGCACAACATCTTCCTGGCGTTGCCGAAGGAAGTAACGGCTACTGCTCTCACCGAGAAAGGTAAAAACCCGATTGTTACGCTGAACAGCATTGATAAGCAATTGCTGGGTCAGGTAGCCGCTAAGATTCGTTCCCTGCGCAAAGTCGAGCCTTACAAAGGCAAAGGCGTACGCTTTGTGGGCGAGCAAATTCGTCGCAAGGCTGGTAAAACAGCTTCGAAATAATTTCGCATCATGGCTTTCGATAAAGCAACTAGAAGAAAACGGATCCAGCGCATCATCCGCACTAAGGTGGCTGGCACGTCCGAGCGCCCTCGTCTGTCGGTGTTTCGCAGCAATACGGGCATCTACGCCCAGATTATTGACGACACGACCGGCAACACGCTGGCAGCTGCTTCCTCGAAGCACGTATCGGTGGATGGGGGCAACGGAGTCGCCCTCGCTGCCGCAGTCGGCAAAGAACTTGCTGCCCGTGCTACAGGAAAAGGAATTTCGAAAGTGGTATTTGACCGTTCCGGTTACCTCTACCACGGCCGCGTAAAATCATTGGCAGAAGGAGCCCGCGAAGGCGGCCTCAATTTCTAAGGCATCATGGCAGAACTCAACAACAATCCCCGTGGTGGTGGCAATGAGCGGGGCGGCAATGACCGTCGCGGCGCAGGCAACGACCGTCGTGGTAACAACAACGAGCAGTCCCGCACCGGCGATTCTGATCTGAAGGAAAAAGTGGTTGCCATCAACCGCGTAGCCAAAGTAGTAAAGGGCGGTCGTCGCTTCAGCTTCTCGGCCATCGTAGTAGTAGGTGACGGCAACGGCACCGTAGGCTACGGCCTGGGCAAAGCCAACGAAGTAACCGACGCCATTGCCAAAGGCATTGACGATGCTAAAAAGAACCTGGTGAAAGTGCCGCTGTACAAGCACACCGTTCCCCACGTGATGGAAGGCAAATATTCGGGTGGCTTCGTTCTCGTGCAGCCAGCAGCAGCTGGTACCGGCGTAATTGCTGGTGGTGCTATGCGCGCCGTGTTCGAGAGTGCCGGCATCAAGGATGTGCTGGCGAAGTCGAAAGGCTCGTCGAACCCCCACAACGTGGTAAAGGCTACGTTCGATGCTCTCCTCAAGATGCGCGACCCGATGCAGATTGCACAGGCTCGTGGCATCACCCTCGCCCAAGTTTTTAACGGCTAAGTAGAGATGGCGCAGATCCACATCAAACTCGTAAAAAGCGTAATTGACCGCCCTGAGCGTCAAAAGCGTACCGTCAAGGCTTTGGGCCTGGGCAAAATGGGCAGCACTACCGAAAAAGAACTCAACCCGCAGATTGCTGGGATGGTTGCGGCAGTACAGCACCTGGTAGAAGTAACTGAACTCTAGGACGTACCTCGATATGAATCTCAGCAATCTCATGCCCGCCACGGGCTCAACGCGCAACAACAAGCGCCTTGGTCGTGGTACGGGTTCCGGCCGCGGCGGCACCTCGACGCGTGGTCACAAAGGCCAAAAGTCGCGTTCGGGCTACTCCAAGAAGTCCGGCTTCGAAGGTGGCCAGATGCCCCTGCAGCGTCGGGTCCCAAAGTTTGGCTTCAAGAACATCAACCGCGTAGAATATAAGGGTGTAAACCTGGACGTTCTGCAGGGCCTGAACGAGCAGCATGGTGCTACCACCATGGACGCTGCTTTCTTCGTGGCCAGCGGCCTGGCGTCTAAAAACGCCAAGATCAAGGTTCTGGGCCGCGGTGAAATCACCCAGGCGCTGGAAGTACATGCCCACGCCTTCTCGAAATCAGCTGTTGAAGCTATCGAGAAAGCCGGTGGTAAAGCTGTGACGCTTTAAGCCTACCTGGCAATGAACAAGTTTATCACCACGATAAAGAACATTTGGGATATTCAGGATCTGCGTGCGCGGATCCTGAATACGCTTTTTTTCATTGCCATCTATCGGCTGGGCTCCTTCGTGGTATTGCCCGGTGTCGACCCGACCCGGCTGAAGCAGGGCGCGGAAGGCCTGTTCGGTATTCTGGATACGTTGCTCGGCGGTGCTTTCAGCCACGCTTCGATTTTCGCTCTGGGTATCATGCCCTACATTTCGGCGTCTATCGTGCTGCAGCTGCTGACGATTGCCGTGCCTTACTTCCAGAAGCTCCAGAAGGAAGGCGAATCCGGTCGTAAAAAAATCAACCAGTACACCCGCATTCTGACCATCCCCATCGTGATGGCGCAGTCGGTTGGCTTCATTGCCACCATTAATGCGGAAGCAATCATCAACCCCGGCACGTTCTTCACCGTCTCGACGATGATGATCATCACCGCGGGCACGCTGTTTTGCATGTGGCTGGGAGAGAAGATTACGGACAAGGGCATTGGCAACGGTATTTCCATGATCATCATGATCGGGATTGTGTCCCGTCTGCCCGGTGCCATCATCGGTGAAGCTCTGGCGAAAGGCATGCGCGGCTCGCTGATCTTCCTGATCGAAGCGGTAGTGCTGTTTCTGGTTGTAATGGCTGTTATCGTCCTGACGCAGGCTGTACGCCGGATTCCGGTGCAGTATGCCAAGCAGGTTGGGGGCACCACGCAGCTGAACGCCCAGCGCCAGTTCATTCCTCTTAAGGTGAATGCCGCTGGGGTAATGCCGATCATCTTTGCTCAGTCCTTGATGTTCGTTCCCGCTATCCTCGCTTCGGTTTGGCAGGCGGATAGCGAAACGGCTAGCTACATCGGTCAGAAGTTCTCCGACTACACTTCGTGGCAGTACAACGTGGTTTTCGCCACGCTCATCATTGTCTTCACCTACTTCTACACGGCTATCAGCGTCAATCCCAACCAGATTGCCGATGACCTGAAGCGGAGTGGTGGTTTCGTGCCCGGGGTGAAACCCGGTCGTGACACCTCAGAGCACATGGATGAGATTCTGACTCGTATTACCCTGCCCGGTGCTATTGCCCTGGCGCTGATTGCCATCTTCCCGGCCTTCGCGCTGCTGGCGGGTGTCACGCGGCCATTCTCAGCTTTCTACGGCGGTACTTCGCTCATCATCATGGTGGGCGTGGTACTGGATACGCTCAACCAGGTAGAAAGCTACCTGCTGATGCGTCACTACGATGGCATGATGAAAACCGGTAAGCTCCGCGGCCGTTCAGCTCAGGACGTGGCTATGGCCTCCTAATTCGGTCATGATTGTTTACAAGACTGAAGAAGAAATAGAACTCATCCGGGCCAGCGCGAAAGTGCTGGCTCAAGCCCACGGAGAGGTAGCGGGCATGATCAGGGAGGGAGTCACCACGCGGCAGCTTGACCGTCGCGCGGAGGAATTCATCCGGGATAATGGCGGCCAACCATCCTTCAAAGGGTATAATGGTTTTGAATACAGCCTCTGCATCTCGCCCAACTCGGTGGTGGTGCACGGTTTTCCAAGTGACGAACCGCTGAAGAGCGGCGACATTGTCTCGGTTGACTGCGGGGTTTTGCTCAACGGCTATCATTCGGATAGCGCCTACACTTACCCAATCGGGGAGGTGGCCCCGGAAGTGCTCCAGCTGCTGGCCGACACCAAGCAGTCGTTGTACCTCGGTATTGAAGCTGCCTTCGCCGGCAACCGAATCGGTGACATCGGTTACGCCATCCAGAACTTCGTTGAGAAGAAAGGATATGGGGTAGTTCGGGAACTGGTCGGGCACGGGCTAGGCAAGAAGCTGCACGAAGCGCCGGAAGTACCCAACTACGGTAAGCGTGGGGCGGGTACCAAGCTGCAGGAAGGTCTTGTCATTGCTATTGAGCCTATGATCAACTTAGGCACCAAAAGCGTGATCCAGGAGAAGGATGGCTGGACCATCCGGACCAAAGACCGGAAGCCTTCGGCGCACTTCGAGCACACGGTAGTAATACGCAAAGACAAGGCGGAAATTCTGACCTCCTTCGAATACATAGAAAAAGCCTTACAGTAGCCTTATGGCCAAACAATCCTCCATTGAGCAGGACGGAGTAATTCTCGAAGCACTTTCCAACGCAATGTTTCGCGTGGAGCTGGAAAACGGGCACACCCTGGTGGCGCACATTTCCGGAAAAATGCGGATGCACTACATCAAGATCCTGCCGGGAGATAAGGTGAAGCTGGAAATGTCGCCCTACGACTTGTCAAAGGGCCGCATCGTTTACCGTTACAAATAGGGGTCTTGGGGACTTAGGGTCTTGGGGGCTTGGTTACCGCTTCGATAACCAGATGCTGACCAGACGTAAGTTCTTCAACCAAGGCCCTAAGTCCCTCAGACCCTAAGTCCCTCTTCCCAATGAAAGTTAAAACCTCGGTCAAAAAGCGCAGCGTTGACTGTAAGCTGGTTCGCCGCAACGGCAAACTCTACGTCATCAACAAAAAGAACCCACGCTTCAAACAGCGTCAGGGTTAAGCACCAGACTTTTTAAAAAAGCACATGGCTCGTATTGCAGGGGTAGACATCCCAGACAACAAGCGCGGCGAAATCGCGCTGACGTACATTTTCGGCATCGGCCGTCCATCCGCACAACGCATCTTGACCAAGGCCGGCATCGACCTGAGCAAGAAGGTGAAGGACTGGACGGAAGCAGAAGCCGGCGAAATCCGTAGCATCATTGCTGCCGAAATCAAGACCGAAGGTGTTCTGCGCTCGGAAGTGCAGCTGAACATCAAGCGTCTGATGGACATCGGCTGCTACCGCGGCTTGCGTCACCGGAAGGGTCTACCAGTTCGTGGGCAGCGCACCAAGAACAACTCCCGTACCCGTAAGGGCAAGCGGAAGACCGTTGCGAACAAGAAGAAAGCTACTAAATAAATTGTAGCGGGAATCGAAGCCTGTTCGGGTGAAAGCTCACCGGAACAGGCTTCTACACCTTCCGCATTTTTTGCGATAACCAGATGGCACAAAAAAGAAAAGACAAAGCCAAAAAGCGCGTTGTCGTTGTTGAGGCAGTAGGCCAGATTCACATCAAGGCTTCGTTCAACAACATCATCATCTCCATTACCAACAACAACGGCCAGGTTATCTCCTGGGCCTCGGCTGGTAAGATGGGGTTCAAAGGCTCCAAAAAGAACACTCCCTACGCGGCCCAGATGGCTGCCACGGATTGCGCCAAAGTCGCCCACGACCTGGGTCTGCGCAAAGCCGAGGTGTTCGTGAAGGGTCCGGGTGCTGGCCGCGAGTCGGCCATCCGTACGCTCCAGAATGTGGGCATTGAGGTAACTACCATCCGCGACGTGACCCCGCTGCCGCACAACGGCTGCCGTCCACCTAAGCGTCGTCGCGTCTGATATACTGAACTGGTCAGCCTCCGTGCTGACCACCCGTGTCGGGTTTCTGATGCGCTTACTTTGAGTAAGCGGCGTCTGAGAAGCCCGACACGCGTGGTTCAACCCCTTCAAAACTCAACATCCCCGAAATGGCACGTTATACCGGTCCCAAATCCAAGATTGCTCGTCGCTTCGCAGAGCCGATCTTCGGTCCGAGCAAAGCGCTCAACAAAAAGAACTATCCTCCAGGTCAGCACGGTCGTGGCCGTCGTAAGAAGCAGAGCGAATACGCGGTGCAGCTGATGGAGAAGCAAAAGGTGAAGTACATGTACGGCATCCTGGAAAAGCAATTCGAAAACCTTTTCCACAAAGCTGCTGCTCTGCCGGGCATCACGGGTGAGAACCTGCTGGCCCTGCTCGAGTCGCGTCTCGACAACACGGTGTACCGTTTGGGCATTGCTCCAACGCGCCGTGCTGCCCGTCAGCTGGTGCTGCACCGTCACATCACGGTAAACGGCGACGTAGTCAACATCTCTTCGGTTAAGCTCCGGGCCGGCGACATCGTCGCGGTTCGGGAGAAGTCGAAGTCGCTGGAAGCTATTACGACGAGCCTTTCTTCCCGCAATGCCCGCGCTTTCTCGTGGCTGGAGTGGGACGGTAAGGAGATGGTAGGCAAGTTCCTGAACGCCCCTGCCCGCGACCTGATTCCGGAGAAAATCACGGAGCAGCTCATCGTCGAGCTTTACTCGAAGTAATCCTAAGGACCCGGCTGCGGCCGGGCCCTTTTTCTTCGATTCTTTCCCTGTTGTAATTTTAAAGCCCCACTTATGTCAATCTTAGCTTTTCAAATGCCGGAGAAGGTTGTGATGGAGAAATCCGACGACTTCTACGGAACGTTTGAATTTAAACCGCTGGAGAAAGGCTACGGCGTCACGATCGGCAACGCACTGCGCCGCATCCTGCTGTCGTCGCTGGAGGGCTACGCCATTACGTCGGTTCGGACGGCCAGCGTGCTGCATGAATTCATGACCATTGAGGGTGTGATTGAGGACATGTCCGAAATCATCCTGAACCTGAAGCAGGTTCGCTTCAAGAAGGTCAGCGACGCAATTGAGGATAAAATCACGGTCCGCATCAAGGGCCAGGATGCTTTCTCGGCGGGCGACATCAATAAGTTCACCACCGGTTTCGAGGTCCTGAACACGGATCTGGTTATCTGCCACATCGACCCGAGCGTAGAGCTGGAGTTCGAGTTCACGGTGCAGAAAGGCCGCGGCTACGTACCCGCCGAAGAAAACCGCCCTGCCGACCAGATATTCGGTCAAATTGCCATTGATGCCATCTTCACGCCCATCAAAAACGTGAAGTACAGCATTGAGAACACCCGCGTAGAGCAAAAGACCGACTACGAGAAGCTGCTCATCGAGATTCAGACGGATGGTTCGATCCACCCCGAGGAAGCCTTGAAAGGCGCAGCCAACATCCTGATTCAACACTTCATGCTGTTCTCGGACAACACGATGACCTTCGAGACGGCTAAAGCTGAGGAAGAGGAAACCGTGGACGAGGAGACGCTGCACATGCGCAAAGTTCTGAAGACGCCGCTGGCGGATATGGACCTGAGCGTACGTGCTTACAACTGCCTCAAGGCTGCCGACATCAAGTCGCTCGGCGACCTGGTGCAGCTGGACATGAGCGACATGATGAAGTTCCGCAACTTCGGTAAGAAGTCGCTGACCGAACTGGAGAACCTTGTAGAAGAGAAAGGTCTGACCTTCGGGATGGACCTGAGCAAGTACAAGCTCGACGAAGAATAGCCGGATGTGCTGATTGAGAATGAGTCCAGTGCTGCGCAAGCAGCCGGCGGCCAGCCTTGATCAGCACATTTCTTTTTTAATCCCTTTTTTCACCAATGGGCCCCGAGGGGCAGTGGTTCTAATGAGGTGGCTACCTTACCAGCCGCCCGCCGTGGCCACGCCCGCAAGCCCATGCATCCGCTTTTTTAAGCAAGTACCATGAGACACGGTAAAAAAATCAACCACCTGGGCCGGACGGCTTCGCACCGCAACGCCATGCTTTCGAACATGGCCTCGTCGCTGATTGTGCACAAGCGCATCTCGACGACGGTTGCCAAAGCCAAAGCCCTGCGCAAGTTCGTAGAGCCCCTGCTGACCAAAGCCAAGAGCGACACCACGCACTCGCGTCGGACCGTATTTGCTACGCTGCAGAACAAAGAGTCCATCAAGGAGCTGTTTGATTCGGTAGCCGGCAAAATTGCGGACCGTCCCGGTGGCTACACCCGCATCATCAAGATGAGCGACACGCGTCTGGGCGACAACGCCGACATGTGCATCATCGAGCTGGTCGACTACAACGACACCATGCTGGAGGCTAAGGCTGCCGGCGAGGCGAAGACCACGACCCGTCGCTCGCGCAGCAAGAAGAAAGCCGATACGACTGACACGGCGGCTACCGCCGCTACTACTGCTGCTCCGGCGGCCGTAGTAAGCGAAGAAGCTGCTGCTGCCACCGACGCTCCGACCGAGACGCTGAAAGAAGGCGAAACCCGCGACGAGAAAAACGAAGAAGCTGCTTCGTAGTAACGACCGCAGCTGACTACCGGAAAGGGACGTGCCGTAAGGTGCGTCCCTTTTTTTTTGGCGCTGTGGTGAGCGTTTTTCAAAGCTCAGGCACTTTTTACGGCAGTTCATCGGGATTTTGCTGCGGTTCGGGAAAATGTGGTAGGGAACAGGGCGCAGCAGACCGTGCTTTGGTCTATTAACCTATCCTTGCTGCGCCATGAAAATCTTCTTCTGCTTTGTTCGCCCCCTGCTGCTGGGGCTGCTGCTAACCGCCAGCGCAGCCGTCCGGGCTCAGGCCCCGGTAGTCACCGCCGAACCGGTATTCGCCGGGGTGCCCCACGAAGTCATTGAGCCTGGTACGACAGTGGATTTCCGGCTGTTCGACGCGGCATTCTACCAAAACCAGCTGTTTCTGCTGGGTGAGGCCCACGGCGTAGCCCGGCCGCAGGAAGTAGACTACGAGCTGTTCAAGCACCTCAACCAGCGGGCCGGGGTGCGCTACTACGTGGGCGAGTTCGACTGCGCCAAGGCTCACTATCTGAATCAGTACCTGCGCACCGGCAACGATAGTACGCTGCAGCTGGTGTTTGGCAGCTGGGTGCGGGATGAGTCGCAGTGGGCGAACAAGGATCTGCTGAACAAATTCCGGAAACTGCGGGCCCTGAATCAGAGCCTGCCTCCAAAGCGGCAGATGGTATTTGTCGGCCTCGATGAAGTGCAGGATAAGCTTCTGGTAGCGGATTATCTGCACTGGCTGCTGTATAAAAAGGGTTATTCTGAAGTATTGCGGCGGCAGGGCGATTCGCTGCAGACCATGCTGCGGCAGCCTTCGACGCCCGCGCTGCCCATGCTGGCCCGGCGCACTATTGCGGAGCTGAAGCAGCATTCCAAAACCTACCGTTTTACGCTGGGCGCTTCCTATGAGCCGCTGCTCCACCTGCTGGCCAACCTGACGTACCGGGCCGATGGGCTGAGCCGGGAGCAGAGCATCTTCGCCAACTTTCGGGCCCTGAGCCAGACCAAAGCGTTGGCGGGCCAGAAGATGTACGGCCTCTGGGGGCTCGCGCACGTGCTGCAAAGCCCGCTGCAAGGGGGACAGACGATGTTTGCGGGGCTGGTGCGGCAAAGCAGCCTGCCCCAGCACGACAAAGTGGTATCCATCATGTGCGCGTTTTCGGGCTGCCAGATGCTCTACCCCAACAGCGGCCTGCCCGCCCCCTGGCGCACGCCGGGCCAGGTGTACGGCAGCACCAACAAGTTCAACCACGACGGGCCGCTGACGGTCATTGAGGGCATTGGGGAGCTGAAGGCCCAGGCAGCCCCGCACAGCCTCACCCTGTTCCGCCTCGATGCGCCGGCGGCCGCCACCCGCCACCAACCGATTCGGGTTACGTACGCCCCGGGAATTCCGGCCGCTCAGCAGATGAAGTTCAACCCCAGCCTGCCCGCCGCGGCCTACGTGCAGTACTTGGTGCTGGTGCGCGACTCCGGTCCCGTGCAGGCGCTGCGGCCCTGAGCCGCCTTATCCTTCCTGTCTTATCACTCGTGAAACCGCTATTAGGTGTGCACCGGAAAGGAGTGGGCCGCGTGGTCCGCTCTTTTCTTTTGGCGGGATATCCGGGGAAAGAGTGGCAACTTCCCGCCGGAAATGCCGCCTGGCCTGCCCACCTTCGTGCCATGCTCCTGACCCGCCCTTCCCGCTCCGACGTACTGACGGCCGCCGCCTACTGGCCGGTAGCTGCCGCAGTGATTCTGCCTACCTACGTAGCGCAGTTTGGCTGGGCGCGGGCCGGGGCCGGGATGCTCTACACGGTGCTGCTCGATTCGGCGGCCGTGTTTGCCCTTGTGTTTGGGCTGTTGCCCAACTTACTGACGCCCCGTTACCGCGGGCGGGCGCTGGGGCTGGTGGTGGTCTTCCTGCTGGCCAGCGGCCTGCTCTACGGCGGCGGCTACGCGCTGGTGCTGAACACCCCCCTGCACTGGAGCCCGATGGCGCTGGTGAAAAACATCATCCGCCACGCCTTCAGCTACGGGATGCTGGCCGTGCTGCTCACCGGCAAGCGGTACTTCGACGTGCAGCAGCGGCTGACGCTGCTGCAGAAGGTTCAGGCCGAAAGTGAGCTGCGCAACCTACGGGCCCAGCTCGACCCGCACTTCCTGTTCAACAACCTGAACGTGCTGCGCGGGCTGATCCGGCAGGACCCCGCCGAGGCCGAGGAATACCTGACTCATTTCGCGGCTCTCTACCGTTTCCTTATCCGCCACAAAGACGACGACTTCGTGTCCCTGGCCGAGGAGCTGCGCTTCGCTGATGAATACGTGTACCTGCTGCGACACAGGTTTGGGGCCGCCTACGCCTTTCGCCAGCCGCTGCTTCCGCCCGGCGGCCTGGCCCGGCAGCTGGTGGTGCCCGGCACGCTGCAGCTGCTGCTCGAAAACGCCATCAAGCACAACGCCGGCGACGAGGACGACCCGCTGGTGGTGACTATCGAGGCGACGGCCGGCACGCTCACCGTGCGCCACCCGCGCCGGCCCAAGCTCACCCCCGTCGACTCGACCGGCACGGGCCTAGCCAACCTGCGGGAGCGGTACCAGCTGCTGACCGGCCAAGCCATCCGGGTAGAAAGCACCGGGTCCGAGTTTGTAGTGACTGTTCCGGTGCTGGCAGCTCTGACACCCGCGGCCGCCTGCTGAACTGCTCAACTCAACCCTGGTAGCATATGCGTATCCTGATTCTGGAAGACGAAGAGCCCGCTGCCCGCCAGCTGCTGGCATTTCTGCGGCAGGCCGGCCTCGTGGGCACGGAAGACACCCCGCCGCCGGTGCTGCGCAGCGTGGAAAAGGCCCTGGTCTGGCTGCAGGCCAACCCGCCGCCCGATTTGATTTTCTCCGACATCGAGCTGCTCGACGGCAACGTTTTCGGGCTGTACGAGCGGTTTGCGGTTCGCTGCCCCATCATCTTCACCACGGCCTACGACCAGTTCCTGCTGCCCGCCTTCCGGGGCAACGGCATTGCCTACCTGCTTAAGCCGTTCAGCTTCGGCCAGGTGGAGGAAGCCCTGGCCAAGTACCACAGCCTGCGCCAGAGCTTCCAAGGCTCTGCGGAGCCCGCCGCCCAACCAACGCTGAGCGCCGAGGTGCTGCGCGAACTGAGCCAGGCGCTGCGGCAAAGCACCCAGCCCGCCTACAAGCAGCGCTTTTCGGTGCGGATGCGCCAGGGCCTCTACATCCTGCCCACCGCCGACGTGGCCTACCTGCAGGCTGACGAGGGCGTGGTTTTCGCCGTGGACGGAGCCGGTACGCGCTACCCGCTCATCGGCACGCTCACCGAGCTGGAGCGCCAGCTCGACCCGGCTTGCTTCGGGCGGCTGAACCGCTCGGAGCTGGTCAGCGTAGCCTTTATCGAAAAAGTGGAGCCCTACTTCAACAACCGGCTGGCCGTGAAGCTGCGCGGCAGCGCTACTACGCTCACCACCAGCGCCGCCCAGACCCCAGATTTCCGGCGCTGGCTGGAAGGGTAAGGGCCGGGCGGTGGCAGAAATTCAGGCCGGCTCTTTTCCGAATTCCTTACCTTGGCCCCCGCAATGCCGCCGGGCCGGTTTCTAGTCCTGCGCAGTGCCCGACTGGTGCTGTATTGCGTGATTTCCGTCGAAACCCCATTTTCAACCTTAGCTTTTTCAACATGAGCATTATCTCGGCCATTCATGCCCGGCAGATTTTTGATTCGCGCGGTAACCCGACCATTGAAGTAGACGTGACCACCGAGAGCGGGGCCGTGGGCCGCGCCGCCGTGCCTTCGGGCGCCAGCACCGGCAAGCACGAGGCCGTGGAGCTGCGCGACGACGACAAGAGCAAGTACATGGGCAAGGGCGTGCTCAAGGCCGTGGAGAATGTGAACAGCCGCATTGCCGAAGAGCTGATGGGCTTCTCGGTGTTCGAGCAGGGCCTGCTCGACAAGATCATGCTCGAAATCGACGGCACGCCGAACAAAGCGAACCTGGGCGCTAATGCCATTCTGGGCGTTTCGCTGGCCGTAGCCCGGGCCGCGGCCCAGGAAGCCGGCATGCCGCTGTACCGCTACGTGGGCGGCGTGGGCGCTACCACGCTGCCCGTGCCGATGATGAACATCCTGAATGGCGGCTCCCACGCCGACAACAGCATCGACTTCCAGGAGTTCATGATCATGCCCGTGGGCGCGCCGTCGTTCTCGGAGGCGTTGCGCTGGGGTACCGAAATCTTCCATCACCTGAAGGAAGTGCTCAAAAAGCAGGGCTTCAGCACCAACGTGGGCGACGAGGGCGGCTTTGCGCCGAACATCAAGTCCAACGAGGACGCCATCAAAATCGTCATCCAGGCCATCGAGAAGGCCGGCTACAAGCCCGGCGACGACGTGATGATTGCCATGGACGCCGCCGCGTCGGAGTTCTACTCCGATGGCCACTACCACTTCAAGAAGAGCACCGGCGACAAGCTGACGTCTTCGGAGATGGTGAATTACTGGACCGACTGGACCAAGAAGTACCCCATCATCAGCATCGAAGATGGCATGGACGAGGACGACTGGACCGGCTGGAAGGCCCTCACCGACAGCATCGGCAGCACCACCCAGCTGGTGGGCGACGACCTGTTCGTGACCAACGTAACCCGCCTGCAGCGCGGCATCGACGAGAAGATTGCCAACTCGATTCTCATCAAGGTCAACCAGATCGGTACCCTCACCGAGACGATTGACGCCGTAAACCTGGGCCGCCGCAACGGCTACAAGAGCATCATGAGCCACCGCTCGGGCGAGACGGAAGACAACACCATCGCCGACCTGGCCGTGGCCCTGAACACCGGCCAGATCAAAACCGGCTCGGCTTCGCGCTCCGACCGGATGGCCAAGTACAACCAGCTGCTGCGCATTGAGGAAGAGCTGGGCGAAACGGCCTACTTCCCCGGCAGGAAGATGTAAATCAGTTACTAGCCCAAGGCTAACGTAAAAACAAAGAGGCCGTTCTGCACGCAGGACGGCCTCTTTGTTTATCTTTGGTCGCCATGCAAATTTCCGCCCTTCTGGACCGGGTGCCCCGGTTTCTCCGCAGCTTTTACTTCTTTGCCACCGTCGGCTTCCTGGTCTGGATGTTTGTGTTCGACTCCAACGACCTGTTTAAGCAGTACGACATGTACGCCAAATGGCGGGAGCTGCAGGGCGAGAAGGAGTATTATCTGAAGAACATTGAGGTAGTGAAGAAAGACCGGGCCGAGCTGCTCAGCAGCCCTGAGCTGCTGGAGAAGTTTGCCCGCGAGAAATACACCATGAAGCGGCCCGGCGAGGATGTTTTCATCCTGGTACCCCAGCCGACTGAGTAAGCAAAAATCCGCGTCAGGCAGCTGGCGCGGATTTTTGCTGCTGGCGCCTTTCCCAGCCGACTGACTGCGGGTAGTGGCTCCCGGGCAGGTTAGTCCTGCTGCCAGCCCTGGCTTGTTGGTTTGCGTAGCGGGGAGTGCCAACGTGGCCCCGTATTTGACCAGGGCCGCCCTATGAAGCCAGGATTTGGGTTGAACAGGGTCTTTCCATTGCGCCGCGCCGCCCTGCTGGTGCTGCTGGCAGTACTAGCGCTGGCTCCGCCGGCCGTAGCCCGGCCCTCGCAGGTGCAGATAGCCCGGCAGTTTGTGCTGGCCATCCTGCGCGGCGACTACGACCAGGCCTACCAGCTGCTGGCTCCCGAGGTCACGGCGGCTGTGACGCCGGCCCGCTTCCGGGCGGCGGCGGCGCCCCTCTACGCCAAAGGCCAGCAGTTTAAGCCCACCATCGACTTATACAAGCTGGGCGTACGCATCGGGGAAGCCAACGACGTGCGCAACTTCTACAGCTTCATGTTTAAAAGCGACACGCTGGCGCCCCGGCCCCAGGTGCAGCTCGACATTACCTTCCGCGACTCCACCGCCACGCGCATCCTGAGCTTCGGTCTGATTCCGGCCCCGCAGAGTACGCGGTAAACCAGGCCTTGGCGCTGCCGCACCCCCCGCTCTGATTCTGAAGCCCGGTCCTTGGTCCGGGCTTTTTTGTGTTGATGGCGGTCGGAGTAGCCAAGGCAGGGGCCGGCTTGTCCACTGCTCCAAGCCCAGTGGTCCACGGGGGTTGAGCACCGCACAGCCGGAGGCTAGCCGGGCTTAGTCCTGCCAAATACCGCGTTGGTGTAAGGAAGTTGGCTGCCTCCCGCCAGCGGCTATGTTTGAACTATCAAGTAGTAAATCAGATGATTGTCGGCTGTACTGCTCAGGCAGCCGTGCCGGCAGATCCACTACCCAGGCTTATTTCCCGGCGCAGGAAGGCTTAGGCCACCGCCGTTTCACCGACGTATATCCGCTTCTCTGTGCTTATGCCAACCCAGCTTGTCGGCGGCCCATTTTCGATGCTCCTGCTGCTTGCGGGCGGGTTGGCCGGGTGTGCTCAACCCTGGGTCCGGGGGCCTACCGTAGTACAGGGGCTGATTCAGACCAGCCCGTCTGGGCCGCCGGCGACTGGGGCAACACTGCAGGTGTACCAGGCCTCCCGGGGTGGGGGCTACGCACCCTTGGCTCCCACCTACGCTGCCGAGCCCAATGGTCGGTTCTCGTTTTCCTTCCCTGCTACCCGGCGGGCGGGCTACGTGTTGCGGGCCACGGCTCCGCCCGGCTATTTCACCGAGTGGGGTCTGGCGCCGAGCCTTCGGGCCGGTCGTCCGAATACGGGCCTGGTCGTACCCGTGCGGGCCCCGGCCTGGGTGCGCCTGCAGCTGGTCGACGAGCCGCCCCATAGTCGGGTGAGCCTTTTTATTTCCGGCTATGAGGGTAACGGCGACCGACTCTACGCGCCCCACGACACCGTGCTGATCCGGCCGTCGCTGGCCGGTTTTGTCGGCAAGATCATCTGGGTGCTGACTGACGAGGCCGGCGTGGACCGGCAGCGTGAGCAGGCGGTGCAGCCGGGTGCTCTGGATACGGTACTGGTGCGAATTGCTTTCTGATTCAGTTTGATACCTGATTTTCCACTTAATTTTTCAATGCTTATGAAAACTCGATTACTCGGTTTGCTGGTAGCCCTGGGGTTGTGCAGCACCCCCGCCTGGAGCCAGACGGAAACACTGGGGCAGGGTGACCCCGGCCAGGAAATGCGCGACGCCACCGCCGGGCTGAACCCCAACCGCATCGGCACCGGCGTGCTGCTCAACCGCACCATGCTGATAACCGACCCCCACCGCTTCGGCGGCAGCGGCGACACGCTCACCGACTGGAAGGGCTGGGAGCAGCAGTACTGGGAATTCTATAACGCCTCGCTGCAGCCGCAGGGGTTGCTGACGCGGCAGGAGCTCTGGAGCCGCATTGATGCAAAGTTCAGCCAGAACGCGGTGCCGCTGCTCATGCTCAAGTACCGCTACGATGAGCTGCTGCCCGATGCTGCCGCCCAGGGCCTGATTACCGTCGACTCCACCAAGGAGGTGATGTACGACGGCCCCAACCTGAGCCGCAGCCCCTACTCCCAGGGCCATGTGTTCTCCGTCGCCATGGCGCTGCCCACGGGTGAGGGGCCCATGGCGGTCTACGTCGGCAAGGAGTTCTGGCTCGGCAATGAGACGGCCCCGGACAATATCTGGCTCGACTTCGGCGACGGCGCCGGCTGGCGCCTGGTTGCGATGGGCAGCACGGTAGATATTCAGGTGAAGCCCGGCGGCGGCGGCGGCGTGGAGTACCGGGCCGCCGGGGCGGCCCCCACCCAAACCATCTACGCCTACGACCCCACCGACTGGAGTCTGGCCAAAACTGGTCTGCAGTACCGCAGCACCCAGGCCAGCGTGTTGCCGGACGTGGCGCTGGGCGTGCTGGCCAGCCGGTCGTGGCCGGGTTTTACGCCCAGCGGACCCGTACACGCCCAGCAGGGGCGGGCCAAGGCAATTGCCTGGATTAAGTACGCCCAGAGCAATACCACCGGCAAGCTGCGCAAGCCTCTGGTCTTTGTGGAGGGAATCGACTTTGCCAAAAACCGCAACGACCAGGGTGGAGTCTTTTCGGTCTTCTTCGAAAACTACCGCGTCACCGGCACCGGCCCCATTGGCCTGAGCAGCTTTACCAACCCCATACAGGCCAGGGGCGGCTTCCGCAACGGCGCGGCCGGCTGGAATGAGATGGTCGACTACAACAGCGACTATAAGTCGCTGGAGAAAATGGGCGCGCTCCAGCAGAGCATGCAGAACGGTACGGCGGCCACCGACGGCGACTACGACCTGATCTACCTGGACTTTTCCGACGGCGCTTCGCTGATTCAGCACAACGCCATGGTGCTGGTCGAGCTGCTGGAATGGATAAACAAGCCCGTCAACCGCACGGCCAATGCTGAAGAAACCGTGGTTATTGCCGCCAGCATGGGCGGGCAGGTGGCCCGCTTTGGCCTGGCCTGGATGGAGCAGCAGGGCCTGTGCCACAATAGCAAGATCTACATCTCCGTCGACTCGCCCCACCGCGGGGCCAACGTGCCCATCGGTCTGCAACACATGTTTGACCGGCTCCAGAACATCTGGATCGGCTCGGGCAGTGCCGAGGACGGCATTAAAAAGCTGCGGCGCGAAGCTTCCCAGCAGATGCTGGTTTTCAACTTCGACGGTGGAGCTACCGGGCGCCGCAACCAGTGGCAGGGCTGGCAGAACTCGGCCAACAGCTACCCCACGCTGCTGCGCAAGGTGGCCACGGCCAACGGCAGCGGGCAGGCCGTCAGTCAGCCCGGCATGTGGCCGGGCATGGAGATTCTGCATACTGCCGGCGCGGGCATCATCACGGGCCCGAACCACGCCTACGCCCTGCCCGGTACTACCAGCCACGGCCAGAACCGCGTGGTGTTTCGCTACAAGAAAGCCATTTCGATTTCGGGTAAGTGGCACCAGTCGATTGCCGACGCCAGCTGGGGCAACTACGACACCTCGCCCGGCTCCCAGGCCCGCGTGGCCGGCGACGCCAGTGATGTCAGCAACCAGATGAAGGCCGACTGGCCCACCAACACGTTCATGCCCACCATCAGCGCGCTCGACGTCAAGGATGCCGGCCCGGTGGTGAATCCGTACTTCGCCTACAACGTGCAGCAGCAGATTCCGGTAAGTGACCGGCCAAACCGCGCCAAGTATGCCTTCGACGCCTACTTTGTGGCCGGCAGCATCAACGAGCCCCACGTACAGATTACCAACGGGCAGGGCTCCAGCCAGGGCAACACGTCGTATTTCACCGACAACAGCACCTGGATTCGCAACGAGCTGCGGGAGTCGGCCCATAATATGCCCGCCGTCCTGTCCAGCATGTACAACTTTGGCAACCCCTACCGGCACCTGCTGCCCTCGGTGCAGATCAACACCAATGGCTACCTGATGATCAACCACTGGGCCATGGGGGCCAGCGGCGGCAGTGGGGCCTATTATAGCCCGGCTCCGGGGCACTTCGAGGTGTATACCTCCAGCTGCGCCACGGTGGTGCAGGTAAACGACCATGGCTCCATTCTTCTGGGCAGCTCTACGGCAGGGGTCGGCAATCCGGCTTCGCACCCTGCTACGCTGCAGATGTCCGCCAACAGCCTGCTGGATCTGCGCTCAGGTGGTATAGTGACGGTGGAGAACGGCTCGGTGCTGCGCATTGTGGCCGGGGCTACGCTGGTAGTCCGCAACGGGGCCACGCTCAACGTAAAAGGGCAGCTCATCGTGGAGGCCGGCGCCTATATCTGCGTGGAGAACTCCGGCAGCATCATCGTGAGCAGCGGCGGCAGCTACACCGTGAGCCCCACCGCCACTTACTCGGCCAACCCGGCGCTGAACCTGACCGGCCTGGCGTGCGGCCCGCCCGCGTCTACCCTGCTGCAGGCCAGCATCTCTTCGCTGAACTACACGTCCTGGTGCACTTCGAATACCGGCCGCAACAACTACGCTCAGTTTGTGGGCGCGGCCTCCGGCGGCACCGGAGCTTACACGTACCGCTGGTATATCGATGCCACCCGCACCGGCAACAGCTACCAGCTGGCGGGCACGGGAGCTACGTTCGGCGTGTGCATGAACAGCTACTCCTCGCTGATTCTGGTGAAGCTGGAAGTTACCAGCGGCGCCCAGCAGGCGGTGGCGGAATATTATGCGTCGCCCCAGTTCCGGGAGGCCCTGTACCCGAATCCGGCGGATGAATACGTCGACATTGCTCCCGAGCAGGTCGGTGCTGCCGCGGCCAAGGTTGCGGGTGCCACTCCGGTTTCGGCAGCCACCCCGGCTCCGATGGACGTGACTGTGTACAATGCGCGGGGCAAGGTCGTCTACACGGCCGAAGGCCTCACCGACCCGCTGCTGCATCTGAATACCCGCAGCTGGCCCGCGGGGCTGTACCAGGTGAAGGTACGCCAGGGCAAATCGGTCACCCAGCGTCAGCTCAGCGTGCAGCACTAGCATTGACGGCTAGGGCCACCACTACTTCAAAGCGTCCCCGGCAACTTGCCGGGGACGCTTTTTGCGTTTACGAGCCGCGGGCAACGGATGGGCTGCCTACCCGGGAAAGGAAATCTTGCCCAGGGCTACGGCCGGCACCTGCTGGGGTCCGTGGCCAATGGACAGCGGATTGCCGGCCAGGGTTTCATTGGCCAGAATGGCGAACAACACGGCTTCTTTGGCATCGGGGGCAATGCCCAGCGCGTCGGTGGTTGCAAACCGGGCCTGGGGCAGACGCCGCTCAATGGCAGCCAGCAGGGTAGGATTGTGCAGGCCCCCGCCGCTGACGTACACGTGCAGGAGCCGCGTCGGGCCAAATGCCTGGGTGACGGCCAGGGCAATACCCGCGGCAGAAAATTCGGTCAGCGTGGCCAGCAGGTCGGCAGGGGAGAGGTGGCCGGTGCCCGTGCGCTGCTGGGCGGCGCGCACGTAAGCCGGGCTGAACAGTTCCGGGCCGGTGGTTTTGGGCAGGGCTTCGCCGAAGAACGGCTGGCCGAGCAGCTCGGCCAGCAAGGCCTCGTTTGCCCGGCCCTGCGCGGCCAGGGCGCCCTGCTCGTCGTAGCTCTTGGTGGGGTCAAATTCGCGCACAAACGCGTCGAGCAGGGTGTTGCCGGGCCCGACGTCGGTGCTGAAAACCTCGGTGGCCGCCAGCGTGCCGGGCAGGAACGTGAAGTTGGCAATGCCGCCCAGGTTGAGCAGCAGCCGGTCTTCGCCGGGTTGGGAAAATACCAGGTAGTCGCCATAGACGGCCAACGGCGCCCCCTGTCCGCCGGCGGCTACGTGCTTTTGCCGAAAGTCGCTGATGGTCAGAATGCCGGTTTGCACCGCCAGGTGGTCGCCGTCGCCGAGCTGCAGGGTGGCATTGGGCCAGCCCGCCCGGCCGTGCTGGTGCCGGGGAGCATGAAAAACCGTTTGCCCGTGACTGGCAATGGCATCCACCTCGCACGTTTCGACTTGCCAGCTGCGCAGGCAGCTTAGCACCATATCGGCGTGCAGGCGGCCCAGCCAGGCGTGGAGCAGGGTCAGGTGCTGGAGCTCAACTTCGGGGCGGGCAAATACGCGCCGGATTTCTTGGCGGACAGCCTGCTGGTAGGGCACGGTGGCAAAGTGCTCCACTATCACGCGGGTAGCCGGCCCGTGCCCGGCAAAGTGGCAAAGCGCCACGTCCAACCCATCGAGCGACGTACCCGACATCAGGCCGACAATTCGCCGCGCCGGCTTTTGCGCCGCTGCCATCAGCCGGGTGAGGTTAGCATTCATGGAGGGAGCAGAATTTAAAGTGTCGTTGCAAGCGGAAGGCGGCAATCTGTTCCGGGCCGCAAAGAAAGCTTTGTGACAGCAAAAAGTCCCGACGTGGTGCTGACGGCGGGACTTTCTGGTAAAAAGGAGCTGACCGCATTTCAGAGCAGCAGTTGCGGCGGCTCTACCTCGCAAGGACCAGGGAAACGGCCCTACTCAATCTTTTTGCCGGCCATAGCCTGCTTGATGGAAATGTTCATCACCCGCTCGGCAAAGGGGCTGGTGAGCTCCTCCAGTTTATCCACGGCTCCCAGAATAGTGTCTTTGTCGCCGGTTTCCAGGGCTTCGCGCAGGTTCTGGGTCTGAGCGGCGGTCTGGGTGATTTCGTCTTCGGTCAGGTACTGCGAGTTCTTATCCACGAAGCGCTCGACCTGGTAAATCATCTGCTCGGCCACCGTGCGGGCCTCAATGACCATACGCGCCGTCACGTCGGCGCGGGCGTGGGTCAGCGAGTCCAGCAGCATCTGCTCCACCTGCTCGTCGGTAAGGCCGTACTGGGGCTTGATTTCGACGGCCTGCCGGGTATTGGAGCGCAGCTCAATGGCTTCGACCTGCAAAATGCCGTCGGCATTGAGCAGGAAGTTCACGTCGACTTTGGGCAGGCCGGCGGGCATGGCCGGAATGCCGCGCAGGTCGAATTCGGCCAGCTTGCGGTTTTCCTTGACCAGATCCCGCTCGCCCTGGTACACCGAGATTTTCAGGTTCACCTGCCCGTCCACGCTGGTCGTGTACTGGCGGCCGGCCTTGGTCGGAATCTTGGAGTTGCGCGGGATAATCGGGTCCATCAGCCCGCCCAGGGTTTCGATGCCCAGCGTGAGCGGCGTCACGTCGAGCAGGAGCACGTCGCGGCGGTTGCCGGCCAGGATATCGGCCTGAATGGCGGCGCCCAGGGCTACCACCTCGTCGGGGTTGAGCGAGTTGTCGGCCGGCTGTTGAAAGAACTCCGACACCGAATCGTAGACCAGCGGCACCCGCGTGGAGCCCCCGACCAGCAGCACCGCGTCGAGGTCCTGGGGAGTGAGCTGGGCATCGGCCAGCGCCTGCCGGCACGAGTCGATGGTACGCGCCACCAGCGGCCGGATCAGCGCATTAAATTCCGTCTTGGTCAGGCGCAGCACGAGGTCGTTGAAGTTGGCGCCGAAGTCGTCGTGCTGGCTGAGGTACTTCTTGGCCGACTCGGCCAGCAGGCGCAGCTCCTGCTGCAAGGGGCCGCTGCCCGCCACGGCGGCGCCCAGCCCGTGCTGGGCCGTCCAGTGGTTGATAATGGTGCGGTCGAGGTCATCGCCGCCCAGGTAGGTGTCGCCGTTGGTGCTCAGCACCTCGAAAATGCCCTGCTGGATGCGCAGAATGCTCACGTCGAAGGTGCCGCCGCCGAGGTCGTACACGGCAACGGTCTTTTCCTCGTCCGGGCTCAGGCCGATGCCGTAAGCCAGCGCCGCCGCCGTGGGCTCGTTTACGATGCGCAGCACTTCGAGTCCGGCCAGGCGGCCGGCGTCGCGGGTGGCCTGGCGCTGGGAGTCGTTAAAATACGCCGGCACGGTTATCACGGCGCGGTTGACGGGCGTTTTCAGCGCGTGCTCGGCGCGGGTGCGCAGCTCCTTCAGAATCTCGGCCGACAGCTCGATGGGGGAGTAGAACCGGTCGGCTACCCGGATTTTCACCATCCCCTCGGAGTTGTCGTCGATGACTTTGTAGCCCAGGTCGGCCGCGTGGCCGCCCAGGTCCTGGTAGCTTTTGCCCAGCAGGCGCTTTACCGAGTAAATCGTGTTCTGGGGGTCGGTGAGCAGGTATTCCTTGGCGTCGGTGCCCACGAGGGGCTCGGCGCCGCCGGCCGGAAAGTGCACCACGCTCGGCACGATGGTGCCCCGGTCCAGGTCGTTGATAGCCACGGGCTGCCGGCCGTCGGGGTGAATATAGGCTACCAGGCTGTTGGTGGTGCCCAGGTCGATACCGACAATAATTTCTTCCTGCTGAATGGTGCCGGTGGAGAGGTTGATTGCAACTTTAGCCATGCTGGGGGGAGCGGAGCGCCGGGGGGCGGGGTGAAAAGACAGGAGCGACCAGTGTAACCGCCGAACTGCTTTGGGGGGTCAAAAGTAGTGAAGAAATGCCGGCCCTGCCCGGCAGTAATCGCGCTGGCCGTGAGCCAGTAAGGCTACGCCCTAATTTTATTGTCGGAAAGTTCCATTTTAGCAAAACCAGAAGGTGCTAAGGCTGCGTATGTGGCTTTGTAATTACTTCAATGCCTGTCCGCTGCATCACCCGCTGATTCTTGTGTCAGCGACCCTTGATTGCCAGTGCTGCCTGCTTGGCGCCGTGTTGCTATTCCGATTACCGCACACCCCTTCCTATTGCCCCGTCTTTTTCTGCGGCCTGACTATTCAGGCCGGATACAGCATTCCCATTCTATTCACTTTTCTTTTTCCAAAACCATGAAGAAGACCTTTACGCGGCCGATTCTCCACCTGTCGCTGGCTGCTACGGCAGTTGTAGGTGCCTTGGCCTGGAGCGGCCAAAACACTCGTCTGGAAGCTTCCAGCCACCGCGAGGCCCCGCTTATTGCCGACGACCCGCTGGCCGACAACACTGACCTGTACGCCTTCCGCGACCCGGTCAATGCGGAGATGATCAACATCATCGCCAACTACATTCCCCTGGAGATTCCCCAGGGCGGTCCGAACTACAACAACTTCGGCGAAAACGTACGCTACGAGATTCACGTGAAGAACTCGGCTGCCAACGTTAACCAGGACGATATTACCTTTCGTTTCACTTTCGCCCGCACCAACGAAGATCCGGCCACGTTCTTCAACATCCGGAATGCCGGCGCGGGCCCGAAGCAAAACCTCAAGGCTACCTACACGATGGAAGTGAGCCGCAACGGCGGCGCTTTCACCACCCTCACCACCACTGGGGTAGTACCTCCGACCAACGTGGGTCCCCGCTCGATTTCCAGCCCCGTCGGCTTGAACGTGCCGGATTATAACACGCTGATGACCGGCGCTATCCAGACCGTGGCCAGCAACGTCCGCGTATTCTGCGGCCCCGTGGATGATCCTTTCTTCGCTGACCTGGGCGGCATCTTCGACCTGGGCGGCATCCGTACTGCCGCCGCCCGCGACGGTCTGGCCCGCAAGAACACCCACACCATTGCCCTGCAAATCCCGATTTCGGTACTGCAGAAGGATGGAAAAAACGGTGCTCAGGCTCTCAACATCCTCGACTCCGACTTCATCATCGGCGTGTGGGCTTCGGCCAGCCGCCCGGCCCTGCGTACGTTGAATACCGACGGCACCCAGGCGCACACCGGTAACTTTGTGCAGGTATCGCGCATCGGCATGCCGCTGACCAACGAGGTTATCAACCCTATTGGCGCGAAGGACCGTTGGAACGTTAACACGCCTTACACTGAAGTTGCCGTTACCGAAGACTACCTCTCGAACCCTGAGCTAGGCCTGTACATGGCTGAGGGCCCGGGCTACTTCGGGGCCGCTATTCCCGGTCTGAGTGCCTTGCGCGTTCAGCGCAACTCGCTGGGTTCTTTTGACTTTGCCAACGGCAAAGATGGTGTTTCAGCCCTGCTCAACGCACCGGCCGCCGCAGTAGCAGGCACGGCTTTCGCCAAAGTAGCGGCTGGTGGCTTCGCCGAGTATCTGCTGCGTCCGGCCAAGCCGCGCTCGGTCGACATTCTGCCGATCTTCCACACCGGGGTGCCGAACCTGCCGCCGTACCAGCTGGCTACCGGCAAAACGGCCAACATGCCTCTGACGGCCGGCAAGCCGTTTGTCAACAACTTCATGCCGCTGATCGACAACCCGGCTGCTGCCGCTGGTATTGGTGGCGACATGCTGCGCCTGAACATGGCCGTGCCCGCTACGCCCCGCAACTCGGCTGACTTCAGCTCCGAAGGTTTGCTGGCTGCTGCTGTGCTCGGTCTGACCGACGCCCGCTTCAACGCCAGCGCCGCCCTGCAGAACATTCCGAACATGGACGGCTTCCCGAACGGCCGTCGTCTGGAAGATGATGTTACCCGCATCGAGCTGCAAGCCGTAGGTGGCGTAGTACTGGCGGCTCTCGGCCTGTCGTACGAAACGGCCAACGGCTTGGGCAACGTGTTGACCTTCCGTACCGGCATCGAAGCCAACGACACTACGTTCAAGGCTGCTTTCCCCTACATGCAGACGCCCTGGAGCGGTACCAAAGCGCAGCGCGTCGCTCTGTCGCAGCGCGGTGCTTCGGGCCTGAACATGTCTTCCTCGCCGATTGAAGTAGCTCAGAACTACCCGAACCCCTTCTCCACCGAAACCACTTTCCACTACGAAGTAGCGGCTAAAGGTCCGGTAACGCTGATTGTGTCGGATATGATGGGCCGCAAGGTTGCTACGCTCATCAACAACAAGGAGCACAAAGTAGGAGCCTACGACCTGGTATGGAAAGTACCGGCTCTGTCGGCCGGCACGTACATCGCTACCGTGAAAACGGGCGAAACGGTACTGCAGTCCATCAAGCTCGTTCACACCAACTAGCCACGGTTTATCGGCCCAGCTGCCAAGTCCGCTTGGTTGCACCGACGCCGATATAGGTGGTAAATTGATAGCCGGGCTCGGGTGAGAGCCCGGCTATCTTTTTTTGGGCGTGAGCCAGCGGCTTTCCTGCCTATCTTGCTCACCCCATCATCCTCACAACCCACTGCTTTGCGTAAATATCTCTACCCAATTCTGGTGCTTTGCTTTGGAGCAGCGGTTGCCGCGCTGATTTTCTTCCGCAAGCCCGAACCCATTCCCGTGCTCAAGGAGCGCCACGGCGACCTGGCCCTGGGCGGGGAGTGGCTCAACACCAAAAACGCCATCGACGGCCTGCTGGCGCAGCTGCGGGCCAAGCCCGACGACAACAAAGCCAAGCTGATGCTGGCCCAGGCCTACATGCAGGAGGGCCGCGTAACCGGCGACCATCCCTACTACGACATGGCGGCCATGCAACTGCTCAACGGCGTGCTGGCCAAGGAACCCGAAAACTTTGAGGCCCTGTGCTGCAAGGCCTCCCTCAGTCTCACCCAGCACCACTTCTCCGAAGGGCTGGCCGTGGCGCAGCAGGCGGTAGAAATCAACCCCCACAACGCTTTCGTATACGGGCTGCTCTGCGACGCCAACGTGGAGCTGGGCCGCTACGACGAGGCCGTGAAAATGGCTGACAAGATGAACCAGGTGCGCCCCGACCTGCGCTCTTACTCCCGCGTATCGTATCTGCGCGAGATTTACGGCGACTACCCGGGGGCCATCGAAGCCATGGACATGGCCACCAAAGCCGGTTATGAAGGGCTGGAGCAAACCGAATGGGCCCGCACCACGCTGGGTCATCTCTACGAGAGTACCGGCGACCTGCTGCAGGCCGAAAAGCAGTACCAGCGGGCGCTGCTGGCGCGGCCCTACTACGCCTACGCGCTGTCCGGGCTGGGCCGCATCGAAAAGGCCCGCAAGAACTACCCGGTTGCCATCGACTACTTCCGCAAGGCCCGCGCCACGGTGAAGGACTACGCGTTTGCCGACGAGCTCACCGATTTGTACCGTCTCAACAACGAGCCCGCCAAAGCGCAGGCCATGGCCAAGGAAGCCATTGGAATGCTGGCTGCGGATGCCACGGATGCCGACGAAAACGAGCAGATGGGCCATTACGCCGACCGGGAGCTGGCCTATGCCTACCTCAAAACGAATGAGCTGGACAAGGCCCTGGAGCACGCCAAAATAGAGTACGAACGGCGTCCGGACAACATCGACGTCAACGAAACCCTGGCCTGGGTGCACTACAAGCGCGGCGAGTACAAGCCGGCCGAAACCTACATCACGAAAGCGCTGCGGACGAAGTCGAAAAACCCTACGCTGCTCTGCCGCGCGGGCCTGATAGCCACCAAAAATGGCAAAACGGCCGAAGGCCAGGCCCTGATCCGGCAGGCGCTGAGCACGAACCCCTACCTAAGTATGGATCTGGCCGATGAAGGCAAGAAACTGCTGGCCGCCAACTAACGTGAACCGCTCCGCCTTCTTAAAACTGGCTTTTCCCGGGCTGCTGGTCGTGCTGCTGCTGGCCCTGCCGCAGCTGGCTGCCGCGCACGTGCTGGACGTGGACCTGAGTAAGCTTTCCCGCACCGACATTGTGTGGACCTACCTCAAGCTGGGCTACACCCACATCCTGCCGCTGGGCCTCGACCACATCCTGTTTGTGCTCAGTATCTTTTTTCTGGAGCCCCGACTCAAGCCCGTTCTGTGGCAGGCTACGGCCTTCACCGTGGCCCACTCCATCACGCTGGGGCTGGCCATGTACGGCTTCATCAACCCACCGGCCGACATTGTGGAGCCGGTTATTGCCTTGTCCATTCTGTTTGTGGCCATTGAAAACATCTTTGCCGAGCGTCTGAACCCTTTTCGGGTGGCCATCGTGTTCGGCTTCGGCCTGATTCATGGCCTGGGCTTCGCCAGCGTCTTGACTTCGCTGGGGCTGCCGCGCTCCATGTTTTTTGAGTCGTTGATTTCCTTCAACGTGGGCGTGGAGCTGGGTCAGGTTTCGGTAATAGTGCTGGCCTGGCTGCTGATCGGCTACTGGTTTGCCAACAAGCCCTGGTACAAACAGCGCGTGGTGGTGCCGGCTTCGGTACTCATTGGCCTGGTGGCCGTCTACTGGACGGTAGAACGGGTGTTTTTTGCTTAATCCTCTTTCCTGCCTGCTTACCCGCTATTTTTCTACTTATGCTGCGCTCTTGGCTCGTCTTCCTGCTGCTTTGCAACTACCTGCTGGTAGTGGGCGCGGGCCTGGTGAACCGGGCTGAGCCGCTGCGCTACACGGTGGCGCATCCGTACGTGCACAGCCACAGCTGCCAGCAGCAGAACTACCTGCGGCTCGACTGCTTCAGCACCTGCAACGGCGACCAGCAGGCGGTGGCCAAAAGCCCGAAGGCCCCGACGCCCCAGCAGCTGCTGACGCTGAGCAAAGGCATTGACCTGCACTGCCTGGCTTCCCCAATCAGCATCCTCAAGCCCGAATTCCGCCTGGTTCCGCCCGTGGCGGCGGACCTCATCCAGCGTTTTCCCGCCGGATTCGGGGCTGACCTATACTCTCCTCCCCGTCAGGGATAAGCCAGCGGCGGCCCGCTTCGGGTCCGCCGTGCCGTGCGTCGAGCTATCCGCGCGGTCGAGTCTTGTCCACTTATCTGTGGCCGCCGGCATTGCCCGGCCCACCCTTCCCTGACGTATGAAACTCCCCTTTACTGCTTTTCAACTGCCCCTGGCTGCTGCCACGGAGCGGGCCTCGACTGTATGGCTGCCCGGCCGCACCGCGTGGTCGACCGAAATTTCTACCGCCCCTCGGTCCACCGCCCGGCAGGAGCACAAAGTCCGCCAGCTGACCAGCCTGACGGAGCACCGCGCCCAGGTTCTGACCCAGCGCCGGACGCCCGTTCGTACTTCCGCTAAGCGCTGGTAAGAATGAAAAACGTCTCTCTTAACCGGGCACTGCCCGCGCCGGCCGGCATCTGGGTGTCTGCCCTGCCCGCCCGCTTTCGTTTTGCTTTCCGGCTGCTCGGCATCATCGGCCTGAGTTTGCTGGGATTTCCTTTGCTGGCCCAGAACACCGCTTCCATCCGTGGTATCGTGGCCGACTCGGTTTCCGGGCAGCCGCTGTCGGGCGTGGGGGTGCGTCTGCTGGGGCAGCCCGGCGGCACGGCTTCCGATGCGCTGGGGGGCTTCCGCTTTGGCAGCCTGCCAGCCGGCACTTATACCGTGCAGGCGGCCGCCCTGGGCTATGGTGCCCGCCCGCTGGTGGTGGTGCTCAAAGCCGGCGAAACCCGTACCGTTACGCTCCGGCTGCCGGCGGTAGCTCTCAACCTGAGTGAGGTGACCGTGTCGCAGCCGCGGGATGTAAACCAGTCGCTGGCCGCTATTTCGCACATCGACCAGGTGCTGCGACCAGTCAACTCGGCCCAGGACCTGCTACAGCTGGTGCCCGGGCTGTTTATTGCCCAGCACGCGGGCGGCGGCAAGGCCGAGCAGATTTTCCTGCGCGGCTTCGACGTAGACCACGGCACCGACTTCGCCGTGAGCATCGACGGCCTGCCGGTGAACATGGTCAGCCACGGCCACGGCCAGGGCTACGCCGACTTCCACTTCGTGATACCGGAAACCGTGGAGCAGCTGAAGGTGTACAAGGGCCCCTACACGGCCCGGTTCGGCGATTTTGCCACGGCCGGAGCCGGCGAGTTCCTGACCAAAACCCGGCTCGACAAAAGCCAGGTGAAGGTGGAGGTGGGCCAGTTCGATACCTACCGCGGTGTGGTGCTGCTGGATCTGCTGGGCAACGACCAGCGCCACCTGCTGTCTAAAAAGCCGGAAAGCGCCTACGTCGCGGCCGAGTACCTGTATACCAACGCGTATTTTGACCAGCCCCAGAACTTCAAGCGCTTCAACGCCCTGGCCAAGTACACGGGTCAGCTCTCGGACAGGACGGCCCTGACGCTGCTCGGCTCCCACTTCACGTCCAACTGGGATGCCAGCGGCCAGATTCCGGACCGGGGTGTGGAGCAGGGCGTTATTTCGCGCTTTGGCAGCATCGACCCCAGCGAAGGCGGCAGTACCGACCGCACCAACGCCTCGGCCATCCTGACCACGGCCCTGCCCGGCGACGCGGTGCTGCGCCAGCAGGCCTACTACTCGCGCTACAACTTCGGGCTGTACTCCAACTTTACGTTCTTCCTCAACAATCCCGAGGAGGGCGACGAAATCTACCAGACCGACAACCGCGACATTTACGGCTACACGGCCACCTACGACCGGGATTCCCGGCTGGGCAGCCGCGCCCTGCACACCACCTTTGGCCTGGGCACCCGTATTGACGCCACCGACGTGAGCCTGCTCAATGCCGTGCAGCGCACCGTGACCGATACCACCATCAGCGGGCGCGTGAACGAGCAGAACATCAACGCCTACCTCGAGGAAACCCTGACGCTGACCGAGCGCCTGACGGTGAATGCCGCGCTGCGGGCCGATGTGTTCCGGTTTCGCTACCGCGACCAGCGCCCCGGGGCCGACTCGGTATCGGGGCGGGCGACGGCCGCGCGCGTGTCGCCCAAGCTTAACCTGTACTACCAGCTGGCCCCCGAGGTGCAGCTGTTCGTGCGCTCGGGCTTCGGCTTCCACTCCAACGACGCCCGGGGCGTGGTGCGCGGCACCGTCGGCGACAACGTGCTGCCCCGGGCCATCGGCTACGAGGCCGGCAGCACCTTCAAGCCCGTGCCGAGCCTGGTGGTGAACGTGGCGGCCTGGGCGCTGCACCTGCAGGACGAGCTGGTGTACATCGGCGACGAAGGCGTGACGGAAAGTACCGGCCCCACCCGGCGCTTTGGCCTGGACCTGGCTGCCCGCTACCAGCTGACGACTCGCCTTTTCGCCGATCTGGACGTGAACTTCAACCGCGGCCGGCAGGTAGAAGCGCCCCGGGGAGCCAATTTTATTCCCCTGGCCCCAAACTTCACCAGCATTGGCGGGCTCACGTTTAAAGCCTCCAGTGGCCTGAACGCCAGCCTGCGCTACCGCTACATCGACGACCGGCCGGCCAACGACGACGGCAGCATCACAGCCCAGGGCTACTTCCTGCTCGACGCGGTGGTCAACTACACCATCAAGCGCTTTCAGGTGGGGGCCACGGTCGAAAACCTGCTGAACGTCGAGTGGAACCAGGCGCAGTTTGCCACCGAGAGCCGGCTGCGGGGCGAGCCGGCGGGCACCTCCGTCGACGAGCTGCACTTCACACCCGGCACGCCGTTTTACCTGAAGCTGAACGCCAGCGTATTTTTCTAGGCCCTGGGCGAAGCAGGAACAGGCCGCCCACGCAGTAAGCCCGCCGATAAGCTGTTGTCAACGGCTTTTTCGGCGGGCTTTCGGGCTTTATTTCGACCTGCTGCGGCGGAAGGCGTACTTTAGAGCGGCGTCCCGGTGCGGGTGCCGAAGTCGGCTGATGAAAAATCTCTTACAAACTACACGTAGAAAGCTCGGTGGTCTGCTGCTGGCGGGAGCGGCGCTGCACGGCTGCCAGTCGGCCGGGCAGCCCGCGCAACAGTTGGTGGCGCTGCCCGCTACGACCTGCCAGGCTACGCCTACCGTGGCCGGACCCGCCTCCCGCGATACGCTGCAACCACCCGCGCTGGCCCCCCTGCCCGAAGTATCAGGGGAGCTGCGCCAGCAGATCCGACGCCTGCACGCGGCCCTTGGGGCCGAGGCCGCCGAGCTGCGGCCCGCCGTGTGGGAGCGGGCCTGCGTGGGCTACCTCGTGCTGCGGCAGCAGGGCAAAGTGCGCCGCTCCGGCCTCCTGGCCGTGGCCGATATGGAGCTGCCCTCCACCGCGCAACGGCTGTGGGTGGTTGATTTGAAGGCGCAAAAGGTGCTGCACCGTAGCTATGTGGCCCACGGCCGCGGGTCGGGTAAGCTGCTGGCCCGTCGGTTTTCCAACCGGATCAAATCGGCCTGTACGGCCCTGGGCTTCTACCGCACTCAGGATGCGTACGGCGGCAGTCATGGCCTGTCGCGCCGGCTGCGCGGGCTGGATGTGGGCCAGAACAGCAATGCCCAGGACCGCTACATCGTGCTGCACGCCGCCGACTATGCCGGGCGGGCGTACCTGCGCAAGCACGGGCAGCTGGGCTACAGCCGGGGCTGCCCGGCCCTGCCGCCCGAGCAGTACCGCGCCATTATCGGGGCCGTGGGTGAGGGGGGCTGCCTGCTGCTCTGCGGCTCCGGGCTGGAGTCGCGCTGGCTCGACGGCGCCGCCGCCGGCCGGGCCTTTGCCACCCGGGGCTGGCAGTAAGCCGTATGCCCGGCCGCTCCCCATTTTGAGTTCAAACAATTTTTGCTCAAACAATTTAAATTATTTGAACTGTCGGCCGTCCACCGCTCTAGTGCTTAGTCAGGAGAGTTTTTCGAACAAACCTTTTGGTAGTGGCGGGTGAGTTTCTCCCGCGCCTTATCGAGCGAGAATTGCCAGTTG
>NZ_BAABDH010000104.1:0-68723 GCF_039539525.1 Hymenobacter algoricola | reverse complement strand
CCGCAACAAATCCGCCTCTTTTAACGACCGAATCATGGCCGTAGCTTGTGGAATCTGGAATTGGCATCTGACTAAAAAGAAAGAGGCTATTTAGGAACAAGTCTAGTAATTAACAATGAGCAATCATCAATTCAGTTCAGAAGAAGTCAGAAGTCAGAAGTCAGTAGATAGTGAGACGCTGCTGCCCGGAAGCAACCAGCAGGGCTGGGACGTCAGAAATTATTAATTGCTCATTGTCAATTATTAATTGACCTAACCAGCCAGCCCGTGAGCAGCACCAGCAGCAGCCACACCAGCAGCACGTAGAGGTATAGCGCCGGAATGCCCAGCACCAGCCCGCCACGGTCGAAGACGGACAGCAGCGGAAACGTGAGCAGCAGCGCGAAGAGCAGACTCAGAAAGAGCAGCTGCTGGCCGCGGCGTTGCTCGGCAGGCTCATGGGGGACGCGCGGCAGCATACTCGGGGCGGGGAAGGTTGGCACAGGGAATATAGCGGGTTGGCGGCCGATGGCCTACCGGCCGGGCGCGGCAAAGTCCGCCGGGCCACCGGCCCGACGGACTTTGCCGGCAACTGCAGGCAGTGGTTAGGCCGCGGCGTTGTCCTCTTCCATCAGCTTCACGTTGCGCACGTCCTTCATCAGGGCCTGCCCGATAAACCAGCAGATCAGGGCAATGCCCACCGGATACACCAGCCCGGCCAGCGTGCTGTGCTCCTTGATAAAGGGCGTGTCGGAGGCGGCGGCCCGCAGCGTGAGGGCCGTGGCAATCAGGGGCACGAAGCCGCCGAACACGCCGTTGCCGATATGGTAGGGCAGCGACAGGGACGTGTAGCGCACCTTGGTCGGGAACAGCTCCACCAGATAGGCCGCAATCGGGCCGTAGGCCATCGTCACGAACAGCACCAGACAGAACACGAGGGCCGTCATGGCCAGCAGGTTGGGCCCCAGGGCCTTCATCACGGCCGGAATGGCTTTGCCGGTGGCGTCGACGGTGGCGGCCGTCACTTCGGTGATGGGGCCGGCAAACTGCTTGAGGCCGTAGAAGATGGGCACGGTAAACAAGGCGCCGCAGAGCAGGCCCATCATGATGATTTTCTTGCGGCCGATCCGGTCGGACAGGGAGCCGAAATACACGAAGAACGGGGTGGCCAGAATCAGGGCACTACACAGCACCAGGCTGGCATCGACCAGGTCGAGCTTGAGCGTGTTCTGCATGAAGGCGTAGGCGTAGAACTGCCCGGTGTACCACACCACGCCCTGGCCCATGGTGGCGCCGAACAGCGAGATGAGCACCAGGCGGCGGTTCACGGGGTTCACGAACGACTCGCGCAGCGGGTTCGAGCTGGTTTTGCCCTCGGCCTTGGCCTTGGCAAACAGCGGCGACTCGTGCAGCTTGCGGCGGATGTAGTAGGAGGCAATGACCAGCAGGCCCGAGAGCAGGAACGGAATGCGCCAGCCCCACTCCTTGAACGCTACTTCGCCCATGGTTTTGCGGGTGGCAATAATCACCAGTACGCTCAGCAGCAGGCCGGCCGTGGCCGTAATCTGGATAAAGCTGGTGTAGTAGCCGCGCTTGTTGTCGGGCGAGTGTTCGGCTACGTAGGTGGTGGCCCCGCCGTACTCGCCGCCCAGGGCCAGCCCCTGCAGCAGGCGCAGAATGGTGACAATGATGGGGGCGGCAATGCCGATCTTGTCGTAGCTCGGAATCAGGCCCGTGACGAAGGTGGCCCCGCCCATGATGAGCAGCGTGAGCAGGAAGGTGTACTTGCGCCCGATCATGTCGCCGATGCGGCCGAAGAACAGCGCCCCGAAAGGCCGGACCACGAAGCCCGCCCCGAACACGGCCAGCGTGCCCAGAATGGTATCCTCGATTTTGCCCGAAGAGCCAAACAGCACCGGCCCGATGATGGCGGCCAGGGAGCCGAAGATGTAGAAGTCGTACCATTCGATGACGGTGCCGACCGAGGAGGCCGTTATCACCTGCCAGATCTTGCTGGTCGAAACGGCGTTGTTGTCGTGGGCTACGGCATCGTCGGTCGACGTACCGCCCAGGGTGCCGGCGCCGGCGTAGGCGTCGCGCTGGGGTAAATCCTGCTTCATGTCTGGGGGGAATAGGAAGGTGAAATAGGAAACCGGTGCGGCGGTGAAAGGCACAGCGGCGGACTGCCCCGGCCGATGCCTTCACCCGCTCACCTACAAAGCCACTTGCGTCTGGAGCGTGATTTCGGGCCGGTAGTTCACGTTGTTCACGTTGGTGAAATCGGGCCGGGCGCGGTAGTTGAGCGTGAACTTGGCGTTGTGCCCGTCGATGTAGAAGTTGGCTCCCGCGTCGAAGATGTTCACGTTCTTGGTGTCGCCGGCGGCCGTTTTCAGACCCTCGTAGCTGGCCAGCAGGTGCGCAGCGTAGGGCTGCAGGCGCAGCTTGGGGCCCAGCAGGCTTTTGGGCAGCAGCAAGCCGGCCTGCACGTAGCCTACGTTGCCGGTGCCGGAGTGCGGCACGGCGTTGCCCCGGCGGGTTACGTCGCCCGAGCTCACCCCGTAGCCGGGGTTGGAGGCCCCGATAAAGCGCACGTGGTTGGGGCCCATGTTGTAGTTATAATACACCCCATAGGCCGTGAAAGCCGTCCCGGTTTCCTTGTCGATGGGCGTGTCGAAAAATACGTCGGCCGAGAACAGGGCAATGTCGCTCTTGTCGTTGGCCACGGTATTGAAGGCGCTGATGCCCGCCGCAGTAGCGGTGGTGATGGCCGCAGCATCCAGCACGCTGCTCGTCGGGCGCGAAACCATGCCATCCTGGTTGTAGAGGAAGCCGGCCCCGATGTTGAATACCCGCTTGGTGCCCAGGTAGGTGCCCACGTTAAACGGCAGCAGGTTGGCCTCCTGGTCCAGGAATTCGTAGCTGAAATAGCCCTGGTAGACGTGATTGGTGCCCTGCGGATTGTACTGGGCCACGTTGGTGCCCGTGTTCAGGGCCGCGGCGCCCGTGCCCGTGGTAGCTCCCAGGCCCAGCGGGTTGCTGAGCGTGCCGGCCTGGTTGGTCAGCATCGACTCGTTGACGCTCAGCACGTAGTCGAGCTTGCCGACCCGGCCCTTGCCGTAGACCCCGATACCCCGCACAAACTGGTCGATGGCTTCGATAGTGGGCCAGTTGGTGAGCGGGGCGTCCAGGGTCAGGAAGTTGATGGTGCTGGAGCGCGTCATGCGCGACAGGCCATTCTGGTAGTGCATGCCCGCACCCAGGTTCAGGTATTTGTTCACCTTGTACTCAACTACTGCCTCGTGCACGAACAGCTGCGGCTTTTTGCCGTCTACCCCGGGGGCCACTCCGCCGCCAACGGCGGTCTGGTTGTTGATGCCAAAGTGTGAGTACACCAGAAAGCGCGGGTTCAGCTGCGACAGCACGATGAAGCGCGAGCGGCGAATGGCGAAGTCAATCTGGTCGGACTGCGGCTTGCCGGGCGCGCGCAGCGTGTTGGTATTGTTCTCGGTGTAGCGGGCCCAGATCTGGTGCCAGGTAATGAAGCGCACGTACTTCGAGCCGTCGGGCGAGAGGCTGAACTTCATACCCGCGCCGTAGGGGGTCGACTCGGTGGGGGCCGCCGGCACCGGGGCCGCGGCGGGGGCCGCCGGCGGGGGCGCGGGCTGCCCACCGGCCGGTGGGGGCTGCACCTGGGCGGAAGCACTACTAGCCGCGGCCAGCAGGGCGCTAAAAGTCAGCGCGTAACGAGTAGTTCGCATTGGGTTTGGTAGGTTTTGGTGAGAGCAGCAGGGTCGATAGCCGAAAAGCCCGGGAAATGGTTTCCCGGTTCGGCCCCACCAAATAGCAAAACCCACCGCAGGAAGCATCTTTCTTGCTATACTTCCGCTAACGGCTATAGCTCAGCTGGCCTTGAACCGCTCCCACCGAATCAGCATGTACTTGTCGCCCAGCTCGGTGACCACCATCCCCGCCCCTTTCAGGTTGGCCGGATTCTGAAAAAACTCGCCCAGCTCCTTTTGATTGAGGATTTTGTAGGTCGGATGGTAGTCCGTCTGCCGGGGCGCCTTCATGCCGTACTTCTTCACCCAGTTCATCACGCTCACGTGGCTCACGCCCAGCAGCCGCTCAATCTCGCGGTAGCTCACCCCTTCCACGTATAGCTGCAGAGCCTTGATAACGTAGTAGGTGTTGACCTCGCGGCCCACTTTGGCCACGGAGAAGTGGTAGCCGCAGTTTTTACACTTAAACCGCTGCCGGCCGCCTACTACCCCACTTTTAGTGGCTTCTTTGGATTCACACTTGGGGCAGGCGGGCGGGGACATGACAGGAAACCAGGGAGGCTGAGCAGAAAGCTATACGTATTTAGTGAAGATATAGTTAATTAGCTAACATTGTTTATCGATCCATTGAAACCGGCAGATGCACCCTAAGAAAAAACTCCGTGGCTACCATCGGCTGCTACGACAGGCGCAACAATGGCGGGCCGAACGCCACCTGCTGAATGAAAATCAGCTCGACTCGTACAACCGTGACTATCTGAAGCTGTGGCTGCGTCCTTGGACCGACTGGTTTTTGCCCGAAACCCTCCCAATCCTATTCGCCGCGAGCTGCTGGCGGGGCTGCTGTCAGCTTACCAGCAGTGGCAGCAGCAGCTGAGCGCGCGCCACCAGCCGTTTTATCTGGCCGTCTGGCTTTTTGAGCCGCACTTCAACCGGTCGCAGGTGGTAGCCGGAACCCAGGGGTGGATAGCGGGCTACAAGACGGCCTTTGGCGTAGCCGACCCGCACTCTTCGCTCCCCCCCGAAATCTACCGCCAGGTATCCGGAGTCAATCAGCTCATCTGGACGCGCCACGCCGACACGGAGGTTTACGATAGCTTTCCCTATTGGCTCCCCAATCGGAAGGTGACTATTCTTACTGCTGCTTCGGGGGAAACCAGGTATGCGGCCCGCGTAGGCTGGGTATGGGTCGGCCGCACCGGTACTGCCGCTACCTAGCCCGCACCACCGCCAGCACGGCATCGATGGCCGGCCCGAGCCGGCGCAGATCCAGCCGGTCGAGCGTGTCGGTGGGCTCGTGGTAGCTTTTGTTGCGGTAGAAGGCCGTGTCGGTGAGCAGCACGGCGGAGTAGCCGAACTGCCAGTAGTTGAGGTGGTCGGAGAAGTCGATGCCGGGCAGCCAGGCGGGGGCCTTGAAGCGGCGCACGGGCAAGCCGGCAACGGCCTTGTAGTGGCGGGCAAACTGCCGGCCGAAGCGGCCGTTGCCGAATTTCTGGGCCACCGTCACGTAGTTACCCCGATTGCCATACACCAGCTTCAGCGGCCCCAGCGGGTAGTCCTGGCTGTTTTTTCGGTCATCGTAGTAGCCCAGCATTTCCAGCGCTACCATGCCTTTTACGACCACTTTTTCGTCGTGCAACGACCTGGCATGTACGTAGCTCCCATACTTTTCGTGCGAAAGAACGGCGGCTCTTCCAGGGTGTAGGCCACCAGATCGATGCGGCAGGGCAGCGTGGACGGCTGGCCCAGCAGGCGCGCCAGCTCCAGCAGCGCCGCCACGCCGGTGCCGTTGTCGTCGGCGCCGGGCTGCTCCCCGCACACGCCGTAGTGGACCCCGGTGATCAGGCGCGGGCCGGTTTGCGGGCCAAACGAGCCGATGACGTTGCGGTACGTGTTGCCCTGCACGACGTACGGCTGCTCGGTGAGGCGGGCCCCGGCCGTCTGCAGCTCCTGGCGAATATAGTCGGCGGCCTGGTTGAGGCTGGTCAGGTGGCGGTAGTTGCGCGGCTCGGGCGTGGTGGTCAGGGCCAGCAGGTGGCGACGCAAACGAACGGTGTCGGCGCCGGCGGCCCGGGCCGGGCCCAGCACGGCGCACAGCAGAATGGTCAGTACAAAAGAGCGGAAGGGCATGGGCCGGGGGATGGTTTGGCTGGGGCAGCTGGCCGGAAGATAGCCGCCGGCTGGTTTTGGTTGCTTTTCCGTGCAACTTGCGGCCGTTCCGCCCCAAAACACCGCCGCATGCTGCCCTCCTTCCGTACCCTCGACCCTGCCCTGCTCAAGCCCAGCGAGCTGCACCCGTTCCTGGTGGGCGCCGTTGCGCCCCGCCCCGTGGCCTTTGCCAGCACCATCAGCGCCGACGGGCAGGTGAACCTGAGCCCCTACAGCTTCTTTAACTGCTTCGGCTCCAACCCGCCGATCCTGGTGTTCTCGCCCGCCAACCGGGTGCGCGACAACTCGCAGAAGCACACCCTGCAAAACGTGCGCGAAGTGCCCGAGGTCGTCATCCACATCTGCGACTACGCCATGGTCGAGCAGATGTCGCTGGCCAGCACGGAATACGAAAAAGGCGTCAACGAGTTCGTGAAGGCCGGTTTCACCGAGCTGCCCAGCCAGCGGGTGCAGCCGCCGCGGGTGGCCGAAGCCCCGGCCGCCTTCGAGTGCGTGGTCGAGCAGGTCATTGAGCTGGGCCAGAATAATGGGGCCGGAAACCTGATCATCTGCCGGGTGGTGCTGGCCCATTTCCGCGAGGATATCCTACTGCCCTCCGGCCTGGGCATCGACCCGTTCCGGCTCGACGCCATTGCCCGCCTCGGCGGCGACTGGTACTGCCGGGCCGCGGGCAGCAGCCTGTTTGAAGTGCCCAAGCCCAACCGCAGCCTGGGCATCGGCATCGATGAGCTCCCCGAGCACCTCCGCACCTCCGACCTGCTGACGGGCAACAACCTGGGCCGCCTGGGCAACATTGAGCGCGAAGCCCTGCCCACCGCCGAAGAAATCGAAGCGTTCCGCACCGAGCCGCTGGTAGCTTACACGCTCAACAAATACCGAGAAGATTCAGGTGAGCAGCACAAACAGCTCACGCTGCTGGGCCAGCAGTTTCTGTTGGAAGGCCGGCTGCTGGAAGCGTGGAAAACGCTGCTGCTGGCTGAGAGTGGAAACATCCGTTGATTTAGGTGTAATGGCTCGCCTCCAGCACCGTTTGACCAAGCTCACCCTGCGCCAGCTGAGCTTCCCGCCCAGAGTTTTGGGCGGCCTGTCTTTTTTCCTGGTGGGGTGTGGCCTGAGTGCCTGCACGTTACTTTTAAACAAGGCTGAGTTATACCGGCTTTTCCTCAACACCGGGGTACCGGCTACAGCCACGCAGTTCGTGGGGAAGGGAATTGACCATCCGCTGGCCGACTTTATGAGCTGGGGCTACTTCACCTACGGGCTGGACCAGGCTGCTTGGGAGAAGCTGCTCCAGCACAAGCAATTTATCAGGCAGTCGGAGTGGAACCGGGCCTTTACCCGCACCCCTTTCCCCGTAATGGATGCCTGGCATTTGAAGTATTATAGTGAGCTGGTTCGCCACCCAATCACGATTAGCGAGAAGAACAAGGTGGCGTACACGGCCACCTTCTTTCCCTATATTCATACCCTGGTTTATGACTCTTCAGCGCACCAGGTCCAGCATTTCGTGGCCGGAATGCGGGATTAAGGTCGGTTTTCCAGCCTAATTACCGGGCCTATGCGCTTATCCGCTCTGCTTTGTTTGCTGCTGTTGAGCAGTTGTTCGCAAACAGGCCATGAAGCGCCCGCAATGGCTCCCTGCAACCGGCCGGCAGTGTCGCCCGAATGGCATCGTCGCAACCTGCTGGACTGTTTGTGCCGAAGCCTGGGCCCGGCCTGGGTCTCGGCTTTTGCGGCCGGGCACGGCAAGCTGGTGCTGTACGTGGCAGTAGACCGTAACAACCGCTTCTGCGCCATCGAGCACTTCTACAGCTCCGCCGATTCGGCCCGGCTGGCCGCCTCCGGCTTTTTATCCTTGTACGAAGCCAGTCTGGCGGCGCCAGGCGTTTGCTGGCCCGCCCCGCAGGGCGCTATCCAGAACACCTACGACACGCTGCGCGTGAATGGCCGCCGCCAGTTGGTCCGGCACTTTACGATACCGCTGTTCTGCACTTCAGAAAAACCGTGCGACTGCAGCCGGTAGAATTGTGATTTGGCCGAATCCCTGGAAAGTGCTGACGCTGGCGGCCGCAGTGGCTGGTTAGCGCACAATCGTGTAGGGCACCCGCACGCGCAGCGTCTGATAGTAGTCCTCCGTTATCTGCACGGTCACTTTCCCATTCCAAAAAGCGGCGAGGCTATCCTGCCCCGGCGGCAGCTGGCTGGCCACCGGGAAGCGCACTTTCCCCTGGCCGTCGGAGCCAACCGGGATGGTATCCCCATTCACCTGCATCCACAGGCCTTGCTGCTTACTGTAACCCGACACCAGCAGCAGGTCGGCACTGTAGAGGCTGCCGGCCCGCACGACGCTGGAGGCAGGAACGGCCAGCGCCTGTAGCCGGTAATAGTTGTCGACGATGGCCCCCACTTTCTGCCGCTGATTCAGCAAGGCCTCCACCCCCAGCCGCACGGCCCCGGCTTCCTGCTGGGCTAATGCGGCCAGGGCTTCGGCAACGGTAGCCTCCGCGAACAGGAATTCCCGGTAGGCAACCCGACTCGCGGGCAATAACCGGGTAGTGCCGGGTTCCCTGACGGTGGGCGGCAACCAGCCCAGCGGATCCGAAAAGTCCGCGGCAAATGGCTGGGTGTAGTCAATGAAGCGCCCGAGATGCCTGTACAGACTATCGGCAGAAGAGGCACCTGTGCCAGCCATTATCACGTCGCGCACTGCCCCCTGGTCGGCCAGTTTGCCGGGCTCCGCTTCGACGTTGGCTTGGTCCAGCAGGGCGGTGCGCATGGCCCGCACCTGCGCCGAAACGGCCTGCGTCCGGGCCATAATAGCCCGGGCTTGCGCCAGCACTTCCAGATCACGCGCCTGATTTCTGTTTTTGGCAGCTTCCGCCTCAATGGCCCGCACCAGCCCGCCCGCTTCCCGCAGCAGCCGGTCGTTGGCGCGCTGCTGGGTGTCGGCCAGCAGCCTGAGGCGCAGCGCGCGCGGGTCGGGGCCGGAGTGGCAGCTAGCCAAACTACCAAGCAGAAACAGGCAACCGAGGGAAATACGCATAGCCACCAAACGATAGGAGCCCGCACGGCAGTGCAGACTCCTAAACTTATCCAATCGTGCCCAAAAGCCGCCCAATCCGAAAAATCCGGCCGAATCCGTGGCTCAGATTAATTGCGCACCGCAATCATCAGACTCAGCTCCTTGTAGCGCATGTTGAACTTCTTGGCAATGGCGGCATTGGTGAGCGAGCCTTTGTAGACGTACACCCCGGAGCGGAAATGCTCATTGGTGAACAGCACCTCGTTGATGCCGCCGTGCTGGCTGATTTCCTGCAGCATGGGCGTGAAGATGTTGCTCAGCGCGTTGGTGGCCGTGCGCGGCACCCGACTGGCAATGTTGGGCACGCAGTAGTGCACCACGTCGTACTTGCGGAATACGGGCTTGCTGTGGCTGGTCATCTCCGAGGTTTCGAAGCAGCCGCCCTGGTCGATGCTCACGTCGATGATGACCGAGCCGGGCGCCATGCTGGCCACCACGCTTTCGGGCACCATGAACGGAATGCGGCCGTCCTCGGCATTAAGGGCGCCAATCACCACGTCGGCCCGACGGATCTGCTGGTTGAGCACCACCGTATCGAGCGTGCTGGTGTAGAGCATCATCGTGCCCAGATTGTGCTTGAGGCGGCGCAGCTTGTAGAGGTGGTTGTCGAACACCTTCACCTCGGCGCCCAGCCCGGAGGCGGCGCGGGCGGCATACTCGGCCACCGTGCCGGCCCCCAGAATCACCACCTGCGAAGGCGGCACACCCGTAATACCGCCCAGAATGATGCCCTTGCCCTCGTTGGAGCGGGCCAGGTACTCGGCCGCAATCAGCATCACGGTGGAGCCCGCAATTTCGCTCATGGCCCGCACCACCGGCCGGGCTCCCGAAGGGTCCTTGATCAGCTCGAAGCTGATGGCGTTGATTTTTTTGCGGGTAAGGGCCGAAATGAAGTCGGAGGTGAGCGAGCCAAACTGCAGGGCCGAAATCAGGGTCTGGTTGGAGCGCAGAAACTCGATTTCGGTCTGGGTCGGGGGCGCCACCTTCAGGATAATGTCGGCCTCGTAGACCTCCTTCTGGGAGTAGGCAATGCTGGCGCCGGCTTCGGAATAGTCGTGGTCGGAGTACTTGCTGGGCTCCCCGGCGCCGCTTTCCATCAGAATCTCGTGGCCTTCCTGCACCAGGTGCTTCACGGCCTCGGGCGTGAGGCAGATGCGGTTTTCCTGGAGCGAGGTTTCGCGGGGCAGCCCGATAAACAGCTTCCGCTTGCGCGTTTCCACGGCCAGCATGGATTCCTGCGTGAAGTAGGCGCGGCTCGTAGCCAGCGACTCAAATCCGGGTGGTACTGCTTCGGACATCGTGTTTAATTAGTAATTAATAATCAGCAATCAGGAATGAGGCATTTGCAACACGCTGTACGACTGTCGCGAAATTCTTCATTCCTGATTACCAATTACCAATTCCCTCGAAGAGGGGCCGGTGACGGTGAGCGTGAGGAGTAGCCGGTCGGGAGGCAAAAGGGCCTCTACCCGGCTGGGCCACTCGATCAGACAAAGATAGCCAGAATCAAAGTACTCCTGCGCCCCAATATCGACGGCCTCCTGCGGGTCGTTGAGGCGGTAAAAATCGAAGTGGTAGATGGGTTGGTTGCGGGCATCGCGGTACTCGTTGACCAGCGCAAAGGTGGGGCTGCTCACGTCGTCCGCCACGCCCAGCGCCCGGCACAGGGCCTTGGTGAACGTGGTCTTGCCCGCCCCCATCTCCCCGGCCAGCAGGATGATGCGGTGGCCCTGCAGCAGCGGCACCACCTGCGCGGCCACGGCGGGCAAAGCGGCCAGATCGGGAATAGAAAGTTTGGTCACAGGAAGCAGAACAGGGTTTGTAGCCGCAAGTTTAGCATTCTGCGCCGGCTGCACCGCGCCGGGCCGCGCGGGCCTGGTATCCGGCAGCGGCAAGGCCGGCCGGCGGGTAGCCGCCGTGGAGCGCTTCTACCAGCGCGGCGACCAGCGCATCGTCACGCTGGCCTTCTCCTACCGCTTCGGCAGTGACAAGCCGGCCCCCGCGCGCCGCCGGAGCAGCGGGGCCGAGGATGAGAAACGCCGGGCCGGCGGCTCATGGCCGCTTTGCGGTGTACCCCGAGCAAGCTCCGCCCGCTAAAAGCGCAGCGTTATTTCACCCGCTTTTCAGGTTATCAGGCGCCTTAGAAGGAAGCTCCGGCAGGGCTACCACATATTCATGCTATACTATACTCTCTTCAGTTTCTTTACCTTCCCCCCTTCACAAGTCTACTGCTCCTGCCGCCAGTCGGGCTTCAAGGGCTGCCCACCGGCAGCGGCGAAGCCTGGTCTGACAGCTTTCCTCACCCTGTTGCAAAGAACGGCGTCAGCTCCCGCTGGCCGGGTCCGGTTTCGGGCCATTACCTCTCCTTTGCCATGGCTGAGTTCACCCTCTGGTTTAAGCCCTTCTCCGGCCAGCACGCCCGGCTGCTCGAAATCTTCACGACCCTGGAGGGGGCGGGCTTCGAGCTGGCGGCCGTCCACCTGGGCGACACGCCCGAGGGCGCGGGCCTCATCTTTCTCGACCACGAAGCCTCGCTGCCCGACCTGCAGGAGACCCTGGAAGCCTACACGCTCTACGCCGATACCAAAATCATTGCCGTAGCCCTGGGCCCGCTGCCTACTACCAGCACCTGGGCCCTGCTGCGTAGTGGCGTGGCGGAGGTTTTCTCCTGGTTTGAGGTCGAAAAGCCCGTGCAGATCATTCGCTCCCGCCTGCAGTACTGGCAGTGCCTGGAAACTAAGGTGGCGTATCTGCAGCAGCGCCTGGTGGGCCAGAGCCGGTGCTGGCAGCACACGCTGCGCCAGGTGGTCGACATGGCGCTGTCCAACTGCCAGGTGCTGATAATGGGGGAAAGCGGCACCGGCAAGGAGCTGGTGGCCCAGGAAATCCACACCCTCGACCCCCGCCCCGACAAGCGCGACTGCGTGGTGGTAGACTGCACCAACCTGATTCCGGGCTTGTCGGGCTCCGAGCTGTTTGGGCACGAGAAAGGCGCCTTTACCAACGCCATCAGCACCCGCGACGGCGCCCTGGCCCTGGCCCACGAAGGCACGCTGTTCCTGGATGAGCTGGGCGAGCTGCCGCTGCCGCTGCAGGCCGAGCTGCTGCGCGCCCTGCAGGAAGGCACCTACAAGCGCGTGGGCAGCAACACCTGGCGCCGGGCCAGCTTCCGCCTGGTGAGTGCCACCAACCGCGACCTGCTGGCCGAGGTGCACAAGGGCACGTTTCGCCAGGATCTGTACTACCGCATTTCGGGCTGGACCTGCCGGCTGCCGCCGCTGCGCGAGCGGAAAGAAGACATCGTGGTGCTGGCCGAGCACTTCTTCACCCACCAGCACCATATCCGCCAGCCCGTCGACCGGCAGGTGTACGACTTTCTGCTGCTGCGCGACTACCCCGGCAACGTGCGCGAGCTGCAGCAGCTCATCAACCGCATTGCCAGTAAGCACCTTGGCGAAGGCCCCATCACCATCGGCGATATTCCCCGCTCTGACTGGCCCGACTTTGCCCGCCTGGGCGACGCGCCCGACAGCAGCGACCTGGAAACGGGCGTAAAAAACCTGCTCTACCAGGGCCTGGGCCTGAAGGAAATCAAGGACCAGGTGACGGAAATAGCCAAGAAAGTAGCCATCCGCCACGAAAACGGCAACCTGAAAATGGCCGCCCACCGCCTGGGCTGCAGCGAGAGAATCCTGCAGATGCACCGCCGGGCCGAGCCCGAGCCCGTGCTGCTGAAGGCGTGAGTCTGCCCGGTTGTGAAGCCGCGGTTATGGCAAGCCGCGCAGGCGGCGGCGCAGGCGGCGGCAATCCGTGCGGAGCCCTACCGAAAGCTTCGTCAACCTAAAAAGCCCCGACGCTGCCGTGCATCGGGGCTTTTTTAAGCCAAACAAGGGCGGCCCGTTTCAGCGGATGGATTACGGCCGCTTGCCCCGCGCAACGGCGGTCCTCCTCGCAAGGGCTGGTACTGTATCAAGCCTTGGCCAGCAGCCACGGGTCGCGCCATTCCCCGGCGGTTTCGGCGGCCACGGCTACGTGCGGCGGGCGGCTCGGCTCGGGGCGGACCTGGCCGATGAGGCGCAGCAGGTTGCCGGCCAGCACCTGGCGGGCGTCTTTTTCCGAAAGGTGCAGGGCGGCGATTTTGGCCAGCTCCACGCCCGGGTGCAGCCAGGGCCCGTCGGAGCCGAAGAGGAACTTGTGGGCCCCGGCCCGGCCCACGGCCCGCTGCAGAATGTCGAAGCGGCGCACCCCGCTGGTGTCGGTGTAGATGTTGGGAAAGCGCCCGAGCTGGTCGATGAGGCCGGCCTGGGCGCGCCAGTCGTCGGAAAAGGAGCCCAGGTGGGGAATGATGAAGTTCACGTCGGGGTACTGCTCGCCCAGCAGCTCGACCACCGAAATCTCGCCCACCACGTCGTAGAGCACCGGCAGGCGGAAGGCCCGGGCCACGTCGCAGATTTCGCGGCTGATGCGCGCGTCGTAGCGGTGGCACTTGATGCCCACGAAGCCGTACTGCTGCACGGCCGTGGTTACCATTTCGAGCACCCGGCCCCGGTCGCGCTGGGCGTGCACGAAGGCAAAGCCGTAGAAGCGCTCCGGCTGCTGGCGCACCAGCCGGGCTACCTCGCGGTTGGCCACGGCGTAGTCGGAGTGAAAGGCGGCGAAGAGCACGGTGCGCTGGATGCCGGCCTCCCGGGCCCAACCCAGGTAGGGCTTCAGCGGCGCGTCGGTGTCCCAGGGGCCGGTGAGGCCGTCGCCCTGGCCGGCGTGGCAGTGGCAGTCGATGATGAGCATGGCGAAGAAAAAGAAGGAGTGAGCTGGCCCAGCTGGCGCAAAAAAGCCAGGCTGGTGCGGATGCCGCGCCAGAAATTGGTCAGGTGCAGGAACTCATCGGGGCCGTGCTTCCCGTCGTCGGGCAGGCCGAAGCCCATCAGCACCGTGGGAATGCCCAGGTGCTCTTCGAAAAGGCTGACCACCGGAATGGTGCCGCCCGAGCGCTGCAGCACCGGCGCCCGCCCAAAGCCCTCGGCATAGGCCCGCCCGGCGGCCCGCATCACCGGGTGCGCCGGGGCCACGGCGTAGGGCGGGGCGTAGAGCTGGGCGCGGAGCGTGGCCTGCACCGGCGGGGGCGTGTGCCGGCGCACGAAGGCCCGCAGCTGCTGCTCTACCTGGTGCGGGTCCTGTCCCTGCGCCAACCGGAAGCTGAGCTTGGCGCTGGCCTGGGCCGGCACCACCGACTTCAGCCCCGCCCCCTGGTAGCCGCCGCTCAGCCCCGTGATGCTGAGCGAGGGCCGCAGCACGGTCCGCTCATACGGGCTGTAGCCAGCCTCGCCCCACCCCTGCTCGACCCCGGCGTCGCGCAGCAGCCGGGCATCGGCCGGGCCGTAGCGGCGCAGGTAGGCCCGCTCGGCGGCGGAAGCTGCCACCACTGCATCATAGAAGCCGGGAATGGCCACGCGGCCGGCCTCGTCGTGCAGGGCCGCCAGCATTCCGGCCAGGGCCTGCAAGGGGTTGAGCACGGCGCCCCCGAACACGCCCGAGTGCAGCTCGGCGCGCGGCCCCCGCACGGTGAGCTCGGCGGCAAAGGCCCCGCGCAGGCCGTAGGTCAGGGCCGGCTGGTCGAGGGAAAGCAGATTGGTGTCGGAAAGCACGGCCCAGTCGGCCCGGAGCAGGCGGCGGTGCCGGCGGACGAAAGCGCCCAGGTTGGGGCTGCCGATTTCCTCCTCTCCTTCCAGCACCAGCTTCACATTCAGCGGCAGCGGCCGGCCACTTTCCAGCAGCAGCTGCAGGGCCTTGACGTGGGTAAACAGCTGCCCCTTATCGTCGGAAGCCCCGCGGCCGTAGAGGCGCGGGCCGCGGATAACGGCTCCGAAGGGCGGTACCGTCCAGGCGGCGGCCGGCGCCACGGGCTGCACATCGTAGTGCCCGTAGATGAGCAGCGTGGGGCAGTGGGCACCCACCAGCTTCTGGGCGAAGACGATGGGGTGCCCCGGCGTTTCAAACAGCTGCACGCCGTCGAGGCCGATGCCGCGCAGGTGGCCGGCCAGCCACGCCGCGCAGGCCCGCACGGCCCCGGTATACTGCGGGTCGGTGCTGATGCTCGGAAAAGCCACCAGCTGCTGGAGCTCCCGCACAAACTGAGTATTCATGGGCTTCGGACCTACAAAAGCGGGGTAAAGAAGTCGGGGATGCCGGGGCGGCAACAGGGCTGCTTTCGCTAGAAAGCGGAGAAAAACAGGTCGATACTGCGCAGGGGCACCCGGCTCTTGGTACTCACCGTGCTGGTGCCGGCCGAGTTGCCGTCGATGGTGTCGATGGTGCCGTCGGGGTGCACTTCGCGCACGAGAAAGTGGTGCTGAAACGGCTGGTTGACATAGCCCACATCCCCTTTTTTCACCTGGGCCGGGCTGATCTGGCGGAACCCCGGCGTGCGGCTGATGCCCGTCCCAATCTGCCAGGTGCCCACGTTCAGCCCGGCGGCCCTGGTGGCCCACACCGCAAAAATCCCGCACCAGTGGGGAATGCCCGCCTGGTTGCTCACGCTCACGCTGCGCTTGAGGTTGGCTTCCTCCCAGCCCGGCCGGATATAGGCCGGGGCGGCGAGCTCAAAAATGGCCTTGAGCTGCCGCCAGCCCTTGCGGAAGCCGTTTTCGTCGCGCAGCTTGGCTTCAATAGTGGGCGGGGCCATCATGCGCCGGGCGTGGTGGATGATGGCCTCGCGCCGGGCCGTTTCGCCCGTAGTGGCCGCGGGTACCGGTACCGTACCACTTCCGGGCCCGGGTGCTGGGCCAACCGGGGCCGGGGCTGCCCCGAGCGTAGCGAAGAGCTGGCGCACCCGGGCCTCAAACAGGTTCATGTAGGCCTGGGTGCCCATCACGTCGCGGGCCACCTGCCGGATGCTGGTCCAGTCGCCCACGGCGGCGTGGTTGATGCTATCGGACTTGCTGCCGAAAAACACCCTGAGGGCCGTCAGGCTAAACTCGGGGCTTTGCATAAACAGCGTATCCCAGTCGTCGTTCGAAGATTTGGTGGCCGCGGCGGCCGGGGCCAGGTTCTGCCACGCGCGACGGTAGCCCAGCATAATGGCGTCGGAGCCGGTGTAGCCCTGCAGGGTGCGAATCAGCCGCTCGTAGGCGTTGCGCCAAGTGGTCTGGATGTAGCCGCGCCCGCGGAACTTGTAGAAGTCGGCTTCGAGCACGAAGCCGGTAACGGCCGGGTCGGGGCTGGTCGGGAAGTCCCCGACCGGATACGCCGCGCCGGCCCAGCGGCCGTCCTGGGTGCTCACCAGGCGGCTGGCCAGCGCCTTCTGCCCGTGGGCCCGGATGTAGTCCGGGTCATTGAACAGCGCGTAGGCCGTGTTGTTGGGCTTTTTATTGTAGGAAACCTTCCGCTTCGGAATCTGGTCGAAGGCGTACGCAATGCCGGGATGGCCGGCGGTGCCGACCCGCTCGGCCAGGGGCTGCATCTGCCCGCCGGTTTCGTTGATGATGATGCTTTGCAGGGCGGCAAACTGCGCAAAGTTGATCTGGGGCGAGTTGAAGACCAGCGGAATACCGTCCCAGAAGCGTTCAAACCGCTGCTTCACCGCGGCCGTGGCGGGCATCGTCACGGCGCTCTGGTGGCGGTTAACCCAGGCTCCGCGCCCACCCACCCGGCCCCGAAACCAGTCGACGAAGTCCTGCCCGGTTTTGGCGAGAAAAAAGGCGTTGATATCGGCCCCGCTGCGGAAGCGCACCTGACTCACGCTGGTAGTGGTGCCGGGAGCTGGGGGCGTTACCGGGGGCGCTACCGGGGGGCTGCCATCCAGCTGAGCCCAGGTTTGGGGGCCCACCACAGCATCTGCGGCCAGGCCCTTGCCCTGCTGGAAGCGGCGCACGGCGGCCTGGGTTTTGCTGCCCCAGTCGCCGTCTTCCACCAGGGGCTGGGGGAGGTTGACGCGGTGAAAATTCAGGCGGCACTGCAGGTGGCGCACCAGCTCGCCGCGGGCCCCAAGGCGCAGCGTGGGCCGGGGTCCGGCCGGCGTAGCGCAGGCAGCCGGCGCCGGGGCGGCAAACAGGGCGCGCCTCCCTCCCATCACGGGCCCACCCGGCCGCACCAGCGTTCGGGTGCGGGCCCGGCGCCCCAAGAGCCCGATACCCCGGCCCACGACCCGCCCAGGGCGCCCGACTTCGCCGCTCAGCTCTTCCTCCTGCGGGGGTCGGGAGCCGGGCGTTTGGCAGTGGGCGCAGCCGCAGCCCGCCGCGGCGTCGGCGGCCAGCAGGCGCAGACGGTGGCCGAGCTTGAAGCGGCGCAGAAACCGCACCAGGGCCTGCTGGCAGCTGGTGCACTCCTGGTGGCCGACGACGAGCAGGATGCTTTTCACCTGCTGCGAAAAGCCCGGGTTGGCCGCCACCTGCCGGTTGAACCAGCGCATAAACTGCTGCTCGGGGTGGCGCACGCACCCCGGCGGGCGGCCCGGCCCGGCCCCTTGCAGCGGCACCCGCAGCGCGCGGCCCGCCCGGGTATAAACAGTAGCCAGCACTCCGGCGGCCGCTGCAGCATCACGATTGAGCGTCGTATTCATGGCGAAGAGAGTTGAGAGAATTCGAAGAAGACGGGGCCGGGGGCGGCGGGGCGGCGGCCCAGGCCAGCAGGTGACCGGCCAGGCGGGCTACGTCGGCGGCGGAATGGTCGGCGCGCAGGCAGAACGCCAGCTGGGGCACAGTGGGCCGCCGGGCATCGGCCAGCAGCAGGGCCCGGACACCGCGCTGCTCCAGGTAGTGCTGCAGGCACAGCACGGCCCCGGCAGTGGGCAGCAGCAGCTTCTGCACCGGAAACCAGCCCCCGCTGAGCGGCCAGCCCGCCAGCGCCGCGCGCAGCTCCCCGATACGGCGGCCCAGCTGGTGCCGGGCCTGGTCGCCGGCCCCGGCGGCATCCCGCGTCAGGGCCTGTCCGGCGGCCCAGGCGTGCCAGTTCGACACCGGGCTGCTGTGCACCCGCGTGGCGGCGTGGCGGCCAAACCGCGCCAGCCAGGCGCGGCTGCCGGCCAGCACCGCCACGGGCACTCCGAGTCCCTTCGCCAGGGAAGTGATGCTGAGAATACCCGGCCCCCGCAGGCCCAGGTACGGCAGCGTGCCGCCCCCACCCTGCCCCAGGGGCCGTTCGGGCGTGGGCGCCGCCCCCACGACCCCAAACGCCTGGGTGTCGTCGAGCAGCAGCACGCTGCGCGGATCGGGACGCAGCAGGTTCAGGTAGGCGCTTAGCGGAGCAGGACCCTGGGCCAGCCGCCAGCCGTCGGTGAGCAGCCAGGGCGTGCGGCCCTGCTGGCGGTAGGTGAGCAGGCGACGGCGCAGGTCGGGCAGGTTGTCGGCGGCAAAGGCCACCACCGGCAGGCCCCGCAGCAAGGCCCGGGAAGCTCCCCACTGGCCGACCGGGTACATGGCTTCATCTACGAATATCACCGCGGCGGCGGGCGCCAGCGTGAGCACGTCCCAGAACAAATGCAGCGTGGAGGGCGCCAGCAACCCGGTTTCCAGCCCCTGACGCCGGGCCACTGCCGCCGCCACCCGCCGGTGCCAGCCCGGCTCCTGCAGCGCGGCCGGGTAGCCCGTGGTCAGGGCCAGCCCGGCCGGCACCGACAAGCGCGGGGTGCCCAGATAGAGGGCCGAGGTGAAGTCGAGCATGGCAGCAGGGCGGGGGGATGAGCGCATCAGGTCGGGTGGGCAGGCAGCAGAGCTGGGTTCGGCCGCCAGCGGCGGGGAGCCGGGCACCAAAACCCAGCCCGGACGGCTTCGCACCGCCGCCGGGCCGGGTTTTGTTATCCGCGGGGCCTTATTCCGAGTAGCCGTTGCCATTACTGCGCGACATGGGCACGGCGGCGGGCCGCATCTGCCCCAGCCCGTTGGCCAGCGGAGCGGCGGAAAGCTGCCCCCGGCCCGCGTTCTTCTGCTGCTGCTGGGCCACCTGCCGGTCAATCAGGTCCGAGGGCTGCAGGTAGCGGTCCTCGTTGGAAGGCACGGTCACGCGGGCATCCACGATGTCGGAGGCAATGTCGATGCCTGTCACGGCCTGGTAGGCGTGGATGTAGCGCTGGATTTCCTCGCGCCAGTAGTGGGCCCAGTTGGCCGCATTCACCGCCCCCACCGTGGGGTCGTTCCAGGCGCCGTGGCGGATGCTGAGCAGCAGCTGCTCGCCAAACACGCCCAGGTCGCGGAAGTGGGAGATGTTGGTCGAGTTCCAGCCCTGCAGCTGCTTCATGTTGTCGACGCGGTCCATCCACGGCTCGGCGTAGGGCACCATGATGCGGCCGCCGAGGAACTCCCGCATTTCGGGGCGGGCCAGCAGCCACTGCTGGGTCAGCATCTCCACGCGGGCCGCCCAGGGCAGGTCGCCGTACTGGTTGTGGGCGCCTTCGGCCAGGGTCAGGTGCACTTCCCGCAGGTGGTTGAGGATGGGGAAGCCATCGGGAATGACGGTGGTGAAGTTGGCCTGCTGGTAGAACTCCATGGCCACCCGCAGCAGGCTGTGAAAGCCGCGCTGGAAGTTGGACCGGTGCTCGGCCGCCGGAATGTCCTGCACGGCCCGGCCCTTCAGGGAGTAGCCGTACTCGTACTTGTACTCCTGGTTGCGGCGGTTGATGGTCTGCCGGAACCGCTCATCCTCGATGAAGCCCCAGATCAGGTTGCTCAGCGGACGCAGCGGGTCGAGGTTGAGGTTGGCCAGCGGGTCGGGCCCCGCGCCGTTGCGGCGCACGTTCTGGAAGCGCAGGCTGATGGCGTTCATGGTTTGCACCAGCCCGCCTTCCTCGTGCCAGTAAGACCAGATCAGCTCCATCAGCGGCGGGGCCTGCAGCCGCGACTTAAGAATGCCGTAGCAGGCCCCCCCGTTCAGCTCGTCGGCCGTTTTCAGCGGCACCTCGGAGAGCTTTTCCCGGATCAGCTTGAAGTAGGGCAGCACCTGGGCATTGCCGTCGTCGTTGCCGAGCTGCTCGAGGTAGTCGTTGCGGAGCGAGTTGATGTCGATGCGGGCCCCGGCCAGGCGGCCGGAGTCGGAGCCGCGGCGGGCGGCCAGGCCCCGCACCGGGGCCTTGTTCAGGTTGCCCGCCCCCCCGTCGCGGTCCTGGCCGAAGGTGGTGCGGTCGATGGCCAGGCCGGTTTCCTGCATCAGGAAGGCTTCGGTGGCATACTTGAGCAGGCTGTAGGAGGCCACCCGGGAGAAGGGCAGGTACTGGGCCCGGGCATCCTGGCGCAGGTCCACCATGTCCTGCTCCTGGGAGCACATCACCTTGTCGATAAAGGCCCGGTAGCGGGAGAAATTGACGGTGCGGTTGCGGATGAGCACCCACAAGGCCTGGTCGGGGCTGTCCTCGCGCCGGGCCTCCTGCATGGTCACTTTGGTGGGCCGCACGGTGGTGTCGTCCACCACGCGCACCTTCATGGGCCCGAAATCCAGGGCCCGGAACTGCTCCGGCACGGCGTCGTCGCCGTCCCGGGGCTGGTCCTGGTCGTTGTACTTGCGGGATACGAAGTAGCCGCTGATCAGCTTGGAGCCCAGCTCTTCCCACGTATTCACGTTCCAGGTCAGCGTCAGCCCCTTCTTCTGGTGCAGCGTGATGCTGGCCTCGGGGTAGGTGATGTCGATGAACAGGGCGTACTCGGAAGCCACTTTCCGGGGCGGCACCAGCTTGCCGTCCTTGAGCGTGTAGTCCCACCGGTATTCCACCGTCGGACCGTTGGGCTGCAGGCTGTCGAAGACAAAGTGGATGGAGAAGTAGTTGCCCAGCACGTCGCTGACAAACTTCTCGTTGTCCTCGGTGCTCAGCTCCAGGGTCAGCAGCGAGTTGTCGCCCAACGACACCTGGCTGGCGTCAATTATTAGTTCGCGGTTCATGGGTAGAGGGAATTAGAGAGTGAAAATGAGTGCCGTTGGTGGAGAGCAGCGGCCGGGCCAGGGCGGGCATGGGGGCCGGCAGGCCGTAAGTGCGGGCCCGGTTCAGGGCCCAGCGGGTGAGCAGGCTGGTCAGCAGCTGGTACTCCTGCGGGGCCGTAATCCGGCCGTCGGCCTTGGCCTGGCCCACCACGGCAAAGGCCAGGGAGGGAGCGACCTGCTCGCGCAGGGCCGGCTGCGCCTGCCACTGCCCGAACAGGGCCTGCAGCCGGGCCGGCTGCCGCTCCGCAGCGGGCATGATGTCGGCCAGACGCTGCCCCCGCAGCGCGGGGGAGGTATGGTTGCACACCAGCTGGGCAAAGTCGGGCAGCAGCCCGAGCAGCAGGCCGATGAGCTGCTGCTTGTCGGCCGCCAGCCCGGTGGTGGGGTACAGCAGCTGCCACTGCTCGGCCAGGGCCGCCCACTGCGGGTGCGGGTGCAGCCGCTCGCCCAGGGCCAGGCTGATCTGCACCCGGATCCAGGGAAACGGGTGGGGGCCGTCGGTGCCGATGCGGAACACGAAGTAGCTGGGCAGGCTCACCACGCTCATCAGCCCGTAGGTGGCCGAGATTCCCAGGTGCCCCACGGCCCAGAAGTCGGACAGGATTTCGTTGAGCCAGCGGCTGTACAGCTGCCAGCCCACCTGCCGGGGCCCACCCTGGGCCACGCGCTGGTCGATTTCGGCCCGCAGGGTGGTCGTCAGGTTCAGCAGCTCGGAGCCCTGGTGCCCTACCTCGTGAATCAGCGACGAGGCAATGCCGCTGCCCACCATCCGCTCCCGCGGAATCTGGATGACCCCCACCGGGTTGTCGTCGCCGCCGGGCAGGCGGGTGCGCGCCCGGCGGATGGCGGCCCCGTGCCCGCGCTCCACGAAGCAGATCAGCGGCGGCGGCTCGTAGTAGTGCCCCGGCAGGGCAAGGGCATCTTCGGCCAGCGCGTCGAGGCCGGCGATGAAAACGCCCGTCACGTGCTCCCCGCGCTGGCTGAAGACGTCGGCGAAGATGTCGACCTGGTCGAGCAGGTTGTTGAAGCGCAGCTTGAGCAGCACGAAGCGGGCCTGGGCCTTCTCGGCTGTCAGGCTCTGGCTGTCGGGGCTGCGGACCCAGCCCACAAAGTCGAGCAGGCGGCGGCGCAGGTCGAAGGCGACGCGGGCCAGGTGGGCGTTAATGGCCGCCTGGGCCGGGGCCGACACCGCCGCGGCCAACACCATGGGCATGCCCAGCGCGAACGAGCGGACCGTTTGCAGGCGGCTGAACAGGCCCAGGGCCTCGTTCACCAGAAACCGGGTATCGGCGGCGCGGCGCATCACTCAGAGCTGAACGATGAGCGTGCGGCCCTGGCGCTGCCAGGTACCCCGCGTGGCGCCGGCACCGTTGCCGTTGCCGTTACCGGCGTAGCCCTGGCCATCGTCGCTGGCGTCGGAGCCGGGGTCGTAGCCCTGGTTGCCGGCGTCGTAGCCGTTGCTGCCGCCCGCGGCCCCGCTGCTACCGCCGCCAAAGTTGAAGTTGCTGAAGCTGGGCCCGGTGCCGGGGTTCATCGGCACGGGGCGACGGCCGCCGAAGCCCGGGGCTCCCGGACGGCGCCCCCCGCGGGACGTGAAGCGGCCGCTGGCGTCGCGGTTGCGCCCCCCCGTGCGCAGCAGGCCGGGCGCGTGGCGCTTGGCGGCCTGGCCCAGGGCCGTGCGCACCGCCGTTTGGGGGTTGATGCCGGGGCTCTGCCGCTGAATGGCGGCCCCGCGGCGGGCGGCCGAGTTGGCGAAGCGCACGAAGGCCCGGGCCGTTTCAAACTCCTGGTCCTCGGGGCTCAGCCCTTCCAGCTCCAGCTCAAAGAGGTTGCTGGCCGCCGAGCCCAGCTGCCCGCCGATCATGCCGCCGATGGGGCCGCCCACGAAGGAGCCCAGGGCCTTGCCGGCCAGGGGCAGCACGGTTTTGCCCACCGACTTAAGAGCGCCGCCAATGGTGCGGCCAATGGAGGACTTGGCGAAGTTGCTCACGGCGCGGCCGGCACCCCGGATCAGCTTGCCCAGGAACATGTTGAGCTCCTGCTCATTGGTAACTTCGAGCAGCTCGTGGGCCAGCTCCATTTCCTGGGTTTCGTTGAGCTCCCCGTGCATCTCGTAGGACTCGCCGTTCATCTCGTAGGTTTCTCCGTTGAGCTCCCCCAGGTATTCGGGGTCGAACTCGTACATCTCCTGGGAGCTGCCGTACTCCTGCTCCTGGCCGAGGGACTGCTCAAACTCCTGCGCAAATTCGTTCTGGTACATGGCGAAAGGGATTTAGGGTAAAGAGGTTGACTGGTGGAAAAAGGCAGGCCGCCGCCGCCAGACCCTCGTCCGGCGCCGGCCCGGGCGCCCGGCATCAGGCGTCGTAGAGCACGAGCGTGGTGCCGCGGCGCACCCAGGTGCCGCGCCGGCCCGCGCCGGCAGGGCCGCCCGACTCGGCCAGGCCGCCGTTGAGCAGGCCGGGGGCCAGCTGGGGCACCGACACGCCCAGCACCTGCTTGCCGACCTGGGCCGGGCTCAGCCGCGGGTTCTGCTTGGCCAGGCGGGCCGTGCGCCGGGTCACGTCGTTGGCGAAGCGCACGTAGGCCCGGGCAATTTCCAGCTCCTGGCTTTCGGGGTTGAGGCCTTCCAGCTCCAGGTTGAAGATGCGCTTGGCGTTGTCGGCCACGAAGCTGCCGGCCCGGGTGCCGGCCCAGCCGCCCAGGGCGCTGCCGGCGGCCTGCCCGGCCTTGTTGCCGAGCCAGCCCCCGGCCCGGGCGCCCAGCGGCCCGAGGCGGCCGCCCAGGGCCGTGCCGGCCCGGGTGCCCAATGACCCGCCGGCCTGCCCGCCGTACTGGGCGCCGAGCTGGGGCAGGGTGTTCTGGCCCACGTTGACCAGGTACTTGCCCACGGCCTGCCCGGTGGGCGAAGCCACGAAGCTGGCGGCGGCGCTGCGGGCCGCCCCCGCGGCCTTGCTCATCAGGTCGCCCAGGAATTGGTTGAGCTCCTGCTCGTTCGAGACTTCGAGCAGCTGGTAGGCCATTTCCAGCTCCTGGTTTTCCTGCTGGCTGGCTTCGCCGTTGAACTCGTGGCTGTACTCCTGCTCAAACTCCTGGCTGTACTCACCCTGAGCTTCGAACTCGTAGTTGTTTTCGTACTCGCCGCTGAGGGCGCCCGTCTCCAATTCCTGGAGGGTCCGATCAATGTTGTGCATGGCTGACAAGGGGGTTAGGGTGAAAGATGCTTGCCCCTGCCTTTTTCCAAACCCCGGGCCAGCCTGCCGAAGCCCGTTTCCAGCCCGCCAGGGCCGGTGCGCCCGAAATTCGTTTCGGCCGGCCCCGAATCCGGCCTCTTTGGCGAAAAGAGTTTCGCGCCCCGGCCCAGGTAGGGGCATCGGCCGGCCGGTGGCCCCGTGGCGCACCGGCACGGCCGGCAAGGGCCGGCTCCCTGCTGGCCGGTACCGGCCGCGGCCCGGCAGGCGGGGCCCCGAACTCCGCCCGGTCGTTACTTTAGGGCCCGCCGGACCCGGCTCTACGCTCTGCTCCTTCCCATCTCTCCCCTTTTCTGCTGGCCATGCCCACTCCCTCGCCTTTCACCATCCTTATCCACGGGGGCTCCGGCCGCCTGTACCCCGAGCCCATGTCCGCGGCTAAGGAAGCGGCTTACACCGCCAAGCTCACCGAGGCCGCCCAGGCCGGCTACGCTATTTTGCAGCAGGGCGGCCGCAGCCTCGACGCCGTGGAAGCCAGCCTGCGGATTCTGGAAGACTCGCCGCTGTTCAACGCCGGCCGGGGCGCGGTTTTCTCCCACGACGAGGTCAATGAGCTGGACGCGTCTATCATGGACGGGGCCACGCTGCGGGCCGGGGCCGTGGCCGGCGTCCGCACCGTGCGCAACCCCATTTTGGCGGCCCGGGCCGTGCTGGAGCAGTCGGCCCACGTGCTCATGACGGGCGCTGGGGCCGATGCCTTTGCCGCCCAGGCGGGCCTGGAAATCGTGGACCCGGGCTGGTTCCGGACCGAGGAAAGGTGGGCGCAGATTCAGCAGCTCAAGCAGGCCCAGCGGGCAGCCCCGGCCGGACAGCCCGCCCCGCCCCCCGCCAAGTACGGCACCGTGGGCGCCGTGGCCCTGGACCAGCACGGCCACCTGGCGGCGGGCACCTCCACCGGGGGCATGCTCAACAAGAAGTTCGGCCGCGTCGGCGACTCCCCCATTATCGGGGCCGGCACCTACGCCAACGCCATCTGCGCGGTGTCGGGCACCGGCCACGGCGAGTTTTTCATCCGCCACGCCGTGGCCCACGATATTGCCGCGCTGGTCGAGTACAAGGGACTTTCCGTATCGGAAGCTGCCGCGCTGGTGATGCAGAAAGTGGCCGCGGCCGGCGGCGTGGGCGGCGTCATTGCCCTCGATGCCCAAGGAAATATAGCCATGCCGCACAGCACCGAAGGCCTGTTCTGGGCCTACGTGCAGGCCGATGGAACCGCCCACGTCAACGTGTGCCACATGATTATCGAGTAAGTCGCCCCGGGCCGCCGGCAGCTAGTGGCGCTGAGCCGGCAGGCAGTTCGGGTCTGACCCGAACTGGTTCACCTCCGAAGCCAGCTGGTTCGGGTCGAACCTGAACTGGTTCACCTCCGAGGCCAACTGGCTTGGGTGCGACCCGAGCTGGTTCGTCTTTCTGGGTAACTGGTTTGGGCCGGACCTGAACTGGCCGGCTACCGGAGCTGGCCGGCCAGCCACAAAAAAGTGGCGGGCCACCGAAGCAGCCCGCCGCGGCGGTTGTACGGCTTCTTTTGAGAAGCGGCAAAAGGTCGTACAAAGCTTGTATGACCTTTTGCAAAATACCTGGATGACTCGTACAAGGTTTGTACGAGCTTTTTTAAAAATCCACAAAGACTCGTACAGGCGCGGGCGCGCCCGGCACCTACGCAACGGCGGAAACAACAGCGGCGGGCCGCCGAAGCAGCCCGCCGCTACGCGTACATTCAAAACCTGACTGTCCGCCTTTCAGGTTCAGCGTGAGGCCGGCACCGGTGGCCAGAGGCCTTGTTTGGCAGGTGAAATTATTATTCGGGCGCCGTGTGCAAACGGCCCCTGACCGGCATCATCCCCCTACTTTCCCCTGGCAGCCGCTATTGCTTATTTCACTGCTCTCTTATGCAACGCTTCCCACTCCCTCTTTTCACCGGCGCCCTGCTGCTTACGGCGGGCTTCACAGCCCAGGCCCAGCGTATTCCCGGCATCACTATACAAAAGGTGCCGACGCTTCAACGCCAGGATTCAACTGCGCTAAGCCCGCTGCCGAACATTCCCGGCGTTACGGTTCGCCGGGCCCCGGTGCCTCAGCCACGGGATTCAGCCAAGATTATCCGCTTAAGCTGCCGCCTAGACTGCCCCCTCCACGGTAAGCACAACCAGCCCCTGTTTATAGTTGACGGCAGCCTGCTTGCCCCCGACGATAAGCTGTCGGGCCTGAATCCGAATGATATCGAGAAGATAAACGTGCTGAAAGGGGCGGCAGCTACCGCGCTGTATGGCTCCCGGGGGCAGTACGGGGCCATCCAGATAACGACCAAGCGCGCGGCCAAGCTCCCCAAGCCCTACCCCCAACGGCCGATGGAGGCGGTGGCTGCGCCCTAGCAGGCCCGCGGCCGCTGTATGACTGTTTTCAATTACCCGCAACCACTCATACAAACCTTGTATGACCGTTTTCAAAAATCCAAAATCACTCATACAACGCTTGTATGAGTGATTTAAAAAAACCTAAATGACTTGTACAGCCCCGGGCGGGCCGGGCAGCCGGGAAACGGCGAAAACAAAAGCGGCGGGCCTCCGAAGATGCCCGCCGCTGCGAATGTGCTCAAACTCTGCTGCTACTACCCCTTCGGGCTCAGCGTCACGAACGGGATGATGACCTCCTCCAGGGAGATGCCGCCGTGCTGGAACGTGTCCTTGTAGTAGTTCACGTAGTAGTTGTAGTTGTTGGGGTAGGCGAAGAAGTAGTCGCCCAGGGTGAAGACGTAGGCGGTGCTCACGTTTTCGCGGGGCAGAAAGATGCGCTCCGGCTTGCGCACCACGTACACGTCCTTGTCGGTGAAGCCCAGGTTTTTGCCGTGCTTGTAGCGCAGGTTGGTGTTGGTGTTCCGGTCGCCCACGATTTTGAACGGGCGCTTCACCCGAATGGTGCCGTGGTCGGTGGTGATGATCATCTTGCCCTTCTTCTCGGCAATCTGCTGGATGATTTCATACAGCGGCGAGTGCAGAAACCACGACTTGGTCAGGCTGCGGTAGGCCGACTCGTCGGCGGCCAGCTCCCGGATCATGGCCATGTCGGTGCGGGCGTGGCTGAGCATGTCCACGAAGTTATACACGATGACGTTGCACTTATAATTGTTGTGCAGGTTGCTCATCTTGCCCACCAGGTCCTTACCGGCCTGCAGGTTAGTTACCTTGTGGTAGCTGAACTTGTGTTTCTGGTTGGCCTTCTGGAACATGATTTCCATGAACTCAGCCTCGTTGAGGTTCTTGCCCTCGTCGTCGTCGTCGGTCACCCACAGGTTGGGATACTTCTTCTGAATCTCGCCGGGCATCATGCCCGAGAAGATGGCGTTGCGGGCGTAGGCCGTGGTGGTGGGCAGGATGGAGTAGTACATTTCCTCCTGGTCCACGGTGAACAGCTCGGCAATGATGGGCTCCAGGGTTTTCCACTGGTCGTAGCGCAGGTTGTCGATGAGCAGGAAGTAGACGGGCGTGTCGCCGGTTTCCTTCAGATACGGGAATACGCGCTCCTTAAACAGCTCGTGCGACATCAGGGGCGCATCCTTTACCTCCTTGTTGACCCACTCCTCGTAGTTCTCCATGATGAACTTGGAGAAGTAGTTGTTGGCCTCGTCCTTCTGCATGTTGAAGACCTCGGCCATGCTCTTGCCCTCGGTCTCGTCGATTTCCAGCTCCCAGTACACCAGCTTCTTGTACACGTCGGTCCACTCCGAAGGGCTGAGCCGGTCGCCGAGCTGCATGCCGAGCTGGCGGAAGTCGCGCTGGTAGCTGCTGTTGGTCTTTTCCGAAATCAGGCGCTTGTTGTCGAGCACCTTCTTCACGCTGAGCAGAATCTGGTTCGGGTTGACGGGCTTGATGAGGTAGTCGGCAATCTTGGAGCCGATGGCGTCCTCCATGATGTGCTCTTCCTCGCTCTTGGTAATCATGATGACCGGCAGCGTGGGCTTGGCGGCCTTGATTTCGGTCAGGGTCTGCAGGCCCGAGAGGCCGGGCATGTTCTCGTCCAGGAACACGATGTCGAAGTTCTGCTCCTGCACCTGCTCGATGGCGTCGGCGCCGGAATTGACGCCGGTCACGTCGTAGCCTTTTTCGGTCAGGAAGAGAATGTGGGGCTTGAGCAGGTCAATTTCGTCATCGGCCCAGAGAATGGAGTAGCGTTGCATATGGGGATTTTGGGAAGACTTAAATGGTAACGCGGCGGCCACGGCCGTACGTTCGGGTGAAACCAGCCGCCGTTGCGGAACCCGGCCCGACTTAGCTCCCTAATAGAAGCGAAAGGGCCCGGGCAAGTTGCAAACGCGGTTCAATAAGTAGCTTTACTCCCAATCCCTGGTTTTTGGTTGTGAAAAATTACGTTGCGCCGATATTTCCGCGCCGACTCCGCCGTAAAGAAGCCGAAAAATGTTGGGTTGAGTTCCAGAGCCGGACCGGCCGGCCGGCCCGGGCTTCCGTATTGCGGTTTTCCCGCTCCCCCGATTGTTAGACCCTACACCCGCCGAAAAGTTTGTCCTCAGCCTTGCTCCCTTGAATAAGAAAAAAATCTTCAACGACCCGGTCTACGGCTTCGTCACCATCTCCACCGAGCTGCTGTTCGACCTCATTGAGCACCCCTACTTTCAGCGCCTGCGCCGGATTCAGCAGCTGGGCCTCACCGCCTTCGTATATCCCGGGGCCCTGCACACGCGCTTTCACCACGCCCTGGGCGCCATGCACCTGATGACGCTGGCCCTGCGCACGCTCAAGGACAAGGGCGTCAAGATTTCGGCCAAGGAAGGCGAGGCCGCCCTCATTGCCATCCTGCTCCACGACATCGGCCACGGCCCGCTCTCCCACGCCCTGGAAACCGCCATTTTTCACGAAGTCCACCACGAGCACCTGAGTCTGTACCTGATGCAGAAGCTCAATGCCGAGCACGAAGGCCGGCTCGACCTGGCCATCCGCATCTTCCGGGGCACCTACGAGCGGCCCTTTTTCCACCAGCTCGTGAGCAGCCAGCTCGACATGGACCGCCTCGACTACCTCAACCGCGACTCGTTCTACACCGGCGTGCAGGAGGGCCGCCCCGGCGCCGACCGCCTCATCAAGATGCTCACCGTGGTGGATGAAAAGCTGGTGCTGGAGGAAAAAGCCGTGTACAGCATCGAGAACTTCCTGGTCAGCCGCCGGCTGATGTACTGGCAGGTGTACCTGCACAAGACCGTGACCAGCGCCGAGCAGATGATTATCCGCATCATCCAGCGGGCCCGCGACCTGGTGCGCTCCGGCCACGAAGTGCCCGCCTCCCCGGATTTGCACTTTTTCCTCTCCAAGCCCGTCACCATCACCGATTTCGAGCAGGACGCTACCATCCTGCAGCGCTTCGTGCAGCTCGACGACACCGACGTGTGGAGCGGCGTGAAGATGTGGGTCAGCCACCCCGACAAGGTCCTCAGCTACATGTCGCGCAGCATCCTGGACCGCAAGCTGTTCAAGATCATCCTCCAGACCGAGCCCTTCGATAAGGAGTTCAAGGAAGGCGTCGTGGAGCTCATTGCCGAGCATTTTGCCCTTTCCCTGGAGGATGCCGGCCAGCTTATGCTCTCGGGCCGCATCAGCAACAACGCCTACGATGCCGACGGCAAGGACGCCATTGAGGTGCTCACCAAGCGCGGGCACGTCGTCAACGTGGCCGAAGCCTCCGACCTGCCCAACATCCGGGCCCTGGGCCAGCGGGTAGAGAAGCACTACATCTGCTACCCCAAGGAAATTGCGGGGTGAGCTGGTTTTTGGTTTTTGGCTGATGGTTTTTGGGTAGGCCTTCCTGGGCTTAGGTTCAATGCAGCAACGTTCTAGCTTTATAACGAAAAACCAAAAACTAAAAACCAAAAACCAACCCCTACTTTTGCCCCCATGGAATTTACCGTAGGCCAGATTGCGGAAGTGCTGCACGGCGAAGTCGAAGGCGACGCCTCCCAACGCATTGACCGGTTAGCAAAGATTGAGGAAGCCCAGGCCGGCGCGCTGTCGTTTCTGGCCAATGCCAAGTACGAGCCCCACCTCTACACCACCGGCGCATCGGCCGTTATCGTGAGTCGCACCCAGGTGCTGCACAAGCCCGTAACGGCCGCCCTGATCCGCGTCGACGACCCCTACACCAGCTTCAGCGCCCTGCTCGAATTCTACCAGCAGGCCACGCGTACCGGCCGGCGCGGCGTGGAGGAGCCCGCGTTTATGGGGGCCGGCTCCGAAATCGGCGACAACCACTACCGGGGCGCGTTTTCCTACATCGGCGAAAACTGCCGCATCGGCCGCGACGTGGTCATCTTCCCCCAGGCCTACATCGGCGACCGGTGCGTGATTGGCGACGGCACCATCATCTACGCCGGGGCCAAGATCTACGCCGAAACCGTCATCGGGGCCCGCTGCACCATCCATTCCGGGGTCATCATCGGCGCCGATGGGTTTGGCTTCGCGCCCCAGCCCGACGGCTCCTACCGCACCATCCCGCAGATCGGCAACGTGGTGCTGGAAGACAACGTGAGCGTGGGCGCCAACGCCACCATCGACTGCGCCACCCTGGGCTCGACCCTCATCCGCGAGGGCGCCAAAATCGATAACCTCGTGCAGATTGCCCACAACGTGGAAATCGGCCGCCACACGGTAGTAGCGGCCCAGACGGGCATCTCGGGCTCCACCAAAATCGGTGACTTCTGCGTGCTGGCCGGCCAGACCGGCATTGCCGGCCATATCTCCCTGGCCAACCGCACCACCGTCACGGCCCAGTCGGGCGTGGGCAAGTCGACCAAAACCGAAGGCATCCTGCTGCAGGGCTCCCCGGCCTTCAATCTGCGCGACAGCCTGCGGGCCAACGCCATTTTCCGCCACCTGCCCGAAATCGAGCGCCGCCTGAGTGATCTGGAGAATACGAAGCAGACGCCGGAAAAGTCCTAGCTTTGCCTTTTGGAAGAGCCACAAGCTGTCAGCCGCAAGCTGCAAGCTTGAAGCCTTGTATTTAATTTTTCTCCGACTTCTCGCTTGCAGCTTGCGGCTTACAGCTTGCAGCTACCCCAAATGAACGACAAGCAACACACGATTAAGGCTTCCGTGACCGTCAGCGGCATTGGCTTGCACACCGGCGTCACGGCCACCATGACCTTCTGCCCGGCCCCGGTCAACCACGGCTACAAGTTTCAGCGCATCGACTTGCCCGGCCAGCCCATCGTGGATGCCGACGTGGACAACGTGGTAGACCTGAGCCGCGGGACCACCATCGAGCAGAACGGCGCCCGGGTCAATACGGTGGAGCACACGCTGGCCGCTTTGGTCGGGTTGCAGATCGACAACGTGATGATTCAGCTCGACGGCCCCGAGCCGCCCATCATGGACGGCTCCAGCTACGAGTTCATCAAGGCCATCATGGAAGCCGGCCTGGAAGAGCAGAACGCGCTGCGCAACTACTTCGAGATTCCCGAGGAAATCCGCTACGTGGAGCACGGCCGGGCCGTGGAAATTGCCGCCCTGCCGCTCAACGACTACCGCCTGACGGTGATGGTGGACTACAACTCCCCGGTCCTGGGCTCGCAGCACGCCTCGCTGAACGACATTGCCCAGTTCACGGCCGAGATTTCCTCGTCGCGCACGTTCTGCTTTCTGCACGAGCTCGAAGCCCTCTACAAGCAAAACCTGATCAAGGGCGGCGACCTGAGCAACGCCATTGTAGTGGTCGACCGCGTGGTGAGCGAGGACGAGCTGAGCGACCTGGCCACCATGCTGGGCAAGCCCAGGGTGGCAGTGAAAAAGGAAGGCATCCTCAACAACGTCGACCTGCGCTACAAAAACGAGCCCGCCCGCCACAAGCTGCTCGATCTGGTGGGTGATCTGGCCCTGGTGGGCCGCCCGCTGAAAGGCCAGATTCTGGCGGCCCGCCCCGGCCACGCAGCCAACGTGGCCTTTGCCAAGAAAATCAAGAAGAAGATGCTGGAGGCTAACGCGGCCTCCTCGGTGCCCAGCTACGACCCGGCCCGCACGCCGGTCATGGACATCAACCAGATCATGCAGGTGCTGCCCCACCGCTACCCCTTCCTGCTGATCGACAAGGTGATTCACCTGGATTCCACCACCGTCACGAGCATCAAGAACGTGACCATGAACGAGCCGTTTTTCCAGGGCCACTACCCCGGCAACCCGGTTTTTCCGGGTGTGCTGCAGGTAGAGGCCATGGCCCAGACCGGCGGCATTCTGGTGCTGAACACCGTGCCCGACCCGGAAAACTACACCCCCTACTTCATCGGCATCGAAAACTGCCGCTTCCGGAAGATGGTGAAGCCCGGCGACACAATCATTTTCCGCTGTGCGCTGTTAGCTCCTGTCAAGCGCGGCATTGCCAAAATGAAAGGCCAGGCCTTCGTGAACGGTAAAGTGGTGATGGAAGCCGAGATGAGCGCCGCCATCGTCAAGAAGGAAGCCTAATCAAATTCTGAATTTTGAATTATGAATTCTGAATGGTTCAGGGCCTGATAATTGCCACTGCACATTTCCCAATTCATAATTCAGAATTCATAATTCAGAATTAATCAAAGAATGAACCAGCCGCTCGCCTATATCCACCCCGAAGCCAAGATTGCGCAAAACGTCGTGGTGGAGCCGTTTACGACCATCGACAAGGACGTTGAAATCGGGGAAGGCACCTGGATCGGCCCGAACGTGACGATTATGTCGGGCGCCCGCATTGGCAGGAACTGCAAGATTTTTCCCGGCGCCGTCATTGCCGCCATGCCCCAGGATCTGAAGTTTGCCGGCGAGAAAACCATCGTCATCATCGGCGACAACACCGTCATCCGGGAGTGCGTGACCGTGAACCGCGGCACCGTGGACCGACTCAAAACCGTGGTGGGCGCCAACTGCCTGCTGATGGCCTACGTGCACGTGGCCCACGACTGTATCATCGGCAACCACTGCGTGCTGGCCAACGGCGTACAGCTGGCCGGCCACGTCGAAATCGGCGACTACGCCATTATCGGCGGCACCTCGGCCGTGCATCAGTTCGTGAAAGTAGGCCAGCACGCCATGATTTCGGGTGGCTCTTTGATTCGTAAAGATGTGCCGCCCTTCGTGAAGGCCGGCCGTGAGCCGCTGACGTACAGCGGCATCAACTCCATCGGCCTGCGCCGCCGCGGCTTCTCCGACCCCAAGATCAGCGAGATCCAGCAGCTCTACCGCCTGCTGTTTCTGAGCGGTCTGAACAACAACGACGCGCTGGACAAAATCGAGCTGGAGCTGCTGCCCTCGCCGGAGCGCGACGAAGTGGTCAACTTCGTACGCAACTCGGGCCGCGGCGTGATTAAGGGCTATTCGCGCAACGGCAGCAGCGCCGAGTAACCCGTGCGCATTGCTGCCAACGGGCTGGGCAAGCGCTTCCAGCGGGAGTGGATCTTTCGGGGCCTGACCCACGTATTTGAACCCGCCACGGCCACGGCCATCCTGGGTCCCAACGGCTCGGGCAAAAGCACCCTGCTCAACACCCTCTCCGGCCAGCTGCTTTCCTCCGAAGGCACGTTGGCCTACGAGCACGCCGGCCAGCCCGTGGCTGTGGAAGACGTGCCCCAACTGCTGGCCTATTGCGCGCCTTACCTGGAGCTGATTGAGGAGCTCACCCTGGCTGAGCTGCTGCACTTCCACACCCGCTTCAAGCCCCTGCGGCCGGGCCTCAGCCCGGCCGACCTGATTGCGCTGATGTACCTGGAAAAGTCGCGTCACAAGCTGATCCGCGACTTTTCCAGCGGCATGAAGCAGCGCCTCAAGCTGGCCCTGGCCCTGTACGCCGATACGCCCCTGCTCCTGCTCGACGAGCCCACCACCAACCTGGACCGCACCGGCGTGGACTGGTACCGCGAGCACGTGCGCGCCACCGCGCCCGGCCGCCTGGTGCTGGTCAGCTCCAACGTGCCGGAAGAGTACGACTTCTGCCCCCAGCAGCTCAGCGTCACAGATTTTGGCGCCAAGGCTGCCCGCTGATCCGGCGGATTGAGGCGGGCCAGCTATGACTTCATGGGCTGGCAGGGAGCTTTTTCAGCAATACCCGGCTATCGGAGCCGGGCAGCTGCTTCCGGATTTGGGGCGGCCGTTCCCGGGGTGAAGGCAGCTTGGCGGGCTCACTCACCGGTCAGCGTAAATTTCCGGGCCTTGCGGCAACTTATTTTCCGCCTCCGCAATTAACCGCAAAGGGCTTCCGCCGTATCTTCGCAGCGGCAAGCACGCTGGCTGCATTCCCCATCTTTCACCCCTTACCGCCCTGACCCGGCTATGAAACAACACGACGACTTCGAGGATGATGACCTGCTCGGCGACGATGACGAGCTGGATAACTTCGCCAAATCGGGTGGCAGCGCTACCCGCGGCACTTCCGAAGACCGCCTCTCGGCCAAGTACGCCGACTACCTGATGTGGCGCGACACGGGCTCTTCCCACGATGAAGCCCTGGACCTGGCAACCATGACGGAGGAGGAATTTACCACCGCGGAAGCCGCCGAAGACCCCGACTCCCGCCGCGGCTTCGCCAGCCTCGACGATGACGATGACTTCGCCGACGACGACGATGATGAGGATACCTACACCAGCCGCGGCCGCAGCAAAGGCCGCTACGACGACGACGATTATTAGCCGGGCATCAGAACTTCGTTGTCCGCCCTCAAAACAGGAAAAGGCCGTCGGTAGCACTACCGGCGGCCTTTTCCTGTTTTGCCGGGCGAAGCCAGTGCGCTGCCCCTTGCCTCTGACCTAGCCTCGCGACCCAAACACGCGGCGCAGGATTTCGGTGGTGCGGGCCACCGGGTTTTCGCGGATGTTGGCTTCTTCCTGGGCAATGAGGGTGAACAGGCCGCCGATGGCTTTGTCGGTAGCGTACTGGTTCAGGTCGGGGTTAACCGGCTTCACCATCGGAATCTGATTGTAGCGCGTGACCAGGCCCGTGTAGTACTGCGTGGCACTCACCTTATCCAGGCTCTGCTGGATGATGGGCTTGAAGGCCGTGGTGAGCTGGGCGGTGGTCGTGCGCTTGAGGTAGTTGGTGGCCGCATCCTTCTGCCCGGTCAGGATACCCCACACATCGTTGAAGGTCAGGCTCTTGATGGCGGAGATAAAGATGGGCTTGGCACTCCGGGCAGCGTCTTCGGCTCCGCGGTTCAACGACAGCTCGAACTTATCGACCTGGGAGCCCAGGCCAATGGCGCGGAGCGTGGTGGCCACGCGCTGGGCATCGGGCGGGAAGGGAATGCGGATCAGCTTGTTCAGGTAGAAGCCATCCTGCCGGGAAGCCTGGTCGGCGCCCTTGGAAATGCCCTGAGTCAGCGCCTCCTTCAGCCCCAGAGCCGCTTCGTTCTGGCTCAGGCTGCCTTTGGAGGTTTTGGTGGTCGTCGTCGTCGTCGTGGTGGTCGTGCCGGTTCTGGCCTTGATGAGGTCGGCAATCTTGGGCAGGTTGAACACCTGGGCAGCGGCACTCAGGTGAAGGCCCAGCACGGCGGCAGCAAGCAGAGAATAGCGCAGAGTTTTCATATCCGGAAGCAGAAAGGGGAAGCGACCAACGCGGCCGGCATAGCTGATCAGACAGAAACCGGACCAAAAAGTTACTACTTCCGCGCTATACGACAAACGGTCCGGCAAGACCACAAGGGGCTTCCCGGACCGTTCAACTCAGGCCAGTGCTGCGGCGACCTACTTGCTGCGGCCGAACGTGCGGCTCAGCAGCTCGGAAGTGCGGGCGGCCGGGTTCAGGCGGATGCGGCCTTCCTCGGCGGCCATCAACGAAAACAGGCCATTGACGGTCTGCTGGGTGGCGTAGGTGGTCAGGCTGGGGTCGAGCTTGGTGACCAGCGGAATCTTGTTGTAGCGGGCGACCATCTCGGCGTAAAGCTTGGTGGCACCGGCCTTTTCCAATGATGCCTGCATGATGGGCGTAAAGGCCGCGACCAGCTGGGGCGAGGTTTTCTCGTTCAGGTAGAGCGTGGCCGCGTCCGGCTCCCGGCTGGTAAGCAGACTCAGCGCGTCGTTGAAGGTGATGTTCTGAATGGCATTCACGAAGATCGGCTTGGCCTCGGCGGAGGCGGCTTCGGCCGCATGGTTCAGGGCCACTTCGAAGTTATCAACCAGGGCGCCCAGGCGCAGCGTACGCAGCGTGGTCGAGACCAGCTCGGCCTCGGGCGGCGTGGCCAGGCGGATGTCGGCGTTGGCGTTGAAGCCGTCGGGGGCGCTGGCTTCGGCCACGGCCTTGGTGATGCTGGTAGTCAGCGCTTCGTGCAGGGCCGCGCTGGCTATGTCGGCGGTGAGAGGCGGCAGCACGGGCACTACCGGCACGGTTGTTTTCACCGTGGTCTTGGTCGTGGTGGCGGGCTTGGCTACGGGCTTTTTGACTACCGGCTTCCTGGCGGTAGTCTTTTTGGTGGTGGTCGTGGTCTTCTTGGTCTGGGCCTGCAGCGCGGGAGCACCAGCCAACGACAGGGCCGCGACGGCCAGCAGGATACGAAAACGGGTCATTGTCATAAAAAAAACGAAAACCAGACGCCCTTTGTGGTGGTCTTATTCGCTCAAGGGCACAAATTGCACCAAATTCGCCCTCCTTCCTAACCCGAGCCTTATGCCTAAGCTGCCCCACGCGGAAATCATCACCATCGGCGACGAGCTGCTCTACGGACAGGTAATCGATACCAACTCGGCCTTCCTGGGCCAGGAGCTGGGCAAGCTGGGGATTCGGGTCCGGCAGATTACCAGCGTGTCGGACCGGGCCGACGAAATCGTGACGGCCCTGGACCTGGCCCGCACCCGGGCCGACCTGGTGCTGACTACCGGCGGCCTGGGCCCCACCAAGGACGATTTGACCAAGCACATTCTTACCGGGTACTTCAACACCGAGCTGGTGCTCAACGAGTCGTCGTTGCGCGACGTGGAGGCCATCTTTGCCCGCTTCAACCGGCCCATGCTGGAAGTAAACCGCCAGCAGGCCTTTCTGCCCGCCACCTGCACGCCCGTCCGCAACAGCGTAGGCACGGCGCCCGGCATGTGGTTTGAGGATAAGGGCACCGTGTTCGTGAGCATGCCCGGCGTACCCTTCGAGATGAAGCGCATGATGACCGACACGGTGCTGCCCCGGCTGGCCCGCCACTTCCAGGTGCCGCCCATCGAGCACATCGTGGTGCAGACCGTGGGCCTGGGCGAGTCGTTTCTGGCCGAGCTGATTGCCGACTGGGAAGATGCGCTGCCGCCCAATATCAAGCTGGCTTACCTGCCCTCACTGGGGGCCGTGCGCCTGCGCCTGACCGGCCAGGCCGACGGGCAGCCCGACCTGCGCGGCCGCATGCAAGCCCTGCTGCCCACGCTCCGCGAGCGGCTCGGCAGCCACATCTTCGCCGAAACCGACATTCCGCTGGAGCAGGCTGTGGGGCTGCTGCTGGCCGAGCGTGGCCTTACGGTGGGCACCGCCGAGAGCTGCACCGGCGGCTACGTGGCCCACAAGCTCACCAGCGTCGCGGGCAGCTCCCGCTACTTTCTGGGCAGCATCATTTCGTATCATAACGACATCAAAATCAAAGAGCTGGGGGTGCTGCCTGAAACCCTGGCTGCACATGGCGCGGTGAGCGAGGAAGTGGTGCGGCAGATGGCCGAAGGCGCCCGCCAGTGCCTGGGCGTAGATGTGGCCCTGGCCACCAGCGGCGTTGCCGGCCCCGACGGCGGCACCGACGAGAAGCCGGTCGGCACGTTCTGGCTGGCCTACGCCGACGCTCACCAGACCGTAGCCCGTAAGATCGTCTTCAACCGCGGCCGCCAGCTCAACATCGACTACGCCACCAACAGCCTGCTCAACCTGCTGCGCCTGAGCCTGCCGGCTCTGCCAGCGCAGTAGCCCACCGCCAAACCTGGTGCCTGGGCTATTGGCATTTTCCGCCGCCGGCTCCCGTCACTTTTCCTTTGCGGCTGGTGCTTGGCCCGAAAAGCCCGCCGGCTTGCGGCTTTCTGCTACCTTTGCGGCACTAAACTCCCCACCCAACAATCCCAACCCAAGAAAACTACCGCATGGCACGAGTGGAAATGGTGATGCCCAAGATGGGCGAAAGCATTATGGAAGGCACCGTCCTGAAATGGCTCAAGCAAGTTGGCGACGCCATTGAGCAGGACGAATCGGTGCTGGAAGTGGCTACCGATAAGGTCGATACCGAAGTTCCCGCCATCTACGCCGGCGTACTGCAGGAGATTCTGGTGCAGGAAGGCCAGGTAGTGGCCGTGGGTGCGCCCATTGCCATCGTCGAAACCGATACCGCTGCCGCCGGGGCAGCAGCTCCTGCGGCGGCCCCGGCCGCGCCGCAGGCGGCTCCGGCCGTCAACGGCGCCGCGCCGGCCGCCGCGGTACCCTACATGCCCGAGCAGGGCGACCCGCAGGCCGGCAAAACCCCGGCCGTGGCCCAGCCCGGCCGCTTCTACTCGCCGCTGGTGCTCAGCATTGCCCGCGAGGAGGGCATCTCGATGGCCAACCTGGAATTCCTGCCCGGCACCGGCAGCGAAGGCCGCGTAACCAAGAAAGACATCCTGGACTACGTGGCCGGCGGCAAGCAGCCGCTGGGCCAGGCCGCGCCCGCGCCCCAGGCCGCCACTCCGCCAGCCCCGGCTGCGGCACCGGCCCAGCCTCAGGCGGCAGCTTCGCAGGCCGCCGCTCCGGCCGCTACCGCTTCCAAGCCGATGCCATCCGTCAGCGGTGGGCAGGAGCTGATCGAGATGGACCGCATGCGCAAGATGATTGCCCAGCGCATGGTCGACTCGGTGCGTATTTCGCCCCACGTCACCTCTTTCGTGGAAGCCGACGTGACCGAAATCGTGAACTGGCGCAACAAGCACAAGGACGCCTACAAGAAGCGCGAGGGCGAAAACCTCACCTTCACGCCCATCTTCATCCAGGCCGTAGCCCGCGCCATCCAGGACTTCCCGCTGATCAACGTTTCCATCGACGGCGACTACATCATCAAGAAGCGCGACATCAACATCGGCGTGGCCGTGGCCCTGCCCTCGGGCAACCTCATCGTGCCGGTCATTCACAACGCCGACCAGCTCAACCTGAACGGGCTGAGCAAGAAGATGAACGATCTGGCCAACCGCGCCCGGGCCAACAAGCTCAAGGCCGAAGACCTCGAAGGCGGTACCTACACGCTCAGCAATGTGGGCTCGTTTGGCAACGTGATGGGCACGCCCATCATCATGCAGCCCCAGGTGGCCATCATGGCCGTGGGCGCCATCAAGAAGAAGCCGGCCGTGATAGAAACTCCTCAGGGTGACCTGATTGGCGTGCGTCACTTCATGTTCCTCTCGCACTCCTACGACCACCGCGTGGTCGATGGCTCGCTGGGCGGCATGTTTGTGCGCAAGGTGGCCGACTACCTCGAGCAGTTCGACCCGAACACGGCCATCTAGGTTCTGCTAGAAACCCAGAACGTCATTCCGAGCGAAGCCGAGGAATCTCGCGTGCTGATGTTGGATTGGTAATCAACACCACTACAACCAAGCGGTAGAGATGCTTCGGCTTCGCTCAGCATGACGTTCTTTTTTTTGCCTTCGCTTCCTTTATGAAAAACGCGCTGACTCTTGCCGCCCTGCTGCTGTCTCTGGGCCTGATTCTCTACCTCTACCAGCAGATTACCCGGCTGGAAGAAGCCCTGAAAGTCTCGCAGCAGCGCTTTACCGACTGCGAGCAGGTCACCTTTCAGCTCCAGATGAAGGCCAACGGCAGCGGCGGGCGCGGTACCACGCCCGCCGCCGATACCGCCCGGACGCGCTAGGCGCCACTGACCCGCCGCCGCGGTTTTTGCCCAATAAGAAAGCCCCGTCATACGTGCATGACGGGGCTTTCTTATTGGTTGTCAGTCAGCTAGACTAAGCGTTTCGTTCGAGCAGCAGCAGCATGAAGGCGAACTGCCGGGCCACGTCGTGGATGGACTTGAAGCGGCCGGAGGCGCCGCCGTGGCCGGCGGCCATGTCGGTGTGCAGCAACAGCAGATTCTGGTCGGTTTTCAGGGCGCGCAGCTTGGCTACCCACTTGGCCGGCTCGAAGTACTGCACCTGCGAATCGTGCAGTCCGGTGGTAACGAGCAGGTTGGGGTAGGCCTGGGCCCGGACCTGGTCGTAGGGAGAATAGGAGAGCATGTAGTCGTAGTACTGCTGCTCGTTGGGGTTGCCCCACTCGTCGTACTCGCCGGTGGTCAGCGGAATGGTTTCGTCGAGCATCGTCGTTACCACATCCACGAAGGGCACGGCGGCCAGCACGCCCCGGTAGTACTCCGGGTGCAGGTTGATAACGGCGCCCATCAGCAGGCCGCCGGCCGAGCCGCCCATGGCAAACAGCCGGTCGGGGGCGGTGTACTGCTGGTCGATAAGGAAGCGGGAGCAGTCGGTGAAGTCGGTGAAGGTATTTTTCTTGTTGAGCTTCTTGCCGTCCTCGTACCACTGCCGGCCCATTTCCTGCCCGCCCCGGATGTGGCAGATGACGTAGGCAAAGCCCCGGTCGAGCAGGCTCAGACGGGCTGAGCTGAAGGTGGCGTCCATGGAATAGCCGTAGGAGCCGTAGGCGTACTGCAGCAGCGGGGCGCGGCCATCCTTGTTGAAGCCTTTCTTGTAGACGATGGACACGGGAATGCGGGTGCCGTCGGTGGCCGGGGCGTAGGCGCGCTCGGTCACGTAGTCTTGCTTCTCAAACCCACCCAGCACGGTCTGCTCTTTCAGCAGCTGCCGGGTGCGGGCCGTCATGTCGTAGTCGTAGGTCGAAGTGGGCGTGGTGAGCGAGGAGTAGCCGTAGCGCAGCACGGGCGTCTCGAACTCGGGGTTGATGCCGATGAAGGCCGTGTAGGTGGGCTCGCCGAAGTTGAGGTAGTGCTCCTGCCCGTCCTGCCACCGGATAACGCGCAGCTGCAGCAGGCCCTCCTGCCGCTCGCCCAGCACGAGGTACTGCTGAAACAGCTCCATGTTTTCCAGAAACACGTCGGGGCGGTGGGGAATCACCTCCTGCCACGCGGCGCGGGCGGGGCTACCGACGGGCGTTTTCAGCAGCCGAAAGTTCGGGGCCCCGGCGTTGGAGCGCACGTAGAAGTCGGGGCCGAAGTGCTCCACGTCGTAGAGGTGGTCGGCTTCGCGGGGCAGAAACAGCCGGAAAGCCTCGTCCGGCGTATCGGCCCGCAGAAACCGGGTTTCCGACGACATGGTGCTGCTCAGGTGCAGAAACAGGTATTCCCGGGACTTGGAGCGGCTCACCCCGGTGTAGAAGGTGTCGTCTGCTTCCTCATATGCCAGCACGTCGGTGGCCGGGTCGGCGCCGAGCGTGTGGCGGTACACCTGGTAGGGCAGCAGCGTATCGGGGTTCTTTTTGGTGTAGAACACCGTCTGGTTGTCGGTGGCCCACACCACGTCGCCGCTGGCGTTGGGCAGCTCCTCGGCATACAACTCGCCGGTGGTCAGGTTGCGGAAGCGCAGCGTGTAGAGGCGGCGGCTGACCGTATCCACGGCGTAGGCCAGCGTCTGGTTGTCGTCGCTCACCTCCAGGCCGCCGATGTCGAAGTAGTCGTGGCCCTGGCTCAGCTCGTTGCCATTGAGCAGCACTTCCTCGGGCGCGGTCAGCTGGCCCTTTTTGCGGCAGTAAACCGGGTATTCGCCGCCCTGCTCGTAGCGGGTGTAATAGTAGTAGCCGTTGTCGCGGTAGGGCACCGACTCATCCTGCTCCTTGATGCGGCTCTTGATTTCCCGAAACAGGCTTTCCTGCAGGTCCTTGACCGGGGCCATCTGCTGCTCAAAATAAGCGTTTTCGGCGCTCAGGTAGCTGAGCACTGCCGGGTCTTCGGGCTGATTGAGCCAGTAGTAATGGTCGGTGCGGGTGCCGAAGAGTGAAACCAGCGCCTTGGGCTTGCGGGCGGCTACGGGAGGAGTCATCATGCAGAGTAAGGGTTGGGCCAGCCCTAACCGGGGCGCCGGAGCGCGGCTGGATTGGCCGGGGAGGAATCAGGTGATGGGGCGAAACGCAGAAACGGCAAGAGCCGCCCCGGGTACGAGGCGGCTCTTGCGCATTGAGCCAGCGGGAGGCACTTACAGCGCGGTCAGTCCCTGCTCCAGGGCCGTGATTTTGGCTTCGGCATCGGCCAGCTTCTGCCGCTCGCGCTCCAGCACGTCGGGCTTGGCGTTGGCCACAAACTTCTCGTTCGAAAGCTTTTTCAGCACCGAGTCGCGGAAGCCGCGGGCGTAGTCGATTTCCTTTTCCAGGCGCTCCTTTTCGGCGCCGAGGTCAATCTGGCCTTCCAGCGGCACGAAGAACTCCACGCCGCCCGAGACGAAGCCCACGGAAGCGGCCGGGGCCGCGTCGACCACGCTGATTTCGGTGAGGGCCGCCAGCTTGCGGATAACGGCGTCGTAATCGGTCAGCAGGCTGGCGTCGTCGGTTTTGGCAGCCAGGGTCAGCGGCTTGTTGGGGCCCAGACCCTTCTGGTTGCGGATGACGCGCACGCCGGCCACGATGTCGAGGGCCTTGCTCATGCGGGCAACCAGGTCGGCGGCGCCGGCGGCGGGCTTGGCTTTGGGCCAGGCGGCCACGCACACGTACTCCTTGGGGCCCCGCTCGGCCAGCTCGTGCCAGATTTCCTCCGTGATGAAGGGCATGAACGGGTGCAGCAGCTTGAGCAGGGTTTCGAGGAAGCCGGTGGTGTGCCGGAGCGTCTCGGCATCGATGGGCGCCAGATAGGCGGGCTTCACCATTTCGAGGTAGAACGAGCAGAAGTCGTCCCACACCAGCTTATACACGGTCATCAGGGCATCCGAAATGCGGAACTTCTCGAAGTGCTCGTCCAGCTCTGTAATGGTAGCCTGCAGGCGGGCCGAGAACCACTCCACGGCCTTTTCATTCACGAAGGACAATGAGGCGTCCACTTCCCAGCCCTGGGTGAGGCGGAAGGCGTTCCAGAGCTTGTTGGAGAAGTTGCGGCCCTGCTCCACCAGCTTCTCGTCGTAGAGCAGGTCGTTGCCGGCCGGAGCCGAGAACAGCATCCCGGTCCGCACCCCATCGGCGCCAAACTGCTTGATCAAATCGAGCGGGTCGGGCGAGTTACCCAGCTGCTTGCTCATCTTGCGGCCCTGGGCGTCGCGCACGATGCCGGTCAGGTACACGTTGCGGAACGGCACTTCCTTGCGGTATTCCAGCCCGGCCATAATCATGCGGGCCACCCAGAAAAACAGGATATCGGGCCCCGTCACCAGGTCGTTGGTGGGGTAGAAATAGTTGATGTCGGCGTTGTCGGGGTCCTTGAAGCCGTCGAACACCGAAATCGGCCACAGCCACGACGAGAACCAGGTGTCGAGCACATCCTCATCCTGGCGCAGGTCGGTGAGCTGCAGCCCGGCGTTGCCGCTCTGCTCCCGGGCCAGCTCCAGCGCCTCTTCAGCGCTCAGGGCCACCACGTAGGTGCCGTCGGGCAGGTAGAAAGCCGGAATCTGCTGACCCCACCACAGCTGCCGCGAGATGCACCAGTCGCGCACGTTCTCCATCCACACCCGGTAGGTGTTCTTGAACTTGGCCGGGTGCAGCTTTATGGTGTCGTTTTCCACCACTTCCAGCGCCGGCTTGGCCATGTGCTCCATTTTCAGGAACCACTGCATGCTCAGGCGCGGCTCAATCACGGCCTTGGTGCGCTCCGAGGTCTGCACGATGCTGGCGTATTCCTCCACCTTCACCAGGTGGCCGGCTTCCTCCAAATCCTTCACGATGCTGCGGCGGGCCGCAAACCGCTCCTGGCCCACGTAGAGCACGGCCTTGTCGTTGAGCGTGCCGTCGTTGTTGAGAATGTCGATAACGGGCAGGTTGTGCTTCACGCCCAGCTCGTAGTCGTTCAGGTCGTGGGCCGGGGTCACCTTCAGCGCGCCCGTGCCGAAGTCGATGCTCACGTACTCGTCCAGAATCACCGGGATTTCGCGGCCCAGCAGCGGAATGCGGACCGTGGCCCCGTGCAGGTGGGTGTAGCGCGCATCGTTGGGGTTCACCGCCACGGCCACGTCGGCCATGATGGTTTCGGGCCGGGAAGTGGCTACAGTGAGCCACAAGCTGTCAGCTGCAAGCTCCAAGCTTTCGTTCTGGCTTGCAGCTTGCGGCCTGAGGCTTGAGGCTACCACTGCGTAGCGCAGGTAGTACATCTTGGCCATCACGTCCTTGGGAATTACTTCCTCATCAGACAGCGCGGTTTGGCCCAGCGGGTCCCAGTTCACCATGCGGACGCCGCGGTAAATCAGGCCCTTCTGGTGCAGATCAACGAATACGCGCAGTACTGCCTGGGTCAGCTCGGGCTCCATGGTGAAGCGCGTCCGGTCCCAGTCGCAGCTGGCGCCGAGCTGCTTGAGCTGCTCGAGGATGATGCCGCCGTACTTTTCCTTCCAGGCGAAGGCGTGCTCCAGAAACTGCTCCCGGGTCAGATCCTTCTTCTCGATGCCCTGCTCCTTGAGCAGGGCCACCACCTTGGCTTCGGTGGCAATGGAGGCGTGGTCGGTGCCGGGCACCCAGCAGGCTTCCTTGCCCTGCATGCGGGCCCGGCGCACCAGCACGTCCTGAATCGTATTGTTGAGCATGTGGCCCATGTGCAGCACGCCCGTCACGTTGGGCGGCGGAATCACGACCGAGTAGGGCTGCTTGCGGGGGTTGGCTTTGGCTTTAAAAAAGCCCTGCTCCTGCCAGCGCTGGTACCATTTGGCTTCAACGTCGGCGGGCGTATAGGTTTTGGCGATGGACATCGTCAAGGGAAAAAGCAGTTGGGAATAGCGGCAAAAGTAGGCATTTCACGCCGGGTGAGAAACCCAGCCCCCTTAAGCCCGTCGGCTCCAGGTATTAATATGGTTTTAATGTACATGTAAAAGGAAAGGAGGTAAATTTGATGCGACAAGAAAAACCGGCGAAGGTTTAAGCAGATTTGGATAACTTCTGATTATTTCCCCTTCGCACTCTTTTGCTCTATGGCTTCGCTTTTCTCTTTTCTGAAAACCAGGAAACCAGATCCTACCCCTGCTCCTACCACAACAGCTTCTTTCTCATCCAGTACCATTCGGATTGGCATGGGGCAGCTGCTGGTGGAGGGTGGGGAGCCGGAACGGAACCTGGAGCGGGCCGCCCGCATGATCAGCGACGCTGCCCGGCAAAGCTGCGACCTGGTGCTGCTGCCCGAAACGCTCGATTTTGCCTGGACCCATCCCAGCGCCCTCACCGAAGCCCAGCCGATTCCGGGCCTGTTCAGCGACCGGCTCTGCCAGGAAGCGCTGCGCCACAACATTTACGTGTGCGCCGGCCTGACCGAGTCCCTGAACGGCCGCAACTACAACACGGCCATCCTGATCAATCCGCAGGGCGAAATCATCATCAAGTACCACAAAATCAACCTTCTCACGGTCGAGCAGCCGTTTTATGCCGTGGGCCACACGCTGAACGTGGTCGACACGCCGCTGGGCAAAATCGGCGTGAACGTGTGCGCCGACAACTACCTCGAAGGCCTGTCTATCGGGCACGTACTGGCCCGCATGGGCGCGGAGGTTATTCTGGCGCCGGCCTCCTGGACGGTCGACTACTCCATCACGGAAGAGTCGGACCCCTACCAGGAAAAATGGGTGAAGCCTTTTTCTATTCTGGCCAGCCTCTACAACCTGACCGTGGTCAGCACCACATCCGTGGGCTACGTGGTGGGCGGCCCGTACGAGGGCAAAAAAAGCGTGGGCTGCTCCCTGGCCGTGGATGCGTCCGGCGTCCGGGCCCAGGGCACGTTCAACGAATTCGCCGGCGAGCTGATTGTCGCCGACCTGCCGCGGGCCGTGCGCCCAGAGCAGGGCACGGCCATCGGCGACATGCTGCGCCGCAAGGGCTACCGCTTCGACGAGCTCCCCAAACCCTGATTTCGCTTACCTCTCCCCACAATTTCCCTTCGCTTCCCTTCTTCTCTATTGCCTATGCCGCACAGCTACCACTGTTGCACGCGCTGTATCATGGACACTACCGTCCCCGGCATTCAGTTTGATGCCCGCGGAGAGTGCAACTTTTGTGCTCTTCATGACAAGCTTGATCATACCTTTCCGCTCGGTGAAGCAGGCAAGCACAAAGTGCAGGAACTCGCCGCCGACATCAAACGCCTGGGTAAAGGGCACAAATACGACTGCATTCTGGGCGTCAGCGGCGGGCGCGACAGCACCTATACCATCTGGTACTGCGTCACGCAGCTGGGTCTGCGTCCGCTGGCGGTTCATTTCAACGACGGCTTCGGCAACCCCGTAGCCGGCGAGAACATGGTGAACACCTGCCGCAAGCTGGGCGTGGAGCTACGCACCATTACCTCCGACTGGCGGGAATCCAAGGACCTGAAACTTGCCTTTCTCAAAGCCTCCACCCCCGACATGGAGCAAGGCACCGACCTGGGCATTGCCACGGCCCTGTACGGCGTAGCGGCCAAAGAGGGCGTGCAACGCATCATTATCGGGCAGTCGTTCCGCACCGAAGGCATTGCCCCGCTTTCCTGGAATTTCCTCGACGGCAAGTACCTCAAGGCCGTGCACAAGCAGTTTGGCACCGTACCCCTGCGGCCCTGGACGCCCAACGACCCGGGCTTCAATCTGGACCTGAAGGAAATGTTCTACTACACCTTCCTGCGGCGCATCAAAACCGTCACCCTGCTTTACCACATCGACTACGTGCGCACGGACGTGGATGTGCTGCTGGAGCGGGAGCTGGGCTGGCAGAACCCCGGCGCCCACTACTTCGACGACCTCTACCAGAGCGTCATCTACTACCTCAACCGCATCAAGTTCAACATCGACCGGCGCCTGTTCAACTATTCGGCCCTGGTCCGCTCCGGGCAGATGAGCCGGGCCGTGGCCCTGGACAAAGTCAGCCGCATCAACACCATCGAGGATGAGCGGGTCATCGACCTGTGCATCAAGCGCCTGGGCTTGACCCGGGCCGAGTTCGACGTCATCGTGGATACGCCACCCCGCACCTTCCGCGACTACCCCAACAACTACCGCATCATCCGCCGCCTGCGCTGGCCCATCAAAGTCCTCAGCCGCCTGAACATGCTGCCCGAATCAGCCTACGACAAGTATTTCAACTGCGGCACCTAAAGCGGCCCAGGCGCACGGCCTGTTCAACCAAAAGCCCCAACGTGTGCTACGTTGGGGCTTTTTGATCTGACATTGGTTGCCTAAGCCGGAGTACCTGGCCCTGGGCAACGACGGCGCAGGGTCAGGCCTCGGCGTGCAGCCACTGCTTTTTGGTGAGCAGCTTCTCCTGGCTTTCCCGGTAGTCGGGGTCATCCACGCAGCAGTCGACGGGGCACACGGCGGCGCACTGGGGCTCCTCGTGGAAGCCCACGCACTCGGTGCACTTGTCCGACACGATGTAGTAGTACTCGTCCGAAATCGGGGTTTGCGGGGTTGTACCGGCCACGGTGGCGCCACCGTCAACCTGTACTTCCTTCAGCGCCGTGCCGTCGGCCCAGCGCCACTGCGCCCCGCCCTCGTAAATGGCATTGTTGGGGCATTCTGGTTCGCAGGCACCACAGTTGATGCACTCGTCGGTTATCATGATGGCCATTGCCGCTGTCCTCTTTTTTTGGTGATACTATTTGCTTACGTCATTCCCTACGAAAAAACCGGCCGCCGGGAACCGCTACAGCCCGGCAAAAGTAGAAACTAACGACTACTCTTCCGAGTTTTTTAGCGCCGGCTGCTCTTTCCCGGTTTCCTGCCACTTTTGCAGCGCCGCTTCCGTGGCGGCCCCAGCCCTTCCCCTAGCTTTTCTCCCATGAATCAATCTGACCGTCTTGCGGCCTTTGTGGCCCTGGGCCACCGCATCCACCAGCTTACCGCCGACGAAATCACCGACCTGGCCGCCCGGGCCCGCAACCAGAACAACTGGTTTGACGAGCCCAACGTGCGGGCGGCGCTGCTGGGCGTGGCTCAGCTGCTCGACGAGCCGACCCTGCGCCAGTGGGCCGGCCGCTACCCGGCCGAGCCGACCACCAGCCGCCGCGTGGGCGTGGTCATGGCCGGCAATATCCCGCTGGTCGGCTTCCACGATTTGCTGTGCGTGCTCCTCAGCGGGCACCAGCTGCTGGCCAAGCCCAGCTCGGAAGACAAGCTGCTGATGCGCTGGGCGGCCGACGAGCTGATCCGGCTGGAGCCGCGCTTTGCCGACCGCGTGGCCTTTGTGGAGCGCCTCAACGAGGCCGATGCCTTCATTGCCACCGGCTCCAACAATACGGCCCGCTACTTCGAGTACTATTTCAGCAAGAAGCCCCACCTGATCCGCCGCAACCGCACCAGCCTGGCGATTCTCAACGGACGGGAGCCGGCGACGGCGCTGGCGGCGCTGGGGCGCGACCTGTTTCAGTACTACGGCCTGGGCTGCCGCAACGTGAGCAAGCTCTACGTGCCCGAGGGCTACAGCTTCACCCCGCTGCTGGACGCGCTGGAGCCCTGGCACACGGTTTTGCACCACAACCGCTACCAGAACAACTACGACTACAACAAGAGCATTCTGCTCGTGAATGCCGTGCCCCACTTCGACAACGGCTTTCTGCTGCTCACGGCGGGCACGGCGCTGGTGTCCCCCATTTCGGTGCTCCACTACGGCACCTACACCAGCGAAGTGGACCTGGCCGACCAGCTCACCGACGCGGCCGAGCAGATTCAGTGCATCGTGTCGGATGGCCACCAGTACCCGGGCAGCTTTGCCTTCGGCCAGGCCCAGAGCCCGACCGTACTGGACTACGCCGATGGCATTGACACCATGGCCTTTCTGGCAGAATTAGTGTAATTTCCGACTTCAATACCATCCACTCCTACGGCTCTGCCGTAAGTTTCCTTCCTCAGCGCCAGGATGTAATCTGCTCGGATTCCTGGTTTCCACCCCGCCCCTTACAACCGCCTATTGCCCCATGTCCTCTGACCTGCAGCTTGTTGAAACCGTTGAAAAAGAAGTTCTCTCCACCCTCCACTACCCCGCCACCGACGTTCTGACCAACCCCGTTACCCGCCAGCAGCGCCACCACGACGCAGCGCGGGCCGCCCTCCTCGGCAACAGCTACCACGGCAAGGTTGACATCTACTTCCGGACGGCCGACGGCGCCACCAAACGCGTGTACACCACCGTGTGGGCCGCCGATGAAGAGTACCTGGCCCTGAAGGCCGGGGGCGCCCTGCCCGTACGGGCCGTGCTACGGTTCGAATTCTACTAAGCTGGCTGTTTTTTACTTATTGCCAGGACGAAGCAAGCCGTCCCGCACAACAACCAGCAGCGCTCCAAACCTAAAAAGCCCCAACGTTAGCGTACGTTGGGGCTTTTTTCAGTTTGGCGCACTGCGCATCTCGGCAGCAGAGTGCTTTGTGTTATACCTCGTCCCGACCAGTGCCGGCACGCCAAGCGGCCGGATAGCTTAAATGCGGTCCAGGGTTTTGGCAATCAAATCGTTGACGGTGGCCTCGGCGTTGGTGGCGAATTCGCCGGTGGCGCGGTTGGCCACAATGGCGTTCAGCGACACGATTTCGTGGCCCAGCATCCGGCCCAGGCCGTAGTAGCCGGCGGTTTCCATCTCGAAGTTGGTAAGGCGGAACTCGCCTTCGGCGCTCTGGTGGCGGAAATTCTGGAACCGGCTGATCAGGTCGGGCTGGCGCAGGTCGAGGCGCAGCACCCGGCCCTGGGGGCCGTAGAAGCCGGGGCAGGTAAGCGTGTTGCCCACGATCATGCCCGCCCCGAGCTGCTCGCGGATCAGGTCGGCGCCGCGCACGCAGTAAGGGCGGTAAGGCAAATCGAGGGTTTGCTGAATGCCGGTGGCCACTTCCACTTCCAGCCCGGTTTCGACCAGCGGATAGAACTGCATCAGCGAGTCGAGGCCCACGGCATGCTCCGTGACCAGGTGGGAGCCCACGGGAATATCAGCCTGCAGGGCGCCGCTGGTGCCCACGCGCACGATGCGCAGCTGGATGCGCTCCTCCTGTGGCCGCGGCTCCCGGCTCACGAAGTCGATGTTGACCAGCGCATCGAGCTCATTGAGCAGAATGTCGATGTTGTCGGTACCCATGCCGGTGGAAATTACCGTCAGGCGCTTGCCTTTGTAGTAGCCCACGTGGGTGACGAATTCGCGCTTGCTGATCATGGTTTCGATGGAATCGAAGTGCTGGCTGATCAGCGGCACCCGCTCCGGGTCGCCGACGGTGATGATGGTATCGGAAAGGTGGTCGGGCAGCAGGTTGAGGTGGTAGATGCTGCCGTCTTTGTTGAGAATCAGCTCGGACTCGGGAATGGGCATGGGAATTCAGTTTTTGGTGGGTGGTTTTTGGTTTTTGGCTGTTCGTTGTTGCTTGGTTTGGTCGGACCAAAAACCGAAAACCAACAACTAAAAATCATTGAAAATCAGCGGGCCGGGGCGCGGTACGAAAGCAGGCCCTGCTCGGGATTGTAGTTGTTGCTGAGCTTGGGGTAGGTGCCCGTACCGTCGTAGGGGCGCTTGTCGGGGTGCTGCTGACACTCGGCCGAGCAGGCGCCGGCCAGCTGCTGGCTGCAGGCTTCGCACAGCGGAATATGGGCGTTGCAGTGCGGGTTGGCGCAGTTCACCATCCGGTCGGAGGGCGTGGCGCAGTGCTGGCACTGGGAAATGATGGTCGGGTTGACGCGGTTCACGTCCACGGTCACCCGGTTGTCGAACACGTAGCACTTGCCCTCAAAGTCCTCGCCGCCGGTTTCGATGCCGTACTTAATGATACCGCCGTGGAGCTGGTACACGTTTTCGAATCCCTGCTCGAGCAAATAGGCGCTGGCCTTCTCGCACTTCACGCCACCGGTGCAGTAGGTCAGGATTTTCTTGTCCTTGAACGCGCGCAGCTTCTCGATCCGCTCGGGAAAGTCGCGGAAGTTTTCCATGTCCAGGGTCACGGCGTTCCTGAAGCGGCCCACGTTGTACTCGTAGTCGGAGCGCACGTCCACAATCACCACGTCGTCGCAGTCCTTGAGAGCCTTGAACTCCTGGGGCGAGAGGTGCTGGCCGGTCTTCTCGTGGGGCCGGGTGTGGTGCAGGCTGCTGTGCACGATTTCGGGCTTCACGCGCACGTGCAGCTTCTGAAACGTGTGGGCCGGCACGGCATCCACCTTAAATTCCAGGGCCGCGAAGCGCGGGTCGGCCTTGACAAGGCGCATGTACTCTTCACAGTCGGCCGTCAGCCCCGAAACCGTCCCGTTCAGCCCCTCGTGGGCCACGATGACACGGCCTAGCAGGCGCAGGCGCAGGCACAGCCGGTGGTGCTCGTCCCGAAAATCTTCCGGGTCGGCAATGGGCGAGTAGCAGTAGTAAAGCAGAACGCGGTAGTCCATTGTGAATTAAATCTTAGCGGCCGGGTTGCCGAACACGGTCTGGTTGGCGGGTACGTCGGCTACCACGACCGAGCCGGCGCCCACCCGGGCCTTGGCGCCGATTTTGACGCCGGCCACGATAATGGCCCCGGGTCCGATGAAAGCCTGCTCGGCCACGACGGCCCCGGCGTTGACGATGGCGCCCGCCCCCACCTGCACGTAGTCGGCCAGCTCGGCTTTCACGTCAATAACGGCGTTGGGACCCACGAGGCAGCCGTTGCCCAGCTTGCTGTTGCTGGCTACCACGGCCCCGGCGCTGATCAGGTTGCCGTGGCCCAGCCAGGCGTGCGCCGACACGCTGGCCCGGGCATGAATGGCATTCACGGGCACGGCCTGGTACTCGTCGTGGAGCATGCTGGTGAGGCTGCGGCGGCTGGCCGTATCCTCGGTGGCCACGAAGACCTCGCACTTCTTGCCCAGCAGCTGCAGCAGCTGCTTGTCTTCGGTGTTGCCCATCACGGGCACGTCGTTCAGCTCGGTGTTCTGGAGCTTGGCGTCGTCGTCGAGCAGGCAGTATACCACCACGTCGTTGCTGGTGAAGGCGTCGAGGGCGTTGATACCCAGGCTTTGAGCGCCCAGAATGATAACCGGATTTTCCATAGGGACAGCAGAGCGCCGGCGGGCGGCGGTTTTGGCGAAACCACAAAGGTACGACCCTCAGCGCGCGGCAGCAAGCGCCGCGCCCGGCTCCCTACAACCCCACCCGCCGCAGCAGCCGGGCCGCGTAGTCGTTTTGCAGGGCCAGCAGCAGCAGCACGGGCAGCAGCGACGAGCGGTAGCGGTTGAGCGTCCCCAGGTTGGGCGTGCTCAGGCCCATGAGTGCCGCCAGGCTCAGGCAGTACACCAGCAGGGCCAGCACCAGCGCAAACGGCAGCCGGCCGCCCCGCCCCTGCGCCTGCGCCACCACCGCCACCGCCATAATGAGCAGCAGCAGCGCGTTTTCGAGGCCGGCCACCACGTACAGCGGACGCGCACTTTCCCCGAGCCAGGGCCGCGCCAGCGCGCTGCCAATAGCCTTGGGCGTGTTGCGGGCAATGCTTTCCGGGGTGGGCGCCAGATGCGCGTACTCGATGCGGGGCCGGTTGCCGGTGCTGGCCTGGATGTCGTAGTAGATCTGGATCAGCTGGCTGCTGAACTTGTTGAAGCGGAACACCGGGCTGATTTCACTGGCCAGCCAGATGCCGCCGCCCAGTACGCCGGCAAACACCAGGGTCTGCATGATGCGGCTGCGGGCGCCGCCCAGGTGCTGCGCCAGCCGGATAGCCGCCAGGCCGGTGAGGACGGCGAACAGCGGCAGGGCGAAGAAAAAGCGAATCTTGAAGTGCAGCACAGCCAGCAGCACGGCCCCGATGACAGAGGCCGGGCGCGGCTTTTCGCCGCCGTACAGCCAGGGCAGCACCAGCGCCAGCAGCCACGCGCCGCTGCCCACCAGCAGGCTTTCCTTGGTCAGGCCCGCCGTCCAGTACACCACCGTGGGCCATAGCAGCCAGCCCATCAGCGGGGCCCCGCGGGGCGCAGTCGGGAATACCCGGCTCAGGCTGCGCACCAGCTGCCAGCAGCCCACAAAATTGAACAGCGACAGGTACAGCCCTTCCAGAAACAGGCTGCCATTCGAAGCCAGCCGCAGTACCGACATCAGCTTGATGACGAAAAAAGCGTTGGAAAAGCCGTGGAACACCAGAGTGCCCCGCTTGTAGTGGTACGCGTCGGTGGGTAGCATACGCAGCCAGTCGAGCGGTTTTTCCCAGTACTGGTAGGATAAAGCGTGGGCCCAGTAGTGCACGTAGGCGGCATCGGCAGTCACCAGGCGGTAGGCGGCGGCGGCGGCCAGCACCTTCAGGGCCAGCAGCGGCAGCAGCCACTGGCGCAGGGGCGAGGTCTGCCGCTGCTGCTGCAGCCATCTGGCCAGCAGCAGCAGCAGGCCGATATTGAGCCACAGGGCCAGGGATACTCTCATCTAACAACGCTATTTGGCTGCAAAATACGGCTTCCCACCGCACAATGCAGACAACGCCGCGGCTGGCAGTATAAATGGCTCAGCGCCAGCAGCCCCTGCGAGTCGGCGGCGGTGCGGTGGCAAAAGCCCAGCGCCTCATAGGGTGCGGTGAGGTGGTTGTGCTCGGCCGGCACCTGCTCCAGCAGCCCCACCGCCGCCTCCACCAGGTCGGGCTGCCCCACGTGGCGGGCGTAGGCCACGCGCAGGGGCACCACCACGTTGATTAGCAGCAGCTGCACGCTGCTGCGGCCCAGCGCGGGCACTTTACCGGGCTTGCCGGGGCGGTAGTGCTGCCGCCAGTAGTCGGACACGGGAGCCTGGAAAAACTGTTCCAGGGCGGCCACGCTCTGCGCGCTCAGTAGCGCCGCAAACAGCGTCGGCCGCGCGTGGAGCAGGGCGGCCAGCTGCGCCAGGCGCACCGGCGGAAAGTTGGCCGGCCGCAGCCGCAGAAAATTCCACTCGTGTTCGGCCAGCCCGGCCGGCAGGCCGTATTTGTGCCGCAGAAACGCGTACTCTTCCCGCAGGCGGAGCAGGTATTCGTCGGCGGCGTCCTGTTCGGCCAGGAAGCCGGCCTGCCCAAACAGCAGGGCTTCGGTCTGGCACAGGTCGTGGCGGTGGCGGCGCAGCACGGCCAGCGGCAGAACTTTGGCCAGGCGGGCCAGGGGCTCACTGTTTTTGCGGAAGCCGAAGCCCGCCGCCAGCGCGTGGTAGGCGGTAGCTTCCCAGTCGTGGCCCAGGGCTTCGTGCAGCGCGGCCACCACCCCGGCTTTCTGCTCCACCCGCTCCAGCAGGGCCCGCTCCATCATCATGGTGCGGGTAATATCGGGCACCACGGGCAGCAGCGGCGCGCAGGGCAAAGCCACCGGCGCGGGCGGCCCCATCAGCCGCTGGTAGGTGAGCAGCATGCCGGGCGAGATGCGCGCCGCCAGCGCCAGCGCCGGGATGACGGAGCCGTTGGTGCGCCGCACGTCCTGATCGGCGGTGTACACGACGTGCAGCACCACCTGGTCGTACTTGGCGTCGGTCTGGTGCTGGTGGCGGTGCCAGTCGGAAGCCCGCAGGTGAATCTCAACGGCCCCGTTCCACTCCACCTCCCCCAGCTGCAGCCGGGCATTGAGGAAGTCGGGGCCGGCATCGGCATTGCGGTAGCCGGGGCGCAGCACGGTGATCAGCTCCCCGGTTTCGGTTTGCAGGCTGGTCTTGTCGAAATACTGGTGCTGCCAGACGTAATGGAGGAAATCTTCTTTCATAACGAATAGGATAGTGGTAACAGGAAGGCAGGCAGGTAAGATAAGAAATCTATTCAGCCCCAGAAACAAAACCGGCCCGCCCCCGCACGAAGCGGAAGCGGGCCGGTCAAAACGGCGGGGGCCGTCTTGAGGACTAGCGCAGGTCGATAACTTTCACGCCTTTGTACTTCGTCTTGTCGAAGTTGAAGGTGGTGGCGTCAATCGGCGGGTTGGGCTGGAACTTGCGGATGGTGTAGGTGTAGCGGTTGCCGTTCTTCTTGAACATCTTCCAGCTTTTCACCGACTTATCCACCTTGCTGACCGTCACGCGCACCTTGAACACGGGGTTGTCCTTGTTCTCGGGCGAAAGCTCAATAACGTCGCAGGCCTCGCCGGCTTCCTTGGTTTCCTGGATGTAGGCGTACTTGTAGCCCTTTTTGTAGAGCGTGAAGATCTGCGTGGGCGACACGTCCTGGTCTTCCGGATCGTAGTCGGAAATATTCACCTCGTTCTCGGCCTTCATGTAGGTCCACATGGTCTGGCCGTTGTTGATGATTTCCTGGCCGTTGAGCTTCACCCGGAATTTCTGCCCGCTCACGGTGATGTCGCCGGTGATATTCTCCTTCAGCTTGGCCGCATCATTCTCCAGGGTCTGGGTGAAGTTGGCCTTAAAAGCCTTCAGCGCCTGGTACTTGGCGCTCATCTGGTCGAGAATCTTGCCCGCTTTGGGGTCCTGCTGCGCCGAGGCAGTCGAGATGAGCGACACGGAAAGGGCCAGCAGGGAGAGGATTTTTTTCATTGCAATCAAAGGTGATACGGGAGTTAGTAAAGAGACGTACGAATCGGCGGTTTGTTTAGTCGGCAACTCTGAAACAGGTAAAAAAGTCGCTTTTCACGGTTTTATTCCGCGTTGTCCCCGCTATTTGGGCAGGGTATTCAACAACTGTTCCAAACTGTACTCATCCGGAATTAACACCTCCCGGGCCTTGCTGCCCTCAAACGGCCCCACGATGCCGAAATGCTCGAGCTGATCGATCAGGCGGCCGGCGCGGTTGTAGCCCAGCTTCAGCCGGCGCTGCAGCAGCGAGGTGCTGCCCTGCTGGTGGGTGACGATAACGCGGGCGGCTTCCTCAAACATGGCGTCGCGCGAGGACGGGTCGAAGTCTTCGGCGTCGCCGCTGCCCCCGCCGCTCTCCCCCACCACTTCGGGCAGCAGGTAGGCGTCGGGGTAGCCCTGCTGCTCGCCGATGTAGTCGCAGAGGCGGTCTACCTCGGGCGTGTCGATAAAGGCGCACTGCACCCGGATAATGTCGGAGCCCTGCGAAATCAGCATGTCGCCCTGGCCCACGAGCTGGTCGGCGCCGCCGGCGTCGAGGATGGTGCGGGAGTCGATTTTGGAGGTCACCTTGAAGGAAATCCGGCAGGGGAAGTTAGCCTTGATGATACCCGTAATCACGTTCACCGACGGCCGCTGGGTGGCCACGATGAGGTGAATACCGATGGCGCGGGCCAGCTGGGCGAGGCGGGCAATGGGCGTCTCGACCTCCTTGCCGGCCGTCATCATCAGGTCGGCCAGCTCGTCAATCACCAGCACGATGAAGGGCATGAAGCGGTGGCCCTTCTTGGGGTTGAGCCGCCGCTCGATGAACTTGCGGTTGTACTCCTTCAGGTTGCGGCAGCCGGCGTCCTTGAGCAGGTCGTAGCGCTTGTCCATCTCCATGCACAGCGAGTTGAGCGTGTTCACCACCTTCTTGGTGTCGGTGATGATGGCCTCCTCGGTGTCGGGCAGCTTGGCCAGGAAGTGGCGCTCAATCTTGTTGAAGATGCTCAGCTCCACCTTTTTGGGGTCGACGAGCACAAACTTGAGCGTGGCCGGGTGGCGCTTGTAGAGCAGCGAGGCCAGAATCACGTTCAGACCCACCGACTTGCCCTGGCCCGTGGCCCCGGCCATCAGCAGGTGGGGCATCTTGGCCAGGTCGACGACGAACACCTCGTTGGTGATGGTGCGGCCGAAGGCGATGGGCAAATCCATTTCGGTGTTGGCAAACTTCTCGGTGGCGAAAACCGAGCGGATGCTCACCATTTCCTTCTTGGTGTTGGGCACTTCGATGCCGATGGTGCCCTTGCCCGGAATGGGGGCAATGATGCGGATGCCCAGGGCAGCCAGGCTCAGGGCAATGTCGTCTTCCAGGCTCTTGATCTTGGAGATGCGCACCCCGGCGTCGGGCACGATTTCATAGAGCGTGACCGTGGGCCCGATGGTGGCCTTGATGCTGGCGATGTTGATGCCGTAGTGGCCCAGCGTCTCCACGATGCGGTCCTTGTTGGCTTCCAGCTCCTCCTTGCTCACCTGGGCCTTGGCCACGCCGTAGTCGTTGAGCAGCTCCAGCGTGGGGTACTGGTAGCGCGAGAGGTCCAGCGTGGGGTCGTAGTTGACGGCGGGCATGGTTTCCATGTCCTCGTCGTCGTCGGCAATGCGGGCCATGTCGGCGCCGGCGGCGGGGTCCAGCTCGCCGGGCTTGCTTTCAATCTGCAGGGCCGGGGTGTGACTTGCCGCGGCCGGCTCCCGGGGCGTGGGGGCGGGCAGCGGGGCGTCGTCGTCGGCCAGGTCGGCCATCGACAGCGGTGTGGGCACCCGGGACGGCGGGGCAGCTACCGGCTCGGGGTCGGCGGCCGTCTCGAAGGAAAAGCTCGGGCCGCTGGCGGCAGCCGTGGCCACGGCCGCACCGGCGGCCGCCAGGGTGGCGGAGGCGCTGGCCAGGGAAGTACCCGCCACCGAGGCTACGGAAAGCGGCACGGCCGCGGCCAACCCGAAGGCCGGCGCGGGCGAGTTGATGGGCCCGGACGCCAGGGTGGGCCGCTCTTCCTCCTCTTCCTGCTCGTCGTCCGGCTCCGGCTCCGGCTCCGGGGCAATAGCTGCGGGCTGGGGGGAAGCAGCAGTGGCCGGCGTGGCGACGGGACCCACGCGGCGCAGGGTCATTTCCGGGGCCGCGGCGGCCTCTTCCTCCTCGTCGTCCGAAACGACCGAGTTGAAGTTGTGAATGGCGGTGGCCGCGTTGTGGGCCTGCTCTTCCGAGCCAAATACGGACTCTTCCTCGTCGTCCCGGCTGCGCATCAGGTTCAGGCTGGTAACGTTGAAGAAGTACACCACGAAGGAAATCAGCAGGAAAGCCAGCAGCAGCACCGTGCCCCAGCCGATGAGGCTGTCGAGCCAGAGGGCCGCTTCGTAGCCGATGCCGCCGCTCAGAAAGTCGAGGCTGTGGGCCATGGTGGGGTCGGCGTCGGGGGCTTCCAGGGTCAGCACCACGTAGCCCAGCAGCAGACTCAGCCAGCCCATGGTAAACAGGCACAGCGCCAGCACGTAGCTCAGGGACAGCTCCGCCCGGCGGAACACGATTTTGTAGCCCAGGAAGAACACAATGGGAATGACGGCAAACGCGGCGACGCCGAAGCCCTTGTGAATCAGCAGCTGGGCCAGCATGGCGCCCAGCAGCCCCAGCCAGTTGCCGGATTCCTGGCCCGCCTCCTTCACCGGCGTGTTGCCCAGGCTTTCTACCACGCTCTGGTCGGCGTGCCCCGTAAACAGGAACGAGACGAAGGCAATGGTGAGGTAGATGGAAGTCAGCAGAAAGAAGAAGCCCAGAAACAGCTGAAAGCGCCGGTCGCGCAGAAAGCCGAACATGCCGCCCAGCGAAACTGAGGGCAGCTTCAGGGGCTGACGCGGCGCTTTCGGGGCCGCCTTCGGGGCCGCCTTGGCATCGTTGCGGCGCGGTTCGCGCGCGGGCTCCGCGTTTTGCCGGGGCTGGTTGCGAACCGGCCGTGGCTCATTGGCCCGGGCCGGCTCCGGAGAGGAAGGTTGTCTGTAGGTATTCTTTGCCATTATCCCGCACTAAAAGGCCAAATCTAGGGATTTTCAGCGGTTTTTTTGGCCTCGCCCCGGCCGGAATGCCGCCCTAGGATTTGGGCGGCGCTTCGTAAAGATACAGGTGCCAGTACGCCGTCCTAGCCCCGAACTCGCCGCGCGGCACCAGCCCGCTCCGGGCCGGCGTGGCCAGCCGGGCTGCCGACACCACGTAACGCCCACCCAGGCGCCGGAACGCCGCGGCGTCGAAGGCAAAATCCTGCACCACCCGGGGGGGCCGCGCACCCACCCGAAAATTCTTGCCCAGCTCAGCCGAAAACAGGTAGCAGCGGTTGCCCCAGGCATCGAAGTAAGTGCGCAGGGCCGCGCTTTTGGCCAGCTCCCCGGCAATAAGGGGCCGGAACCGGTGCTTGTACTCGATGGGGTAGTTGTTCTGGTAGCTGTCGAGGGTGTAGAAGCCGTTGAGCTGGGCCACGGCGGGCGGCAGGCCCAGGCAGGCCACGCGGTAGGCGGCGGGCGGCAGGCCGGTTTGCTGCCGGATGCGCTGCTGCACCTGTGCAAACAGCGCCGGGGCCACGTAGGCGGCGTAGTTTGGGTCCGTGGGCCGGGGCCGGCCGGCCAGCTCGCGCAGGTTATTGGTCCACTCCGTATTCATGCCCAGCCCGATGAGCAGCTGCAGGGCCACCAGCCCGGCACGCAGCCGGCCGGCCGGCACCACGCGCAGACTCAGGGCCAGCACCACAAACCAGAGCAGCGGGGTAAGAAAGTGAAAGCGGCTCAGGTTGAAGGCCCGCAGCAGCGGCAGCCGGTCCTGCACCAGCTCCACAAACTGCGGGTAGAAGCCGCAGAACAGCGCCAGCCCGGCCAGCCCGGTCAGCAGCTCCAGCAGGGGTCCGCGCTCCGCCCGGCGGTTCCATAGCGCCCAACCGGCTACGGCCAGCGCCAGCAGCCCCGCCCCGCGAAAAAACTGGCTGGCGTGGTACTGGCCCATAAAAAAGTAGCGGCCCGCGCTGAGCAGCCCCGCCCGCAGGCCGGGCGCACCGAGCCGGCTCAGGTCAAACTCCAGGCGGTGGGGCGTAAACTGCTTGGCCACTAGCAGGGAGTAGAACATCGGGTACTCGACCACCAGGTATGACGTGGTGAGCAGCGCCAGACCGGCCGCCGCCCGCCAGGCCACTCCCCGCCCCCGCGCCCAGTCCAGCAGCAGCAGGGCCGCGCCGGCCGCCAGCGCAAACGGCCCCACGAACACGAACATCGACCACAGCGGAAAAGCGGCCAGGATGGCCCAGTCGGTCCAGCGGGCGGGGCCCCGGCGCAGGTTCAGGAAGGCCAGCAGCAGCCAGGGCTGCCCCAGCACGGTGAGGCCGTACATGGTGTAGGCGGGCAGCACGGCCCAGCCCAGGGCCAGCCCCGCCACCAGCCGGCGCTGGGCGGGGGCGGGCAGAAAATGGCGGCGCAGCAGCGCGTACAGGCCCAGCAGCCCCAGCAGCCGCACCAGCAGCTGCTGCACCCAGTAGGCCGGCAGCGGCTCCAACAGCCCAAACAGCAGCACCGTGGCGCTCAGGCCCGGGCGCAGGGCATTGCGCGGCAGCCCGTTCATAATGGGGGCCAGCACCGTGGATGCCCGGTAGTCGAGCGCGACGTGGTGGCGGGTGAGCAGGTAGGGAATCGTCAGCTCCACGTCCAGATTGTCGTCAATCAGCACGTAGCTGCGCTCCTGCAGCAGCAGCACCGGGAGTAGAAACAGGAGTAACCCCAGCAGCGCCCCGGCCAGGGGCGTGCGCAAACGGGAAGCAGCGGGCATGGGCAGACAGAAGCGGGAGCCGGCAAAAGTACGGTTTCCGGCCCGGGCCTACCTTGCCCCGTCCCCAAAAGGCCCGCCGGGAGCCGCCCCCGTTTCCAGCCCGGGAGTAAAAACTTCCTTTGAGGCCCTAAAAAGTGGGTCGGACCCAGTAAAAGGTCCTGCGGAGGGAGTAAAAAGCAGGGCAGACCGACTAAAAGGTCGTGCGGAGGCGGCAAAAAGTCCTGGCGAGCTGGTAGAAAGAGCTGCGCAGGAAGCAAAAGATCCTGCGGAAGCTCTAAAAGCTGCTTCCCTCCTGCTAAAAGGCCGGGCTGTCCCACTAAGCGCCTATCCGAACAGGAAAAAGAACGTCATGCTCCATCTGGCGCCGCGCTGAATGTCGAGGTGGCAGCGCACCCCGCTGCTATAAAAACCAATGTGCTTGAGCGCGTCGCGGCCGATGGGCGCCAGCCGCTCCTTGTTGCCCTTGCCCGTCACGCGCACGAAGCCCTGGTCGGCGTACAGGTTCGACAGCTTCAGCGTAATGAGCTCCGACACCCGCAGCCCGCAGGAGTACTCCTGCCAGTAGAGCGCAGCCAGCGGCCGGCTACACGTCGCGGGCGGTTATTCTATCGTTGTTTCGGAGGCCACGCTGCCCTGCAGCTCGTAGCCGGCAGCAATAGTAGCGTCTTTCCCTTTTTTTAGCAGAAAGAGCGGGCTCACTACCACGGCCAGGCCAATAGCGGCCCCTTTGGTATCGGTACCGGCGCTACTGGTACCGCTGCCCGTGAGCGGAATCATCTGGCCATCCACGGCCTGCACCACGCTGGGCCGGATGGCCAGGCTGCCTTCCTTGCCCATGCCTTTGCGTTGCTCAGCATTAATGACCTGGGCGCTGCCCGGCGCCCCGGCCTTTATAACGGCGCGGCCACTCACCATGACATCATACTTCACCCGCAACGACACATTCTGGCCCATTTGGGCATCCCGGGAAGAAAGCGGATTAGTGGTTTCGAGCACTATCAGCGTGCCAGCGCGCAGCAACGTGCCTTTGGGGGCCTGGGCCTTGATGGCGGAGCCCAATACCAGCAGCAAAGAGAAAAGACAGAGGACAAGGACGCTTTTCATAGCCAGGAGGGGGTTGAGTAAAAAAATATCAGCACATTTCTGGTATTAACTTGCACTAAAATACGTTTTATTTCCTGATTCCGGTCCTACTCTCTCCTGCCTTTCCGATGTTTGACTTATTTGCTGCCTGCTGTTGCGCCCCGACTTAGCCAGGTGCCTGGAAGCAGTATTTTCTGCTGCAGCAAAAGCTTTTTCCAGCATCATATGCTACTGGCTGCGTGACCTCAGCTTACTGAACAGGCCGTTTAAGTTGGCGACTACAGCTCGATTCCACTGTTTCTGGCGGTGGCGGCTGACTGCCTCAGCTGCGGGGATGAAACTCGGTGATGACCTGCTTGAGGTAGTCCCGGTCGAGGTGGGTGTAGATTTCGGTGGTCGTGATGCTTTCGTGGCCCAGCATCTCCTGCACGGCCCGCAGGTCGGCCCCGCCCTCGATGAGGTGGGTGGCAAAGCTGTGGCGGAACGTGTGCGGGCTGATGGTTTTGCGGATGCCGGCCAGCGCGGCCAGCGTTTTGATGATGGTAAAAATCATGACCCGCGACAGGCCGGTGCCGCGGCGGTTCAGAAAGACCACGTCCTCGGCGCCGCGCTGGATGTCGAGGTGGCAGCGCACCCCGCTGATATAAAAGCCAATGTGCTTGAGCGCGTCGCGGCCGATGGGCACCAGCCGCTCCTTGTTGCCCTTGCCCGTCACGCGCACGAAGCCCTGGTCGGCGTACAGGTTCGACAGCTTCAGCGTAATCAATTCGCTCACCCGCAGGCCCGAGGAGTACAGCGTTTCGAGCATGGCCCGGTTGCGGGTGCCCTCGTTGGTGCTCAGGTCGATGGCCTCCAGCAGCTGGGTGATTTCGTCGTAGCTGAGCGTGTCGGGCAGCTTGCGGCCGGTTTTGGGGGCTTCCAGCGTGTCGGTGGGGTCCAGCGTGAGCAAGTCCTCCATGATCATGAAGCTGTAGAAGGCCTTGATGCCCGACAGCGTACGGGCCTGGGAGGTGGCGCTCAGGCCCAACTCGCCCAGCCAGCCCAGAAAGTCGCGCAGGATGCGCGTGGTCACCTGGGCCGGACTGGCGGGCAGCTTCGAGATGTCCAGGTACTGACGCAGCTTGGACACGTCGCGCGAGTAGGCCTCCACCGAGTTGGCCGACAAAGACTTTTCGAGCTGGAGGTAGCCCTCAAACTGCTTGATGCTGGTGTTCCAGATGGCGGACATGGGGCGAAGATACGGCGAAGCTTACTGCCCGTTGCGCAAATCGAACCGCCCCTTGGTAATGTTTACTTCCTCGCCGGAGCCAGGCTCAAAGGCCTTGAACTCAAACGTGCCGCTGATAATATCATTCTGCCGGTTGCCTGCCTTGGTAATCTCCACCCAGCCCATCGGTCCCCGGTTGGTATGGTACTCCTTGCTCGGGTTGCGGAACTCGTACATGCCGTAGTTCTCGCCATTCTGGTAGTAGGGAGGCACCGCAGTGGTGCTGGCCAGCGGGTAGCGGCCCGGACCGAGCAGCTTGCTTACGTACAGATGCACGAAGCTCACGTCGTTGCTGGAATGGTTGCCCTCTTCCGTCATCCGGCACACCCGCACCTTCATCAGAAACAGATTGTCGCCCCAGTACCAGATACTGACCGGGCGGCTGGAGAATATTCCCCCTGGACTCGGGATGAAGGGCCGATTGTTTATCAGACAGCCGAAGGTGCCTTTGCCTTCCTGCGTAGCCTTGGGCAGCCCGGAGGCCGCGTCCTTTTTGCAGGCGGTTAGTCCACCAAGCAAAACCAGTAGACAGAAGATACTTTTCATCGGGCACAGCTGCTTACTCCTGACTTACTACCGCAATCAGTCACTCCCTTCACCTCGAATCGTTCATCTTACACGATGACGATACAACCAGCTCCCGCAAGGGTACCCCCGGCTGAGCAGCCCGCAAACTGCCCGATGCGCATATTCCGGCCGGACAGGCTAGAGCGCGGACCCTAGAAGGCTTGTACGTCGAACCGGCCCTCGGTGAGCGTGGCTTTGTGCCCGCCGGCGTGGGTGGCTTCAAACGAAAACGTGCCCGACACGATGGTAGAGCGCGACTCCCCGCCCCCGGGCACCTTCACCGTGCGCGGCTCCACCTTGGTGATGGTCAGCGTGGCCGGCCCGGATGCCGTCGTCACGTACTCGTTGCCGGCTTGCAGGCGCCCCTCAAAGCCGGTGGCCGCGGTGTAGGTACCGGGCTTGAGCAGCACCCCCGGCTGGTTGAGCACGCTGAGGTGAATGTACTGGTAGGGCTTGCCTTCGGGCTCCTGCTCGGCGCGCAGGTGAAAAATACCGCCCCCGGTGGACGAATACTCGGCTTCCAGCTCGCTGTCGAGCGTGTGCTGCACGTAGGGCAGCCACAGCTTGCCATCGACCATGCAGCCGAAGGTGCCCTTGCCTTCCTGGGTGACCTCGGGCAGCTTGGGAGTGATGATATCTTCGACTTTTTTGCAGCCGCTGCCCGTCAGCAAGGCCAGGGCGAGAACAATAGAAGCCGGGCCGAAGCGGCGGCGGGTAGTGAATAGGGTTTTCATAGGCGGCAAGTTAGAAAATTTAAGGATTGGGCCGGGCCGCGCCCGTGTCCGACTTTCCTGCCATCTTCGCCCCATGCACATTCTGATTCTCAATGGCCCCAACCTCAACCTGCTCGGGCAGCGCGAGCCGGGCATCTACGGCCTCCGCTCCTTCGACGACTACCTGCCCGAGCTGCGCGCCGCCTTCCCCGACTTCACCCTCGACTACTTCCAGAGCAACCACGAAGGCCAGCTGATCGACAAGCTCCACGAGGTCGGCTTCAGCCACGCTGGCGTGGTGCTCAACGCCGGCGGCTACACCCACACCAGCGTGGCCCTGGCCGACGCGGTGGCCGCCATCAACACCCCGGTGGTGGAAGTGCACCTGAGCAACCTGCACGCCCGGGAGGAGTTCCGCCAAAAAAGCCTGCTCGGCAAAAACTGCGTGGGCAGCATCAGCGGCTTCAAGCTGGATAGCTACCGCCTGGCCCTGCACTACTTCGAAGGCCTGAAGCCCAAGCGCGTGGGGTTTAAGGTGTAGCAAGCGTCTGTCATTGCGAGGACAAAGGGCGAAGCAATCCGTCCTGAACAAGGAGCCAAGCTTGGTGAAGCTGCCACGCCCTGAGGTACGCTACCACCGGGGCTTGCGGCGAAAACGAAGCGGTTCGCAATGCACGGGACGGATTGCTTCGGCCTACGCCTCGCAATGACAGGCGGGGCCGTTACCTTTGCGCTTCCCCATCTGACTTTCCACACCTATGTATACGTTCAATCCCGGCCCTTCCGCGGTGTACCCCGCCGTGCGCGGCTACCTGCAGGATGCTTTCGACGAGGGCTGGCTGTCGGCCCCCCACCGCGGGGAGCGGTTTACGGGCCTGCTGCGCCAGACCGTGGCCGACATGAAAGCCAAGCTCAACATCCCCCAGGACTACACCATCTTCTTTCTGAGCTCGGCCACCGAGTGCTGGGAGGTGCTGGCCCAGAGCCTGACGCCCACCAAAAGCTTTCACCTCTACAGCGGGGCCTTCGGCGAGAAGTGGTTTGAGTACGCCAAAGCCCTGCGGCCCGCCTCCACCGGCCAGCTGTTCGGCCTCGACGAGCTGCCCGAAATCTACACCCTGCCCCTGCCCGACGAGTCGGGCGACACGGACCTGGTCTGCATCACCCAGAACGAAACCTCCAACGCCACTCAGCTGCGCGACGGCTTCATCCTGAACCTCTACAACCGCCTGGGCAACGCCCTGCTGGCCGTGGATGCCACCTCGTCGATGGCCGGCATCCAGCTCAAGTACATCAAGGCCGACATCTGGTTTGGCTCGGTGCAGAAGTGCTTCGGGCTGCCCGCCGGCCTGGGCATCATGGTGCTGTCGCCGCGGGCCCTGGCCCGGGCGCGCAGCATCAATGAGCGCGGCCACTACAACTCGCTCACGGCCCAGTACGAGAAGATGCTCAACTTCCAGACCACCCACACGCCCAACGTGCTCGGCCTCTACCTGCTGAGCCGGGTGCTGGCCGACCGGGAGCCCATCAAGGTGGTGCACCAGCACCTGCAGGACCGCGCGGCCAAGCTCTACGAGTATTTCGAGCAGGCCACCCAGCTCACCCCGCTGGTGACGAACCCCGAAACCCGCTCTACCACCGTGGTGGCCCTGCAGGGCGCCCCGGCCCTCATCGACGAGGTAAAGCGGCGCGCTCAGGCCCAGGGCCTGCAGCTGGGCAACGGCTACGGCACCTGGAAGGCCGGCAGCCTGCGCATCGCCAACTTCCCCGCCATCCCCGACGCGGCCTACGAGCAGCTGGTCCAGTTCTTCGCCCGCGAGTTTGCCTGAGGCATTCAGAAGTATGAATGCTGACTTATGAATTGATTTAGCCATGACGGCCGCTGCCCGGCCCCAATTCAGAATTCATACTTCAACATTCAGAATTATTCCGCCATGCTCAGTCTCAAGGAAATCTTCTCCGTCACGCTCACGCTGTTTGCCGTGATTGATATTCTGGGCTCCATCCCGATTATCATCCAGATCCGGCAGCGCGAGGGCAAAATCCACTCCGAGAAGGCCACGCTGGTGGCCGGGGTGCTGATGGTGGTGTTCCTGTTTCTGGGCCAGAGCATCCTGAGTCTGTTCGGCGTCGACTACCAGTCGTTTGCGCTGGCGGGAGCCGTTATCATCTTTCTTATCGGGATGGAAATGGTGCTGGGCGTGGAGCTCTTCAAGCACAACCCGGTGGCGGCCTCCGGCTCCATCGTGCCGCTGGCGTTTCCGCTCATCGTGGGGGCCGGCACCATGACTACGCTCCTTTCCTTGCGGGCGGCCTACTCGCTGCCCAACGTGCTGGTGGGCATCGGGCTGAACCTGGTGTTTGTGTTTATCGTGCTCAAAAGCTCGGCCTGGATTGAGCGCAAGCTGGGCAAAGCCGGCGAAGACATCCTGCGCCGCGTGTTCGGCGTGATTCTGCTGGCCATTGCCATCAAGCTGTTTAAAGCGAATTTTTGATTTCCAGGGTCTTGGGGACTTGGGGACTTAGGGTCTTGGTTTTTGTTCAACTGCCATCGGTGAACCGGAGCCTGCTAACCAAGTCCCCAAGACCCTAAGTCCCCAAGACCCCATAATGATCCATTTATACACCGACGGCTCCTCGCGCGGCAACCCCGGTCCGGGTGGCTACGGCACCATTCTGCGCTTTGGTCCCCACGAAAAGGAAATCACCCAGGGCTTCCGCCTCACCACCAACAACCGCATGGAGCTGCTGGCCATCATTGTGGGCCTGGAAGCCGTGACGCGCCCCGAAATCCCGATTACCGTGGTCACCGACTCGAAGTACGTGGTCGACTCGGTGGAGAAGAAGTGGGTGTTTGGCTGGGTAAAAAAGCCCGATTTCGGCAAGAAGGCCAACGAGGACCTGTGGCGGCGCTTTCTCAAGATCTACGCCCAGCGGCAGGTGCAATTCAAATGGGTGCGCGGCCACAACGGCCACCCCGAAAACGAGCGGTGCGACCAGCTGGCCGTGGGCAGTGCCCTGGGCAAGGGGCTGCTTATCGACGAAGGCTACGAGCTGCTGGAGGCCCGGCGCTCGGCCTAGCCCCGCAAGCAGCTGATGGCCAACTCCTACTTTCAGTTCAAGCACTTCCGCATCGAGCAGCAGGCCTGCGCCATGAAGGTGTGCACCGATGCCTGCGTGCTGGGCGCGGCCGCCGACCTCAGCGGCGCCGCCCGCATCCTGGATGTCGGTACCGGCACGGGCCTGCTGGCATTGATGGCGGCCCAGCGCAACCCCGCCGCGGTGGTCGAGGCCGTGGAGCTGGATGCGGCGGCCGCGGCCCAGGCGGCCGAAAATGCGGCCCGCAGCCCGTGGGCCAGCCGCCTGCGGGTGCACGCGCACAGCCTCTCCCACTACGCCGCTGCCGCCCCCGCCCCCTTCGACCACATCCTCTGCAACCCGCCCTTCTTCCGGGACTCCCTCCGCTCCCCGGATGCGGCCCGCACCACCGCCCGCCACACCGCGCCCGACACGCTGAGCTTTGCGGAGCTGGCCCAGTTTGCGGCCCGGTTTCTGACGCCCGCGGGCCGGCTGACCGTGCTGCTGCCGCCGCCCGAGATGCTGCACTTCGAGCGGGAAGCGGCCCGGGTGGGCCTGTTCGTCGCCGACCGGCTCCTGCTGCAGCACCGCCCGGGCAGCAAGGTGCTGCGCCACATCACCCGCTTTGGCCGCCAGCCCCAGCCCGCCACTACCCGGGAGCTGGCGATTCACGAAGCGGAAAGTGCCGCCTACTCAGCGGAGTTTCGGGCGCTGCTGGGGGAGTTTTATCTGGCTTTCTAGCCCGCCCGGGCATCCGGCCCCTTACAGCAGCTGCCGCAGCAGGGCCAGCTTCTGCTGGTAGTCCCCGCTCTGCAGATCCGCGGCCAGCTGGCCGAATTCGGCGGCGGCGTAGTGCCGCTGCACGGTGCCCGCGGCCAGCACGGTTACTTCGTCGCACACTTCCGTCAGGGCCCCCAGCAGGTGGGAGGTGAGCAGAATGCCCCGGCCCTGCCCCCGCAGGCCCAGCAGAATTTCGCGCAGCAGCAGGTTGGTTTCCAGGTCCAGCCCGTTGAAAGGCTCATCCAGAATGAGGTAGCGGAAATCCTGGATCAGCAGCCCGAGCAGGGCCAGCTTCTTTTTCATGCCGGCCGAATACTGCTCGGCGTACTGGTTCAGCGGCAGCTCAAACAGCTGGTTCCACCCGGTTACATCCACCATGGGCTGCCGCCGGGCCTGCCGGCAGAAGGTGAGATACTCCAGGCCCGTGAGGCGGGGATAAAAGTACGGCTCGTAGGGCAGCACGCCGGTCAGCTCCCGCACGCGCCGCCCGCTGGCTTCGCCGATGGTGCCCGCGTCGGGCGCGGTCAGGCCGTAGATGCAGTTGAGCAAGGTGGTCTTGCCCGCCCCGTTTACACCCACCAGGCCATGGATGGTAGCCGGCCGCAGCTGCAGGCTCACCTCGTGCAGCACGACCTTCGGCCCGAACGCTTTAGCTACTAGAGTTGTTCCCAAATAGCATTTTTGGGCATGCTAGATGTGAATACGATTACAGACGACCGCCAAATGCGGGCGTTGACGGGCTTGGATTTGGAAGCGTTTTGTG
>NZ_BAABDH010000103.1:0-66868 GCF_039539525.1 Hymenobacter algoricola | reverse complement strand
GCAAGCAGCGGCGATTTTCTCACGTAAGTCCAAGGAATAGGCGCGCATGTACTAGCTTACGAACCCGCCCCGGAAAGGTGTACGCCAGTTATGAAACTGCTATAACAACGATAACATAATCACACTTTTATCAAATGAACATCTACACAATTTACGTGTTTCTATTTGCAAAAGTATATCAGCCAGTTTTACACACGCTGGCCAATCTTTATATGTATCAGGATGGATAACAAGATCACGAAACACGGAGGCAGTAGGAGTTCTTTTGGAAATAATATCTGAGCTATCCGAAGGAATAATTAAATTATTGTCAAATAAATTGAACTATGCTGCATCTGCTTTACTACGACAACTAGTAGAAACACAGTATTTACTATTTTTATTTTCGAAAGAAATTAACGAGGCATCTAAATGGCTTGATTCTGATTCAGAACAAATACGCAAATACTTTAATCCGTCACTGATGAGAAAGAGATGCGATGGAAAATTTCGCAATGAAGAATACTGGAAACACTGTGAAATAGGCGGCCATCCAAATCCAGCCGGAAGAAAAGTCCTTAAAAATCATTTTAATTTATTAGATATGAACAAATTATTATGGGCTGACTTTGCTTTGCATTTAAAGGAAAGCGCAATATATATTATTGATATATTCAATAATAACCAAACCATTTTTCAAAACTTTATTGACAATGAATTAATACTTAAGATAGAAAAATGGGAAAACGAAGACCCTTTGTCAAAAAGAATAGCAATGTCCTTATAATTTTTCCCTTATCGCAAGTTCAGGCGCAGCGTTGACTCGCAACCAGCCTTGAGGTGGAGCCCACACCGCCACCCCCACGCAAAACAACCAAAACGCCGTCCGAAGGAATCCGGGCGGCGTTTTGGTGGGCGGCTCCGGCGGATGTAGAGACGCATAGTTGCGTCTCAATCGTTGCGTTGGTTATTTACCCTGAACCAACGCCCCATCTGGCGCGAGTTTAGGCGAAGCCGTAACTCGTTACCAGCCTTGAGGTGGAGGCTGTGCCTCCACTGCCGCAACGCGGCAAGCCGGAACCGCGCCGCCTGGAATCATCCGGGCGGCGCGACTCGTTTGTATCGTATCACTACCGTATCAAATCGTATTGAATCGTATCATTCCATACCTTCACGCTATGCCGAATACTATGCCAGCCAACGATAAGCTCACCAGTCTCAGCCAGTTCATTGAGCAGGAGCACGGCCCTCTAGGCAGCAAAAGCCGCGAAGCGTTTGAGGCCGGCTATGAGGGGTTTAAGCTGGGGGCTTTACTCCAGCAGGCCCGCCATGCCAAAGGCCTCACCCAACAGCAACTCGCCGACCTGGCCGGCACCGACAAATCGTACATCTCGAAGCTGGAAAAAGACCTGAAAGACGTGCGCCTCTCTACCTTACAGCGCATCATTTCCGAAGGACTCGGCGGGCATCTGGAGCTTTCCATTAAGTTCTAGCTCTTACCGCAGCCCAGCAAAACCACAACAGCGCCGCCCGAAGCAATCCGGGCGGCGTTTTGGTGGGCGGGACCAGCGTATGTAGAGACGCATACTGTTGCGGAGGTTATGTACCCTGAACGCCCCCCATCTGGCGCGCGTTTAGGCGCAGCCGTAACTCGTGACCAGCCTTGAGGTGGAGGCTGTGCCTCCACTGCCGCAACGCGGCAAGCCCGAACCGCGCCGCCTGGAATCATCCGGGCGGTGCAGTTCGTTTGTATCGTATCACTACCGTATCGAATCGTATCGAATCGTATCATTCCATACCTTCACGCTATGGATGAACACGTACACACCGTTCGGGTGACGCTGGGCTGGGCTTTACTGGGCATCGTCAGCAAGCTGGACCGGTTTGATGCCAGCTGGTCGGCCATTGAGCGGCGCGAGGGCCAGACGCTGAAACAGCTCAAGGCCATTGCCACAGTACGTAGCGTGGGCGCTTCTACCCGCATCGAGGGTTCCCGTATGAGCGACGAGGAAGTGGATGTGCTCCTGCGAAACACCGACATCAGCAAGCTCGAAGACCGGGATGCCCAAGAAGTCGTTGGCTACTTTCAGGTGCTGGATTTGATTTCCGAGTCGTACGCCGACATCGACATCACCGAAAACAGCCTTAAAGGCCTGCACAACCAGCTGCTACGCTTCAGCGACAAAGACCACTGGCACCGCGGCAATTACAAGCAGCACAGCAACGCCGTGGAAGCCTCCTTGCCCGATGGCACGCGCCAGCTTATCTTCCAGACCACTGAGCCTGGCTTCGCTACCGATGACGCCATGCGCGAGCTGGTAGCCTGGTATCACTACGACCATGCCACGCACCCGCTGGTGAAATGCGCGCTGTTTGCCTACGATTTCGTGAGCATCCACCCGTTCCAGGATGGCAACGGCCGCCTCAGCCGCCTGCTGGCTACCCTGCTCCTACTGCGTCACGGCTACGTCTGGATTCAGTACGTAAGCCTGGAGCACGAAATAGAGAGCCGCAAAACGGAGTACTACCGGGTACTGCAACAGTGCCAGTCGCAACGGCCGGGGGAGAATATTTCCACTTGGCTGGCTTTCTTTTTCGACGCCTTGCTCAACGTGCAGCAGCAGTTACTGCACAAGTTCACAGCTTCGGAAACCGAGACGCAGCGGAGCCCCCGGGAAAAAGCAGTCTTGGCTTTTATACGCAACCACCCTGGCTGCCAATCCGGTCAAATTGCCGATAAGCTGGCAATTCCTGCTCCTACTGTGAAACGTATTTTGGCTGAATTAGCTGTCAACAAACTAGTAGAAAAACAAGGCAGTGGACGCGCCACAGTATATTACTTGGTATAGTTCATACCGCGCAGACCCATCTGGCGCGAGTTTAGGCGCAGCCGTAACTCGTGACCAGCCTTGAGGTGGAGGCTGCGCCTCCACTGCCGCAACGCGGCAAGCCGGAACCGCGCCGCCTGGAATCATCCGGGCGGCGCGGTTTTGGTTTTAGCGGACCGGAGTAGCATTGGGTGCCAGTCGTTCGGGCGGGGGCGGCGCAGCCTCCCGGCAATGGCTGGGCACGAGTTACGGCTGCGCCTAAACTCGCGCCAGTAGCCCAATTCCTACGCTACCGAGGCCCCATCTTTCCCGCCCGTCGTCACCAGCTCCCGCGCCTGGCTCTACCCCCCATACAGCCCCCGGTTCAGCCGCCTGAAGGCTTTCATATCCTCGGCCCGCAGCGCGTCCACCAGGTGCTTCCAGGGCGGACTTCCCAGCGCGGCACGGGGCTGTAGCGCACCCACAGGCGGCGAAGCCCAACAGCCCCCCCGGGTAATATACCCCAAAGCAGGTATTGCCGCTCCGCTTCCGCCCGCCCCACCTTTATCAGACACTTTAAATACCCTACCTACCCCCCATGAAGCACACCTACCACCGCAACGCATTACTCGCTCTTCTACTGCTCTGCCTGAGCCCTTTGGTCAGCTGTTTCGACAAGAACGAAGAGGACCCCACGCCCCTGGATATCCTGATATCCGCCTTTAATAGACAAAACGCAAGCGGACCCTACGCTTGACTCCTTCTATATCACCGTAAATGATTTAAAGGTTGGCGACACTAAACCTTATGTTTCGTATTCACCACGTGAATCAGGCGATAAAATTATCCTTAAAGACAACAACGATTATACTTTCGAGCTTAGCTACAGGGTTGGCTTCATCACAAACCCGCTTACCAAAATCAACTATTCGGGCAGCATCCCGAAGGCACTGTTTACCAATACCCCCAAAAGCAACAACCTCAAGATAGCCATAGTTGGCCGGCAACCGACGCTGTACATGAACGACGTGAAGCTGGCCGATCCAACCGCTGGCACCGGCACGGGCTCAACCAATGCCTGCTACGTAGGCACCTGGAAAACTGCGGGCGGCTGCACCAGCGCCCCGACCAAACAGCTGACGTATTACTTTGGTCCGCTCAACAGCAGTGGGGTTGGCCAGGGATATTCGCAAGGCCCCGATTGCAGCGGCATATGCACCTCTACCCCCAAATTCAATTTTACCTATACCGTCGTCGGCAATAAGATCACTTATTCCTTCACCTCAGTTGATCAACCGGTCTGCAGCGTCACCGTACCCACGGTACAGACGCCATCCGGCAGCTACAGCATCACCTACACCTGCGGCAACAATAACAATGAGTTGGTGACCGAGGCCGTGAACATCCAGACGGGCGTGCGCACCGTGCTGACTTTCACGCGCGGGTAATTCAGCAGGCACAAGGAGCATAAGAGCCTGAATCGGAACGTCCGATTCAGGCTCTTATGCTGAATACCCAGCGGCCCGCTTCCCTTGGGGGAGCGGGCCGCTGGGTGTTCAGCAGGTCATTATCCTGGAAACGGCCAACCTCTCGGTCATTCTGCGCGACCTGGAATACCAGTACTTGCGTAAGTGCCCTGGAATTGTGAAGCTCCCATCCGGCAACGCCGCAGAACCGCCCGGTTCCCGGAGCCGGGCCAATCAGTACGTCTTCCAGCCCCCCAACCGGGGCTGATTCGCGGCTCAGCTCGGGTCGGGCCCGAACTGGCGGGCCGGAAAGGCGAACTGGTTTCCCGTTGGCCCGAACTAGTTGGCAACAAAGGCGAACCAGTTCACCTCTGACCTCAACTGGTTCGGGTCGGGGGCGAACTGGTTCGGGTCGGAGGCGAACTGGTTCGGGTCGGAGGCGAACTGGTTCGGATCGGGGGCGAACTGGTTCGGGTCGGGGGCGAACTGGTTCGGGTCGGAGGCGAACTGGTTCGGGTCGGAGGCGAACTGGTTCGGATCGGGGGCGAACTGGTTCGGATCGGGGGCGAACTGGTTCGGGTCGGAGGCGAACTGGTTCGGGTCGGAGGCGAACTGGTTCGGATCAAACCCGAACTGGTTGGCAAAAGAGGTGAGCCAGCTCGCCAGACCAGGAAGCTACCTTCGACTCTACCCAAACTCAACTCGCGGCTGGCCCTGCCGGGGCCGCTTGCCGGATCTTAGCGGTACTTTGGGGTTGATCCGGCCGGCAACGGCAGTACGCTAACCGATTCAATGCAGCAGGCCGTGCAGGCAGAGCGCGCTTCCGACCTGGTTCAGACAGCCGGAAACCCGGTTGGGCGAAAAGCGCGCCCCCCACGCCCGGCAATTGCCTAGCTTTACCCCATGCGCACGGCTTTCAATAAGTGGGGAAATAGTCTGCTGGCTCTGCTGCTAGCGCTGGCCGCCTGCTCCTCCCCCGACCAGTCCTCGGGCATCCCCGGTCAGGACCAGAGCGTGAGCATCCGCTACACCGCCCGCCGCGTGGTGGTAGCCGACACGCTCTATCGGGGCCGCCTCCTCGACCGCCACGACTCGGTGCTGGTAGCCACCCGCCCGCAGTTTCTGCTCAGTCTGCCCCGCCGCCCTCCGCTCGACACCCTGGCCCTGGGCCGGCTGCTGGGCTGGGATTCGACCACCGTCCGCCGCCGCATTGCCGAGGCCCTGCCCTACCCGGAAGCCCGGTCCGGCTACCCCGTGCAGCTCCGCCTCACCAAGTCCGAAGCCGAGCGGGTGCGCCGCGACAGCAGCGCCACCGTGCCCCGCCTCACCCTCACCGCCCGCCGCCGCCGCGTCTACACCACTAAAGCCGGCGCCCCGGTGCTGGGCTACCGCAGCACCGAGGCCCAGCCCTTCTTCCGCCAGGCGCGGCGCACCGGCCGCGGCCGCTTCTACCGCCTGCGCAACGGCGGCGTCGAAACCTACTACAGCGGCCTGCTCACCGGCCACCGCGGCTACCTGCACCCGTTGCTAGACGCCAAAGGCCAGCAGCACGGCACCTGGGCCAAAGACACCATCTTTCAGCAGGGCCAGGATTTGCACCTGACCATCGACGCGAAGCTCCAGGCCTACGCCGAAAAGCTGCTGGGCGGCCGCAAGGGCTACCTGGTGGCCCTCGACCCGCGCACCGGCGAAATCCTGGCCTACGTATCGGCCCCCGTGTACCCGGCCGCCACCCTCACCGCCCCCGACCAGGCCGGGGTGCGCGCCGGGCTGCTCGAACACGAAGACATGCCCCTGCTCAACCGGCCCGCCATGCTGGCCAACCCGCCCGGCTCGGTCTTCAAGCTCGTGAATGCCGCCGTGGCCCTGCAACTGGGTGCCCTCAAGCCCGCCACCGCCTTCCGCTGCGACCAGTCGCTGGTGAGCTGCGTGCACGACCATCCCAAACCCCGGAGCCTGACCGCCGGCCTCAAGTACAGCTGCAACCCCTACTTCTACCAGGTGATGCAGAATCTCATCGACCAGGTGCCCGACTCGCTGGCGCAGGATACCGTGGCCGCCCGCCACGCCAACCTGGCCCGGTGGCGGCGCTACGCCCGCTCGTTCGGGCTCGACTCGGTGCTGGGCGCGGATATGCCCCGCGAGGCCCCCGGCTTCCTGCCCACCCCGGCCTACTACGATAAAGCCCGCCGCACCACCCGCTGGACTTACCGCTCCATCTACTCGCTCAGCATCGGGCAGGGCGAAATCAACCTCACGGGCCTGCAGATGGCCAACATGGCCGCCATCATTGCCAACCGCGGCTGGTACTACCCGCCCCACCTGGTGCGCGGCATCGGCACAGGCGGGCCGCTGCCGCGCTTCACTGTCAAGCACCACACCCTCATCGACAGCGCCAACTTCGCCGCCCTGGTGCCCGGCATGGTGGCCGTGATGCAGCGCGGCGGCACCGCCGACGCCTCCAGCCTCGCCGATGTGGGCATCACGGTAGCCGGCAAAACCGGCACCGTCGAAAACGACGAGGGCGACGACCACGCCGCCTTCGTCGGCTTCGCCCCGGCCGACCACCCTAAAATAGCCGTGGCGGTGTATATCGAAAATGCGGGCTTCGGGGCCACGGCTGCCGCGCCCTGCGCCGTGCTGGTGATGGAGAAATACCTGCGCGGCTCCATTGCCCCCAAGCGGAAGCGGTGGGAGAAGCGCATTCAGCGCCGGGCTCAGGTGGCGCAATACCCCTGAGCCAGGAGGACGGGCTACGGTTTTAAGGCAAACTGTTCGCTCAAACGTCTGCCCCCCTGCTAGCCCCGCTGGTCCACCCCGAATCCGCGGCTCATGCTACCCCCGCCCCATGACCACGCCCTCCACCATCACCATCGCCCAAAATTCCGCCCATCCGCTCACCGTGTCGCGCCTGGGCTACGGTACCATGCGCCTCCCCGGCCCCGAGGTATGGGGCGAGCCCGCCAACCGCGCCGAGGCGCTGCAGATTCTGCGCACCGCCGTGGAGCAGGGCGTCAGCTTCCTCGACACGGCCGACTACTACGGCGAGGACGTCACCAACCGCCTGATTGCCGAGGCCCTGCACCCCTACGGGTCCGATCTGGTTATCTGCACCAAAGTAGGCGCCACCCGCCGCCCCGACAAAAGCTGGGTGCCTTACCACACACCCGCAAACCTGCGCGCCAGCATCGAGAACAACCTGCGCACGCTGCGGCAGGAGCAGATTCAGCTCGTGCACCTGCGCCTGATCGGCCACGGCGGGGTGCCGTTTGAAGAGCAGCTGGGCGCCATGTTCGAGCTGCAGCGGGAAGGCAAGATCCTGCACGTAGGGCTGAGCAACGTGAGCCGGGAAGAAGTGGAAAGAGGCTTGAGCATGGGCCCTATTGCCACCGTCGAAAACATGTACGGCCACGGGCAGCGCACCACCCTGCACAGCCCGCATGGCGAAAGCCGGGGCGGCGAGGAAGTGCTGGATCTGTGCGAGCAGCACGGCATCCCGCTCATTCCCTACTTCTCCCTGGTTCACTCCCTGCCCAGGGCCGACGACAAGATTGCCGAAATAGCCCGCCGGCACAACGCCTCGGAGGCCCAGATTAACATTGCCTGGCTGCTGCACCGCTCCCCCTGGCTGCTGCCCATTCCCGGCACCTCCCGGCTGGTTCACCTGCGCGAAAACCTGCTGGCCGCCGACCTCAGGCTCAGCGCCGAAGACATGGCTCATCTGGAGTAGCCGCGACCAGCTTGCCGCAAAACTATGCCGGCCAATTTGTTCCTTGCGCGCAGCCCCGTTAATGTGACGCTATCCAAAATGCTTTGCAGAATCCCTTATTCGCGTACCAGACGCCTTGATGTCCCCGGCGCAACGCAGTTCTGGACTTGCCTGATCCTGCTGGCAGTGAGCGGGGCAGCACAGGCCCAGCAGCTGACCGGAACCTGGCAGGGAGTGGAAATCAATCCTCCCAAGCCCCGCTTCTGCCCGGCGGTGCTCACGCTGCGCACCGATAAGGATGCTACCGTAACGGGAGTGCTGTATGAGGAAGAAGAATACGTCTCCCCCATCACCGGCACTTTTCAGGTGCGGGGTCGTAGTGTGGGCTCCACCCTGCAGCTGGCCCACGTGGGGCAGCTGCAGCAGACGGGTCCGGAGGGCACTTACTGGTGCCAGGGCACTATTTCACTCACGTATGATGCCGCGGAAGAAAAGCTCAGCGGGCGGGCAACGTACCGCCCCGTGGGAACCTGTCACTCCGGACTTTTTACGTTTTACCGCCTTATTCTTAAGTCGCCGGCGGCCGTAACGGCCGGCACGGTAAGCACGCTGCGCGTTTCGGGCCGCGACGTGCGTTGGTTTGCCGATGCGGCCTTGCAGCACCCCATAGCCCAGGGCAACAGCTACTCTGCGCGCCTTACCAAAGCCACTACTTTTTACCTTACGCAGGGCTTCTATCCGACCAGCCGCAGAACGGCGACGCCCATCACGGTTGGCATAGCGGTGCGGCCGCAGCAGCGCCCTTCGGCGGCACCTTCCAGGGCCCGGGTGCCGGCCCCGGCGCAAACTGCCGTACTGCCCACCGTCTTGTTTCGCACGGCCACGGCCGACCTGCTGCCCGACTCCGGCCCGGCCCTGGATCAGCTGGCAGCGCAGCTCAAGGCTCAGCCGGTCGTTCGGCTGCGCATTGCCGGGCACCCTGACCGCATTGGCGAGCCGGCGAAGAACCTGGTGCTCTAGGAGCAGCGGGCTCGGGCCGTAAAAGAATACTTGGTACGCGCCGGCGTAGCAGCCCGCCGGCTGGCCATCATTGGCTGCGGCGACCTGCAGCTGCTTTACCCATCGCCCGACGCCCGCAACCGGCGCGTGACCATTGAGACGCTTCAGTAGCAACCGGGCCGCACCCGGCTTGCCGGCCGGTCGGGGAGCGTGGCTGCTGGCTGAGTTACGCCCAGGTTAATTTATGCTGCTAGCATAACACTTTATCGCCCGTTGCGTATTATCTTTGCATCCAACAAGCTGAATTGCTTTTACATATCATCTTTGCCATGAAAAAGACCACTGCCCTTTCGTCGCTGCTGTTACTGAGCAGCCTGGGTTCTTTGGGCTACCTGACCGCCCAAGTCCTGAACCTGAACCTGCACTTCGACCTGCACGGCGAAGACCAGAGCTATTACTGCTAAGCCTAGCCAGCTGCTGGTTTCGTCCCGCAAAGCTCCGCCCTGGCGGAGCTTTTTTGTTTTTGGGCCGAAAAGAATCCCGGCGTCTGACTCAGCGGGTTAGCCTGCGGGGCTGAAAAAAACCACATCCATTCCCGGCTGTTTTCGGTACTTCACAGTTCGGCCGCTCCCGCGGGGCAGCCGGCATTCTCTCACCGCTGGCTTTCGCTATTTTTTCCCGGGCCCACCGGAGAAGGCGGAAAGCGGCAAAAACCAGTGATTTATGGACTTGACCAGCCTCAAGGAGCAGATCAGCTACATCATCGGGCGCGACCTGGCCCGCAACTTTTCCCAGCAGGGCCTCGACCTGGACGTGGACGTGCTGGCCGCCAGCATGAAGGAAGGCCTCAGCGGCCAGCCCAGCCGCCTCGACCAGGACCAGATGCGCGAAGCCATGGAGCAGCTGCAGGCCCAGATGGGCGGCCCCGAAGACGAAGATGACGACACCACCAATTCCGCAGATATGAGCAACAACAAGCAGGCCGGGGAAGACTTCCTGGCCGAAAACAAGAACAAAGCCGGCGTACACACCCTGCCCAGCGGCCTGCAGTACGAAGTGCTGACCGAAGGCAGCGGCGCCAAGCCCGGCCCCGGCAGCTCGGTAACCACCCACTACCACGGCACGCTGCTCAACGGCACCGTATTCGACAGCAGCTACCAGCGCGGCCAGCCCGCCACGTTTGGCGTCAACCAGGTTATTGCCGGCTGGACAGAAGCCCTGCAGCTGATGCCCGAAGGCTCGAAGTGGCGCCTGTACATTCCCTCGGAAATGGCGTACGGCAAGCGCGGCGCCGGCCGCGACATTGGCCCCGACTCGGCCCTGATCTTCGACGTGGAGCTGCTGAAAGTAAACAACTGAAGTACCCCGAACCAGTCGGCTTCCGCCGTAGCCCATGCCACCCGGCCTCGCTGGGTGCGCACCGCTACGGCGGAGCCTTCGTTCGGCCCTTCCTCCCCCATGACCACCCCACCCCTGCCGCCAGCCGGCGTCCCGGAGCCCACGCCCGGGCCTTCCCCGGCCGCTGCTGGTCCGCCGCCAGCGCCGGAACCAGCTTCCCTGCCCACACTGCGCAGTGAAGACGGCCGCCTGGTGCTGACCGATGACCGGCTGGAAGTGCGGGGTCAGTCCTTCTCGCTGCTGGAGCTGGAAGGCGTGGAGCTCACACCCGTGCGCTGGCTGCTGTGGTTTCTGCTGGGCGGCTTCACCCTGGCCGGCTTCCTGCTGGCTTTTTTGCAGCACTGGCTGCGTACGAGCCCGGCCATGCTGGGCATCACGGCCGGGGCGCTGCTGCTGGCCTACGGAACCCGGGGCACCAACCGGCTGCGGATATTCCGGCTGGGCCGCGAGGCCGTTTATTTCTCGCTGCCCGGAGCCACCGATGCCTGGCAGCGGCTGGCGGCGGCCACCAACCGCCGCATTCAGCTGCGCCACGACGAGGCGGCGGCCGCGGCGGCGGCGGCCCTGACCTGGCAGGCCGAGCAGGAGGCGTTGCAGGATCCGGAATCGCCGTTGCCGCCCGAAGGCCCACCTTTTTTTCTGCCGTAACCCGCCTTTTTTAAGCAGGTACGCGTGAGGGCCGGAGCCTTTTCGTTCGGCGCATTTGCCCTACCTTTGGCCGCTTTTCAACCCGCGTATATTCCCTTTTACTTTCCTCATGGACGCCAAACACCAGCACACCGCTATTTCAACTGCGGGTCTGCTCATTGCCTTGGGCATCATATACGGTGATATCGGCACCTCTCCCCTGTACGTGATGAAGGCCATCGTGCCCGAGCTCATCGACCCTCGGCTGGTACTCGGCGGCATTTCCTGCGTCCTGTGGACCCTCACGCTGCAAACGACCATCAAGTACGTGTTGCTCACCCTCAATGCCGACAACAACGGCGAAGGGGGTATTTTTTCGCTCTACGCCCTGGTACGCCGTCGCGCTACCTGGCTGACCATCCCGGCCATTATCGGCGGGGCGGCCCTGCTGGCCGATGGCGTGATTACGCCCCCCATTTCGGTGGCTTCCGCCATTGAAGGCCTCAAGCAGGTATACCCGCAGCTCAGTCAGGACGTCATTGTCTACATCGTCATTGCCATCATTGCGGGCCTTTTTCTGCTCCAAAGCTTCGGCACCCAGATTGTCGGCAAGGCCTTTGGACCGATTATGCTGCTGTGGTTCAGCATGCTGGCCCTGCTGGGCGGCAGCTGGATTATCCAGAATCCCGAGATTCTGAAGGCCGTGAACCCCTACTATGCCTACATGCTGCTGGTAGAATACCCCGGGGGCTTCTGGTTGCTGGGCGCAGTATTCCTGTGCACCACCGGGGCCGAGGCGCTGTATTCCGACCTGGGCCACTGCGGCAAGGGCAACATCCGCATCAGCTGGATCTTCGTTAAGACAGCCCTGGTGCTCAACTACTTCGGCCAGGGCGCCTGGCTGCTCGCCCACCAGGGGCAGCAGCTCAACGGCCGCAACCCGTTTTATGAGCTGATGCCGTCGTGGTTTCTGCTCATCGGCATCGGCATTGCCACTATTGCCGCCATCATTGCCTCCCAGGCGCTCATCACGGGCTCCTTCACGCTGGTGGCCGAGGCCATTCGCCTCAACATGTGGCCCAAGGTGAAGCTCAACTACCCTACCGACGTGAAGGGCCAGCTCTTCGTGCCCAGCATGAACCGCCTGCTGCTGCTGGGCTGCATCGGGGTGGTGCTCTACTTCCGCGAGTCCAGCAACATGGAAGCCGCCTACGGCCTGGCCATCACGCTCACCATGCTTATGACTACGCTGCTGCTCACCGTGTGGCTCCGCTCCCGCCGGGTGCCGATGGTGGTGGTGGTGCTGTTTGCGCTGCTCTACGGCGGCATCGAAGGCTCCTTTCTGATTGCCAACCTGATTAAGTTTCCCCACGGCGGCTGGGTGTCCCTGGCCATTGGCGCAGCCCTGATAGCGGTGATGTACACCTGGCTGCGGGCCTACTACATCAAGCGCCGCCTGACGGAGTTCGTCAAGATCGAGCCGTATATGGAAGCGCTGAAGCAGCTTTCCGACGACGACACGGTACCCAAGTACTCTACCCACCTGGTATTTATGACCTCGGCCGAGCGGGCTTCCGAAATCGAGTCCAAGATCATCTATTCCATCTTCCAGAAGCGGCCCAAGCGCGCCGACATCTATTGGTTTGTGCACGTCGACACCACCGACGAACCCTACACGATGGAATACAAAGTACACGAGCTGGCCCCGGACGATGCCTTCCGCATCACCTTCCGCCTGGGCTTCCGGGTAGAGCAGCGCATCAACCTGTACTTCCGCAAGGTGGTGGAGGACCTGGTGCGCAACAAGGAAGTGGACATCACCTCCCGCTACGAGTCGCTGAGCAAGCAGCACGTGACCGGCGACTTCCGCTTCGTGGTGCTGGAGAAGTTCCTCTCGGTCGAAAACGACTTCCCCCTGGTGGAAAAGCTCGTGATGCAGGCCTACTTCTACATCAAGCAGTTCATTGCTTCCGAAGACAAATACTTCGGCCTCGACACCAGCTCGGTGAAGGTGGAAAAGGTACCGCTCGTCATCACCCCGGTGCGCGACGTGGCCCTGAAGCGGGTGATGTAACCTCCCGGCGCTCAGCTTACTGCTGGCAAAGCACCCTTGCAAAAAGGCCCCGACGCACTGCGCCGGGGCCTTTTTCTGTTGCTACCCCCTTGTCCCTGTGGCTGAGTGATTTACGCGGCTTGCATACCAAAAATATTATCCTTTCCTTATGTTCCTGTTCTCTCCAATCCACCACCAAAACCCACTGTCTTATGCGTACTTCTACCCTGGCGCCCGCGGCCCTGCTGGCGCTTACCCTGGCCGGCTGTCAGCAGCAGGCCGAAATGGCGGCCCCGGCGGCGCCCGAAAGCCCCACCGAAGCCCTCACCACCCAGCAGCTCGACGACCAGATCTGGCGCGGGCTCCGCCAGCAGGGCCGCTTTGACTGGTCGGCCGCTACCGACCACGCCGTGTGGAGCGCCCTGACCCGCTCCGACTTCGTGCTGGCGGTGGGCTACCGGGCGGCGGGCACCGCCCCCGGCACCGCCCTGCCGGCCAATGCCAGCCAGGACGCCGACTGGCTCGCGGCCCGGCAGCAGGTGCTGCAGATCATCCTGGAAGAAGAGCGCAAAGCCAACCCCACGCTGACGCTGGAGCAGCTGGTGGTGTTTGACGAGAACGTGCTGCCGGTGCTCGACGTGGAGGTGCATCAGCTGAGCACGGTGCGGCGCCTGCGCCAGTCGGGGCTGGTGCGCTACGCCGAGCCCATGGGCTACGAGCCTTACCACCCGGTAGCTCACAAAACGGCCGCTTCCCTCTCCAACAGCGGCTGCGGCAACAATACCGCCACGGCCGGGCTGGTGGCCGGCGACGACTACACGGTGCTCAGCAACGGCAGCAAGTCGTCGTGGAGTCAGGCCGACCAGTACCACGGCATCCGCACCAGCTGGAGTCAGAGCACGGGCCGGGGCATGAAGGTGGTCATCATCGATACGGGCTGCTCCGACGCGCAGGAAAATCTGGGGGCGGCTTTCAACCAGGGCCTGAGCTCGGGCCGCACCGTTGAGCGCCTGGCCACGCTGCCGCGCAACTCCCTGTTCGGCATTCCCTACGGCGACACGCCCACGGCCAACGACGACTGCGGGCACGGCACCAGCATGGCCGGGGCCTGCGCCGGGCCCCGCGGCACCGACGGCGCTTCGGTAGGCGTGGCCTACAACGCCAACCTGATTACGATTCACGCCACCGAAGACGTCTTCATCGACGGCAGCCGCGAGCTGAAGGGCGTGTCGGACGCCTACGTGCTGGCCGCCAACCGCGCCGATGTGCGCATCATCAGCATGAGCCTGGGCCGGCTCACCAGCTCCTCGCAGCTGGCCGACGCCATCCGCTACGCCTACGACCGGGGCAAACTGATCTTCTGCGCCGCCGGTACGTCCTTCGACTGGACGGCCGGCTGGGCGGGCGTCATCTACCCGGCCTCCCTGCCCGAGTGCGTGGCCGTAACGGGCCAGAAAACCGACCTGAGCACCCGCTGCGACGAGTGCCACGTGGGCGCCGACGTCGAGTTTACGGTGGTGATGCAGCGCGCCAGCAACGACCGGCGCCCGCTCACGCTGGCCATGAGCGGCGACGCGGCCAGCACCGTGGGCGGCTCCTCGGTGGCCACCAGCAGCATGGCCGGCATGACGGCGGTGCTGTGGGCCAGATACCCCACCGAAACCCGCGCCCAGATTATGAGCCGCCTCGTGGCGGCCAGCTCCAACCGCATGGCCCGCAGCGGCAGCTTTGGCTGGGGCCGCGTAAACCTGGCTTCCGCTGTGGGCGCCCTGCCGCTGTAGCGTAGGCTGAATGCTCTTGCTGAAAAGCCCGTTGCGGACTTCGGAACGGGCTTTTCTTTGCTGGCCGGGTGGAATACGGAAGTGGCAGCCAACGGGGGCAGGGCCGCCGTCGGCGTTTTGTAGTGCAGAAGCGTCGGTTTCAGCTCAGCTTCGGGTATCCAGAGTGCTTTACCTGCCTGTTCGAGAGCAGACCCGGCCTCACGCCCGCCGCCTTTTGCTTGTCGGGGCCGCAAAACCCGCCGCAATCGGCGGCCGGGGCCCGGAACCCCATTGTTCGGGTTCGGAACCTGTCGGACGGGGCTCCGAACCCCGACTCACCCCTTCGGAAGTCCTACCGTGGGGTTTGAAACCCCGACGTTCTGCTTCCGAACCCCACCCGCCAGGTTCCGAACCTACCCCGGCACCTTCCGAACCTACCCCTATATCCTACAAAGGCAAGGCAGGGGTTTGAAAACCCAAAGAGCCCCGCCCGGCAGTACCGGACGGGGCTCTTTTTTGCCTGTGGCTGGGCGGCGGGGCTACTTCGCTACCGGCAGCCACTTGTTGAGCACGCGCTGCTGCTGCTCGGTAGGGTTGGGCAGCCGCTCGATGCGGTAACGCTGGGCCTGGCCGGCCAGCAGCGGCAGGCTTACCTCCTTCGTCTGGCCGTCGCGGTTTACCAGCAGGGTTACTGTGGCGCCCACCGGCGCCCCCACCAGGGCCTTGTTGGGGTCGTCGGTGACGCGGGTGCCGTTCAGGGCCAGTATTTCGTCGCCCACGCTCAGACCGCCCTGCCAGGCGCTGCCGTCGCGCAGCACGCTGGCCACGGTGTATTTGCCGCCGGCGGGGCTGAAGTTGGCCCCCAGCGTGGCGTCGGTGGTGACGGGGGTGCTGGTCAGCTTGAGGCCGGCGTAGCCCAGGGCCGTGCCATAGTCCAGCGTCTGGATGCCGTACACGTTGTTGCGGAAGAACTCGTCGAAGCGGCGGCCGGCCACTTTGGCTACCGCGTCCTGGTACTCGGCATCGGTGAAGCCCCGGCCCAGTTTCTGGTAGTACTGGGCGTAGAGGTAGCGCATCACGTCGTCGAGGTGCTTCTCGCCGTTGGTGGCCTGAATGATCATCAGGTCCAGCACGGCCCCGATGACTTCGCCCTTGTCGTAGTAGCTGATGCCGGTGTTGGCGGAGTTTTCATTGGGCCGGTAGTACTTGATCCAGGCGTCGAAGCTCGACTCGGCGGCCGACTGCTGCTTGTTGCCCGGGGTGTTTTCTACCCGCCCGATGCTGTTGCTCAGGTCGGCCAAGTACGCGTCCGGGGTCAGGAAGCCCGCGCGCTGCACAATCAGGTTGGAGAAGTACTCGGTGCCGCCCTCGCTCACCCACAGCATGCGGGTGTAGTTTTCCTGGTCGTAGTTGAAGGGCCCCAGCGCTACCGGGCGAATGCGCTTCACGTTCCAGAGGTGAAAATACTCGTGGGCCACCAGCCCCAGAAAGCCTTTCCAGCCCGCTTCCGAGCTGTAGGCGTTGCGCGATACCGACAGCGTGGTGGAAAACAGGTGCTCCAAGCCCCCCGTGCCCCGGTCGATGTTGTGGATGATGAACACGTAGCGGTCCAGCGGATTCTGCCCCACCACCCGGTGGGCTTCCTCGCAGGTTTTCTTCATGTCGCGTAGCAGGCGGGTTTCGTCGTACTGCACGGTGCCGAACATGGCCACAGTGTGGGGCGTGCCGTTTACGTCAAACGTCATCACCTTCTGGTTGCCGATTTCGATGGGCGAGTCGGCCAGCTCGTCGTAGGAAGCAGAGCTAAAGGTGAAGGGGGCCCCGCCCGCGGCGGGCTTCAGGCTGGTACTCACCTGCGCCCAGCCCGGCGCGGGCTGCACGGTCAGCGTGCTGGGCAGCTTTACCTCCCCATCGGGGTACATAAAGACGCTGGTGCCGTTCACGTAGCCGTGGGCCCCGTCGATAAAGCTGGTCCGCACGCTCAGCTCGAAGGCGTACACCTTGTAGCGCACGGTGAAGTCCTTGGCGCCGGGGTGATATACGCGCCAGGTGTTCTTGGCCACTTTTTCGGTGCGCAGGGCCGTGGAGCCGGCCTGGGCCGCGAAGCCTTCCACGTTTTTGGCAAACTCCCGCACCAGGTAGGAACCGGGCGCCCACACGGGCATTTTCACGTCCGTGAACTGCTTGCCAAAGCCCCCGAGGGCCATTTCAACTTCGAAATAGTGGCTTTGCGGGGCCGGCATGGCCAGCGTGTAGCGCAGCGTGGCGGCCAGCACCGGGGTAAACTGGCTCAGCAGCAGTACCACGGCCAGAGCCAGCAGCCGCCGAAAAAAAGAGTGCATCATGTGGGAAAAGGGAAGGAATAAAAAAATCAGAACGGCGGCAGGCGCCACCATCCCGACGGCAAAAGCCGGCCGGGGTTGCAAGATAAGGGCGAAACCCAACCTACCCACCGCTGATGTTACCAGCGCCCGCGCGGCCGGCCGCAGGAACCCGGGTAGCAGCTCCTCCGTTAGGGCAGGACAGCCCCGGCCTTTGGGGCGTTTATCTGCTGATCTATGCGCTACGTCTGGCTTACGTTTATGATCCTGCTTATTGGAATGCTCGCTTTCGTGGGCTGGCAGCGGGTTCACCTCCCGCCCCACCCGAGTGCCGAAGTCACCACGGCCTTTGCCCCCACCCGCCCCGTTTCCGACCCGGCCCCCGACAATCCGCTGGCTGCGCCGGCGCTGGCCGCCGCCGGGCCGCTGCCCCGGGCCGATAGCCTGATTCGCTTTGCCCGGCAGCAGCTGGGCTCGCCCTACACCTACGCCGGCACCACTCCGGGCGGCGGCTTCGACTGCTCCGGCTTTCTGCTGTTCGTCTACGGGCACTTCGGCGTCAGCGTGCCCCACTCCACGGCGCTGCTCATTGCTACCGGCCGCCCCATTGCCCGGGCTGAAGCCCAACCCGGCGACATGGTCGTCTTCACCGGCACGGCTACCACCGCCACTACGCCCGGGCACGCCGGCATTGTCATCTCCGAACCGGGACAGCCGCTGCAGTTCATTCACTCGTCGTCGGCCCGCCGTGAGTCGGGGGTGAAGATCAGCCAGGTGGAAGGCACCGACTACGAGCGGCGCTTTATGGGCATCCGGCGGGTGCTGGGCGAAAACCTGGCGCCGGCCCTGCCGACGGCAGTTCCGGCCGCGGCCACCAAGATTGAGGTAAAGACCAAGGCGGCAGCTACCGGCACCAAGTACAAAGTCTCGGCCCCGGTACGGCGCTAGCCCACCCAAAGGCCGGAAAACAACGATGCCCGGACCGCCTATGCAGAACCTCACAGAGAGGCTGCTGGGCGAACCGGGCATCTAATCCTTCAAATCTTACCAAGCGGCGAGGCTGGGGTGCAGCCCCGTCATCCTTCGTGTAAGACCTTGCCAGAATGCGGGAAACCACCAGATTGAGCTGGTTTCCGCGCGAAAGCTGTTGTTAAGCGCGTCCGGCGGTGAAGCGGACTACATTCGACAGGCTTGGCAGGATTTGTTTGGGACTACTAGACATTTTGTACCTCCTTTCTTTAGATCCGACATACCCCCGCCGGCGCGGCCCAGCATTTTAGGGTTGCTTGGGCGGGGTCGTAGCACTCACTACTGGCTGGTAAAGTTAAAAGGGCCAGGGATGGTTCAAAATTAAAAACGCTTTCCCCCCCCCGTCCAGCGGGCTTTCCCGGCATCCGACTGACAATCAGGTCCTTCATTTTTCACAAAATTCCGGTTTTTAGCTCCTTCCCTATTTCGGCCTCAAACTTGCAACTGGTCCGGCAGCAACCTTGCGGAGGGCCGCGTGGCACTTCCAGAGTTTTCGCTTATCTTTTTCCCGAAAACAACCCTTATTCTCCCCATGAAAAAAACCCTGTTCCTTTGCCTGACCATGCTCCTGGGCTTCTCCGGCCTGGCATCCGCTCAGAAACTCTCTCCCCTCGGCATCTGGACAAACGAGGAGAAGAAAGCAACCTTCGAGATTTATCAGAACGGCAACAAGCTCTACGGCAAGATTGTGTCGCTGACCGTGCCGAACGACCCGGCCACCGGTAAGCCCAAGCTGGACCCGCAAAACCCGGACCCCAAGCTGCGCAGCCGGCCCCGGTTGGGCCTGGTGTTTATGAAAAACTTCGAGAAAGACGAAGAGAACAAGTGGGACGATGGCACCATCTACAACCCCGAAGATGGCAAAACCTACTCCTGCTACATGAAAGTACTCAACGCCAACACCATGGAAGTGAAAGGCTATATCGGCTTCTCGCTCATCGGCAAGTCGCAGACCTGGACCCGGATTAAGTAAGCCCGGCTCCTTGTTCCCCGTTTTCTTAGCGGCGCCCCAAACCGGGGCGCCGCTTTTTTTGTTACCTTCCCACTTCGCCCTGCGGCCTGCCCCAACCCCTTTCTCACTTTCTTTTCTGCTTGAAAACTCTACTGGTCTGTCTGCTGATCTGGCTGCTGGCGCCCTTGGGGCCGCGCTCCCAGTCTCCCGTTCCCACTGGGGTCTGGGCGGATGACAGCGGGGAAACGCACATTGAAATCTACCGCTGCGGGGAGCGGCTCTGCGGGCGGCTAGTATGGCTGCGCGAGCCCCAGGACCCCAACACCGGCTATGCCAAGCTGGACCGGCGCAACCCGGTGGCCGACAAGCGGGCCCGGCCCCTGCAGAACCTGGTAGTGCTGCAGGATCTGCGCTACAATCCGGATGCCGAGCGGTGGGAAGACGGCCAGATTTATGACCCCGGCAGCGGCCGCACCTACTCCTGCTACGTGAGCCTGACCGGCAAAGACCGGCTGGAAGTGAAGGGCTACATCGGATTTTCCCTCATTGGCCGTTCTCACTACTGGGCCCGGGTGCGGTAGCCGCAGTCAGCGCCGCATCAATACGCTACCGGCCTGACGGCTGCCTCTGCCGTTGCAGGAGGCTCTCTGCACAGTCTCGTCAGGCCGCCCCGCCCGACGGGTCCGCCATCCGGGCAGCGGGCAGCGGCGACCTGGCGGAAAATGGGCTAAAAAAGAAAAAATTGGGGACCAGCGGCCGCCCGGGGCTGAAAACTATTTCAGAAAGCTGGTGGTTTCCTTTTAAAGCGGCCTATTCATCTTGTTCGGATTCTTAAAACATATTTTGCCGAAGAACGGCCCCCAGGACGACGCCCAGTGGCGCCATTTGGTCCGTACCCCCGCCCAGACTCTCAGACAGGAGCAGTGGGTCGGGCAGCAGGTGTATCTGAACTGGATGGGGCCCTATTTCAAGGCCTATCATTTTCGCAAAACTGGCGTCGGCGGGCAGGGCCTGCGGGTGCAGCTGCTCGACGAGTGCGGCCGGCAGGGTGCCCTGTTTTTTTTCGACCCCAGCATCGGGCCCGGCAACTTCCGCCACCTGTTCGACTTTGTCCGCGACCGGGTCCTGGCGCTGGGCTATAACCTCTCGACCTCCGACCAGCGCACCCTGCGCCACGACCGGTACACGGAAGTCATCGACAAGCACTTTCTCAAGCCTCAGCCCCAGGACTGCACCCACTCGGGCCGCTGCAACCAGAAGTTCGGCACCATCACGGTGGATATGGTAAGCATAAACGGGCAACCGGGATTCATCCGGTTTTCGGCTAACCCTTACCACGACGCTATTTTCACCCCGGCCCACTCCTTTGATGAGCTTATGGACCGGGTGTTTAACCTGCCCCCGGCCCCGGCCGAAGTGCAGGCCCACATTCTGGAGTATGCTAAATAAGACGTAGCGCCAGTTCCATCAAAAGCAACAAAAAGCCCCGCCAGAATCTGGCGGGGCTTTTTGTTGGGGAAGGCAGTCGGCGCGCTACTCGCGCACGAAGCGCGCCATGCGGGCCGAGCCATCGGCACTGGTCAGGCGCAGGTAGTAGAGGCCGGGCGACAGGGCGTGGGTATCGAGGCGGGGCTGCGCGGCACTGACGGTCTGGCGCGACAGGACGCGGCCGGTGGCATCGGTCACCACGGCCTGAGCGGCCTGGGGGCTCAGGTTCAGCAGCTGCAGCACGTCGCGGCAGGGGTTGGGGTACACGCTCAGGGCCGTGAGGCGGGCAGCCGACTTGGTAGCCAGAATCAGGGAGTTGTCGCGCACCACGCTACCGGCGCCGTTGAGTATCCATTGATCGGGGTCAACCTGAATGCTGGTGACAGTGCCCGTCACCGGCACGGTAAACGAGGATACCAGCTGGCTTTGGCGCAGGCGCACCGTCAGGGCCGGACCGGAGCTGAAGGTGATGCGGTAGTCCAGCTCCGTATCGAAGAAGGGCGTCACGCCCGGGGCCGACACCGACTCGGTATTGCGCAGATACAGGCTGTTGCCGACCTGGTTCCAGCGCACGGCAAACGTGGGGAAGCCTTCACCCGCGTACCACTGCTGGAAGAAATAGGTGAGGGAAGTGCCGGCTTCGGCCTCGAAGATGCGCTGCATGTCGATGGTGCGGGCCGTGCGGCCGGCGAAGGTGGTCTGGTAGGTACGCAAAGCCCGGAAGAACTTCACGTCGTCCTGCAGCAGGTAGCGCAGCATGTGCACGACGGTAGCGCCCTTCTTGTAGGAGTAGCGGTTGCTGAAAATCCGGCCGACGTTGGTCGTATCGACCGCGGGTACCCGGACACTGCCGTTGGGCACCTGCATCGAGGTAGTGTGGGCATTGTCCATCCAGGTGCGGGCCGGGTAGGGCGCAGTGGCCGGAAAAGCATTCAGCGAGATAAACTCACCGTAGGAGGCAAAGCTTTCGTTGAGCCAGATATCCTGCCAGGAGGCGCAGGTCACGTTGTTGCCAAACCACTGGTGGAACAGCTCGTGGGCCGTGAGCGTGAAGCTGAAGCCGTCCTGGGTGGTCATGGTCTGGTGCTCCATGCCGCCGCCGATGGGCGCCATGCTGTGGCCGTACTTTTCGTTGGCAAACGGGTACAGCCCCACCAGATTCGAGAAGTTCTCCAGGAAGCCCGGCGTACGATCAATTTCCTGCTTGTAGAATGTCTTGGCCGCGGCGTTGTACAGATAGTTGACAATGGGAATGGTGGGGCCACCCACGGGATTGGCATAGTTGGTATACTCAATATAAGGCGCCACGGCCACCGAAATCAGGTAGTAGTCGATGGGGTGGCGCGACTTCCACTCGTAGCGGCTGTTGCCGCCGGGCAGGGGCGTCACGCGCTCCAGAATCCCATTGGAACCCACTTTGTTGAAGCTGGAAGTCGTTACCCACACGTCGGATGAGTCGGCCTTGTCGGTCAGAATCTGCTTGCAGGGCCACCACTCGTAGGCGTTGAAGGGCTCACTCAGGCTCCAGGTCACGTTTACGCCGTACGTATTCTGATACCGCGTGTCGAGGGCGTTGCCGATGGCGGCGGAGCTGCCGTTGGGGGCCGTGCCGCGGTAGTAGATCAGGGCATTGAACAGCGCGTTGGCCGGCACGGGCTGGGCCAGACGGGCCGTCACGTTGCCGGCGGAGCGGCGCAGGCCGGGGCTCTTTTGCCCGTTCACCACTACCGAATCAATGATGAAAGTGGAATACAGTTCAAAAGCCAGCGAATCCAGGGCCTGACCCTGTGCCTGGGCCTGCATGCGCACACTGCCGCCGACGGCCCGGGAGTTGTTTTCCAGGGTGATGTTGAGCTTGTAGTACTTCACGTCGTAGCGCTCCATCTTCTGGGCATGGCGCACGGTGGTGGCGGGCTGGCGCTGGGCGGTCGTCTCGTGCATAAGGGCGCAGCTCAGGCCGGCATCCATGAGTACATCCGCCGGTTTGGGTTGGTATTCCGGGCTTTGCGCCCAGGCCGGCGCCGCCAGCAGCACGCTCAGCAACGTGGAAAAGTAAAAACGCTTCATAGGAAAGAGTAAGGGAATAAGGGCGGAAAATGGAGGGGAAGACAATGGTGCCAGCAAGATACGCAGCGCGCCACATAAACTCCCGGCTGCCAAACCCGGTTCCGCAGCAGCTGTTGTATCTTTCGCAAGTACTACAAGGTTTCAACCAGCCTGCTGATGATGGGACATCTACCGATATTTTTTAGGACGGGCCTGATTCTGCTGCTGGTGCTGCTGGCGGCGGCCGGCGCCCGGGCCACCCACATTGTGGGCGGCGAAATGGACTTGCAGCGCGTCGCGGGCAACCAGTACCGCCTTTCGCTGAACCTGTACTTTGATGCCCTCAACGGCAACGCCGGCGCCCTGGATCAGGACCTGACGGCCAGCATCTTCGACAAAACCACCAACCGCCGGATGCAGGACGTGGTGCTGCCGCTGATCGGCAACACGCTGGTAGCCTACTCCAACATTGCCTGCACCGTGCCCAGCCTGAGTACCCGCCGCCTGATCTACAGCCGGCTCATTGAGCTGCCCTCAAACGTGTACACCAACGGCGCCGGCTACTACGCGGCCATTGAGCGGTGCTGCCGCAACAACGGCATCAGCAACATCCAGAACCCCGGCGACGCGGGCCAGACCTTCTACCTGGAGTTTCCGGCCGTAGTGCGCGGCGGCCAGCCTTTCCTCAACTCGACCCCGAAAATATTCCCGCCCCTGAGCGACTACGCCTGCCGGGGGGAGCTGTTTTACTACAGCTTCGCCGGACAGGACGCCGACCAGGACTCCCTGGTGTATGAGCTGGCCACGCCCCTCAACGGCCACGCCACGCCCGGCCTGCCCAAGCCGCCCACGGCCGAGCCGGCGCCCTACGCGCCCATTCAGTGGCAGCCGGGGCTGAATGTGCTGAACCAGATTCCGGGCAACCCGGCGCTGACCATCGACCGGATTAGCGGGCGGCTGCAGGTGCTGCCCCAGCAGCTGGGGCTGTTCGTGTTCGGCATTAAGTGCTCGGAGTACCGCAAGGGCATGAAAATCGGGGAAGTGCGCCGCGACTTTCAGCTGCAGGTGCTCAGCTGCCCGCGCAACACCACGCCCAGCATGAGTATGCTGCTGACCGGCAAAACCCAACCCTACCGCCCCGGCCTCGACACGCTACGCCTCACCACCGGCACCAGCCGCTGCCTCACGCTGCGCTTCACCGACCCCGACCCGACCACCACGCTGAGTCTGTCGCTGAACCCGGTGAACTTTACGGGCGTGCTGCCGACGTTCAGCATCACCAAAGGGCTCGTTCAGACGGCCGGAGCCCCCGATACGCTCATCTCCCGGCTGTGCTTCCCGGCCTGCCTCAACACCCGGGGCAAAGTATTCCTGCTCGACGTCATCGTGTCGGACGACGGCTGCAGCCTGCCCAAGCGCGACACGCTGCGGGTGGCTTTCACCTCCGTCCCCGACCCCAACGGCAACCCCGTCATCAGCAGCACGGCCGGCCCAGCCCGCCCCCTGCGCGCCCGGCCCGGCGACCTGGTCACGTTCACCCTCACCGGCACCGACCCCGACAACGACCCGGTGACGCTGGAAATGACCGGCCGCGGCTTTAGCCCTGCCGCCTTCGGGGCCCAGCTCAGCCAGGCGCCCGTGGGCAGCCAGACCCGCGGCACCTTCACCTGGCGCGTCGACTGCTCGGCGATAAGCAAGCCCGTATTTGAGTTTGAGTTTACGGCCGCCGCCAGTCCCTGCAACGAGCGGCAGGCTACCAGCCTGGTCGTGCCCATCCAGATTGACTACAGCAACCAGCCTCCCGTGCTGACCACCAGCCTGCCCCCCGATTCGGCAGGTTTGCCGCCCCTGATCCGGCGGCGCCTGGGCGAGGTGTACGAGGTTGCGCTGGAGGGCCTCGACGCTGACCCCAACCCGCTGGTGCTGACGGCCACGGGCAAGAGCTTCGACCTGGCGGCGGCCGGCATCACCTTTACGCCCCAGAACGGCACCGGCCGCGCCACGGGCACCTTCCGCTGGACTCCGGACTGCGAGGCCGTGCGCCAGAACGGGCTGGAGGTAACCTTTCGGCTGCAGGAAACCACCTGCCTCGCTCAGCCCCAGATGCGCACCGTGCGCCTGGAGGTTATTCCGCCCGTGGTGCCGCCCTTCATGCCCCCGAACATCTTCACGCCCAACGGTGACGACCTGAACGCCTTCTTCCGCCTGCCCAACCTGCCCCCCGATTTCTGCGACTCGCGCCTGGGCAGCATCAAGGTGTTCAGCCGCTGGGGCAACGAGGTGTACCGCACCACCAACCGGGACTTCAAGTGGGACGGCGGCAACCTGCCGGGCGGCGTGTACTTCTACCTGGTAGAATACACCGACCGGCGCTTTAAGGGAACCGTAACCATTGCCCGCTAGCTGCTGCTAGTAGGGTATGAAAAAGCCCCGGCTACGCGCGTAGCCGGGGCTTTTGCTGCTAAACGGGCTGGCCTTAGTACAGAAACAGAAACAGGCTGAACAGCACCACCCACAGGCCGTCGATGAAGTGCCAGTACAGGGTGAGCATGCGCAGCTGCGTCCGGCGGTAAGGGTTGCGGATGAAGACCAGGCTGCGCACGGCATCGCGCGAGGCGTGCAGGGTGCGCAGCAGCAGGGCCAGCAAAAACACCATGCCGCCCAGCAGGTGCGCCACGTGCAGGGCCGAAATCAGGTACACGTAGGTGCCGCTGGCTTCGCCGGTGAAGAATACGCCCTGGGTCATCAGCTCCCGCCAGCCCAGCACCTGCAGGCCGGCAAAGATGCAGCCCAGCAGCAGCGTAGCCCCGAGGCAGCGCGCCAGGCTCTTTACCTCATCCTGCCGGTACAGGCGCTGGGCCTGGCTGAGCGTGTAGCTGCTGACCAGCAGCACAATGGTGCTCAGGGAAAAGTAGCGCGGAAACGGGTGCAGCCCCGGGCCCTGGCTGCTCAGATGCCGGGTCTGGACGTAGGCCGCCAGCAGAATCACAAACAGCACCGTGACGCCGGCAATGCCCAGGTAAAGCAGCATCAGCAGGGGCGGCACCCGCTCGATGCGGCCGAAGGCGGAAGCGGGCCGCCCGGCCCCTACTTTGTCCTTGCGTTCTTTGTCGGAATTCATCATCGGTGGAGGGGGAGAGAAACGTACTTCTGGCAAACCAATTAGGGAGCCATAAGTTCCGTGCCCGACCACTGCGGCAACCCTGCTGGCTTCCTGGGGACATACGCAAAAAAGCCGCGCCCGGATAGCCAAGATTCCGGTCTTTTCCGACGGCTGACTCAGGAGAAAAAAGACCCGATTTTTCCCAGCACCGCGTTGAGCGTAATCTTGGGGGTACGGCCCGCCCCGAAGGTGACGTAGGTTTTGCCCGCCACCCGCAGATCCAGCACCAGCCCGAGCTGCCGGACCACGTCGTTGATCTGCTGCAGTGGGTCGGAGCCGGGCGCTTTGGGCTTTTTCTCCCCCGCGGGCTTGGGCGGGCCGGCCGTGAGCTTGTCGAGCACGCGCTGGCTCGGAATGTTCACAATCAGGTACGTGCCCGAGCCCGCCAGCTGAATATCGTCGCCGTCGAAGTGGATGACCAGCCGCGCCTCAATGTCGAGGCCGCTAGCCAACGTTGCTCGGGTTGGCAGGCGGCAGTTGGGGAGCAGCCGCAGCGGGCGGGTTGTCGCCGCGGGTGCGGATGCGCACCGAGCCGTTCAGGCGCCAGGTGGCGGGGGCGGCATTCGGATTCTGGGGGTTGGGCACCTGCAGCTCCATCTGGTCGAAGGCACAGGACAGCTCTACGCCGCCCGAGAGCTTAGCCAGGAGCGAGGCGGCCATGTCGGCAAAGTTGTTGGAGGACTGGGAAGAATCAGCCATGAGTGGGGATAGTGAAAGGGGGAGCTAAAAGCAGCGTACCCGGAAAACGTGTCCGGGCCCCGCAAGTTACGCGGCGGACGGCGGGTTGGTGGCAGCCCGCCCCTAAAACCCGTCTGGCAGGGGTTTTGCCTGAGCGCCCCGCGGGCGGCTACTCTTCAGCTTGGCCGGCTAATATCTAATCTGTACGGGCTGCGTATGCGGCTCAACGTACGCTTTTCTCCTTCGCTCGATGAAACTCCCCGCTCTGCTCCTGCTGCCCCTGCTGGCCCTGGCCGCCCAGGCTCAAACCACTCCGCCGGCCCCCGCGCCGGACTCGGCTACGGTCCTGGTCCCGCCGCCCGCCGCGACGCCTAAGAGCGACGCCTGCGCCCATCCGTTCGGCCTCTACGACAACATGGAGCTGGTGTACCGCCTCACCGACAACGACGGCAAGGCGGCTGGCGAGCTGCGCTACCGGGTGGTCCGCCTGGGCGCGGAGCTGAACAAGAAAAAAACCAGGACTACCACCACCGTTTTACTCAAAAGCGGCCTCTACGACCCTAAAAACCGGCTGCTCCAGCAGCAGGATCTCACCTTTCGCTGCTCCCGCGACACGACCTACACCGACGGCCTCACCCAGTTTGATGCGGGCAGCCTGAAGTCGTTCCGCGACCGGCTCTTTGATTTTGCGCCCGTCGGCATTGCCTGGCCCAACCAGCCCACAGTCGGCAGCCAGCTGCCCGGCGGCGGCAGCGTGGTGCAGGTGCGCACCTCGGCCGTCGATATTGCCAAGGTGACGGCCCTGCAGCAGAAGCGCCGCGTGGTCAGCGGCCCGGCCGCCGTGTCGACTCCCGCCGGCACGTTCCAGTGCTACAAGGTGGAGTCGGAGCGCGAGTCGATGACCAAGGCCCGCTCCGACGTGGCCTTCAGCACCAAGATGCGCATCGTCGAGTACTACTCGCCGGCGGTGGGCATCGTCAAAACCGAGGTGTATGGCAAGAACGGCAAGCTGGCCGAAACCCGGACGCTGGCCTCCATTTCCAAGGGCAAGTAGCGGGCTGGGCGAAAATTCGTATTTTCGGCTCTCAACTCACTACTCTCATTCCCATGAGCTTCAAGAATAGTATGCTGGCCACGGCCCTGGCCGCGCTGGGGGCCTGCCAGTCGGCCCCGGCCACCGAAACTACGGCGGCGGCTACGGCTCCCAAAGCTGAAACCGCTGCCATTACCGGCAAAACCTACGGCGCAACCCTCACCGCCGACGGGGCCCTGCCGATGAGTGACCTGAGCAAAGCCCTGGGAAATCAGGATTCGGCGCGGGTGAAGCTGGTGGGCAATGCCACCGGCGTGTGCCAGGCGAAGGGCTGCTGGCTGACCATGGCTACTCCCGACGGCAGCGAAATGCGGGTCCGCTTCAAGGATTACGCCTTCTTCGTCCCCAAGAATATTACCGACAAAACCGTGGTCATCAACGGCTGGGCGCACCGTGAGGTAGTGCCGGTGAGCGACCTGCAGCACTACGCCAAAGACGCCGGCAAATCAGCTCAGGAAATTGCGGCCATCACCAAGCCCGAGGAGCAGCTCAACTTCGAGGCCGACGGCGTGCTGGTGCAGGACTAAGCGCCGGTGGCGGCCCCAACCGCAGGAAAGGCCGCCCGGTGGGCGGCCTTTTTTCGTAGCTCGCAGTCCTGCTCTGGCGCCCCGCTGCGCCCGCGGTCCGGAAGACCTAAACTAAATCCGCGCCGGAAACTTCTCTCCCCGCGTGCCCGCGCTGACGCGCCGCCGGTTATTTTTGCCCCATGCCCGACCCGAATTCCATCCAGCACCGCATCAGTACGCTCACCGCGCACCTGCACCACCTCAACTACCAGTACTACCAGAACGACGTCTCCGAAATCCCGGACCAGGAGTTCGACCAGCTGCTGGCCGAGCTGCAGGCCCTGGAAGAGGATCATCCGGCGCTGGCGTTGGCCAACTCCCCCACCCAGCGCGTGGGCGGCACCATCACCAAGCAGTTTCCGACGGCCCCGCACAAGTACCCGATGCTCAGCCTGGGCAACGCCTATTCGGAGGCGGACCTGCGCGAGTTTGACGAGCGGGTACGCAAGGGCCTGGAGGGCGCCGACTTTGCCTACGTCTGCGAAATGAAGTTCGACGGCGTGGCTATGAGCCTGACCTACGAGCAGGGCCAGCTCACCCAGGGCGTCACGCGCGGCGACGGCACCCGCGGCGACGTGGTGACCAGCAACGTGCGCACCATCAAAAACCTGCCCCTGCACCTGCGCGCCGCCGGCCCCGCCCAGCCCGCCGAGTTTGAGGTGCGCGGCGAAATCTTCCTGCCCCTGCCCGTATTCGACGACCTGAACCGGGAGCGGGAGCAAAACGGCGAGGCCCTGCTGGCCAACCCCCGCAACGCGGCCAGCGGCACGCTCAAGCTCCAGGACTCGGCCGTGGTAGCCGCCCGCCGCCTGCGCTTTTTCGCCTACAGCTTCCTCAGTCCCGGCCGCAACGTGTTTCCCTCGCACAGCGCCGCCCTGGCAGCCCTCAAAGCCTGGGGCCTGCCCGTGTCCGACACCTGGCGGCGCTGCACCAGTCTGGAGCAAGTGCTCGACTTCATTCATACCTGGGAGAAAAAGCGCTTCGAGCTGCCCGTCGCCACGGACGGCATCGTGATTAAAGTCGACGACTTTCAGCAGCAGGAAGTGCTCGGCTTCACGGCCAAAAGCCCGCGCTGGGCCATTGCCTACAAGTACCCGGCGGAAGCGGGCCGCACCCGCCTGAACGACGTGCAGTACCAGGTGGGCCGCACCGGGGCCGTGACGCCGGTGGCCATCCTCACGCCGGTACCGCTGGCGGGCACCATCGTCCGGCGCGCCTCCCTGCACAACGCCAACCAGATTGCCGCCCTCGACCTGCGCCTGGGCGACCTGGTGTTTGTGGAAAAGGGCGGCGAAATAATTCCCAAAATCACCGGCGTAGACCTCACGGCCCGCCCCGCCGACAGCCAGCCCATCCGCTACCCCACCGAGTGCCCGGCCTGCGGCACGCCGCTGCTCCGGCCCGAGGGCGAGGCCCACTTCCGCTGCCCCAACGATACGGCCTGCCCGCCCCAGCTGCGGGCCCGGCTCGAGCACTACGTGTCGCGCAAGGCCCTGAACATCGACGGCTTGGGTGCCGAAACCGTGGGCCGCTTCGCCGAGCTGGGCCTGGTGCGCACGCCCGCCGACATCTACGAGCTGACCGCCGACAAGCTCACCGGCCTGGAGCGCCTGGGCGAAAAATCCATTCAGAACCTGATCAGCGGCATCGAAGCCAGCAAGCAGGTGCCGTTTGAGCGGGTGCTGTTTGGGCTGGGCATCCGCTACGTGGGCGAAACCGTGGCCGAAAAGCTGGCCGTCCACTACCGCACCATCGACGCGTTGCTGGCGGCTTCGGCGCCCGAGCTGGCCGCGGTGCCCGAAGTCGGTGGCGTCATTGCCGAGTCGCTGGCGGCCTGGTCTTCCCAGATTGTTAATCGTGATTTGGTGGAGCGGCTGCGGGCGGCCGGCGTGCAGCTGGCCCTGACGGGCGAAGCCCCGCAGGCCGTGAGCGACCGGCTGGCCGGGCTGACGTTTGTGCTGTCGGGCGTGTTTGAGCAGCACAGCCGCGAGGAGCTGCAGCAGCTGATTGGGCAGCACGGCGGCAAAATCACGGGCTCCATCAGCAAGAAGCTCAGCTACCTCGTGGCCGGCGACAAGATGGGCCCCGCCAAGCGCGAAAAAGCCACCGCGCTTAAGGTGCCCATCATCTCCGAAACCGACCTGCTGGCCATGATTCCCGCCGGGGCGGAATCTAATTCGGCCGATGAGGCTTTAGAAGCAGGCCGTACGGGGGAATCTGAAGCTGCGTCCGAAAGCTTCCCCGCCACGCCCTCCGGCAGCCCGGGCCAGCAGGCTTCGCTGTTTTAAAGTCACAATCCAGCCCGTCATGCTGAGCGCAGCCGAAGCATCTCGTCCGTTGCGTTGAACCACGCTGAAGAAGCAAGCGAGATGCTTCGGCTGCACTCAGTACGACACCCATTTTCGTAGTGCTTCTCTTCCCCTTCCCTATGCTTCGCTCCTTTCTATTCGCTGGTACCGGCCTGCTGGTTTTCGCCCTGTCGACCGCCACTCCGGCGGCGGCCCAGGCCCGGGTGCCGGTAACCGACCTGGCCACCACCCAAAAGCTGGTAAAGCAGCGGCAGGTAGTCGTGCTCGATGTGCGCACCCCGGCCGAATACGCCACCGGCCACCTGCGGCACGCCCAGAACCTGGACTTCAAAGCGCCGGATTTTGCGGCCAAAGCGGCGGCCCTGGACACGACCAGGACCTACGTGCTCTACTGCGCCTCCGGCAACCGCAGCGGCCAGGCGGCCGCCATCCTGCAGGAAAAGGGCTTTCGGAAAGTGGTGAATGCCGGCGCCTTCAAAGAGCTGAAAGCCGCGGGCGTGAAAACGGAGTAGTCCGGAGCTTTTTCGTTCCCAGCTGTCGTTGCGAGCCACGCGAAGGAATCCATTCTGGGCAATGAGTTGAGTCCCCTAAAAGACAAAAGCCCCGGCGTACGCACACGCCGGGGCTTTTTGGTGAATTCAGGTTGGGCCCATTTAAGCGGACGAATTGCTGCGCGGTGCCCGCCAGGACAGGCTAGAAGCTCTGCACGATGCTGTTGTGCAGGGTGCGCGGGCTCCAGTAGCCGCTGGCAATGATGCGGCGGATGGTGAACAGCGGGTCAATCGGGTCGCGCTTCTCGGCCAGGATGAAGGCACCCACGAAGCCGCGCTTTTTCAGCTCGGGAATAGCCTGCTGGTTCCAGAGGCCGAAGGGGTAGGCGAAGTAATTGATTTTCTTGCCCGTGATTTCCTCGAGGGTTTTGGTGGGCTTTTCGATCTGCGTCACCCAGTCCTGGCCCTGGTACTTCTTCACGTTGTGGTGGTCCCAGGTGTGGGAGCCGATGACGTTGCCCTCATCCGAGAGCTGCTTCACCTGCGCCTTGCTCATGTAGTGCGGGCGGCCCAGGCTCACAGTCATGATGAAGTAGACGGCCTTGAAGCCGAGTTTGTCGAGCGTGGGGCGGGCCACGGTAAACTGGTCGAGGTCGGTGTCGTCGAAGGTGAGCATGATGGGCTTGCTCGGCAGCTTGGCCCCGGTGGTGAGGTAGGCGTACACCTGGTCGGGCAGCACGGTGTGGTAGCCCGAGTCGGCCAGCATCTTCATCTGGTTTTTGAAGGCCTGCACCGGCACGATGTAGTCTTTGGCGTTTTTCGAGTCCCGGGCCGTCCAGTCGCGGATCTGGTGGTAGCACAGAATCGGGACCTGCGGGCGGGCCGTGATGGCGGCGGCCCCGGCCATGCGGCCGGCCGGAATGCTGGTCGGGTCCGGGGCGGGCGTGGCGTTGGCCTCGTCGGTAGCAGTGGCGGCCGTGCCCGAGGTGACGGGCGTGCCGGCGGAGTCGGCGGCAATGGCTTCGGTGGTGGCGCTGCCGGCTTTCTCCGAGGAGGTGGCGGGCTTGGTTTCGCAGGCTGTGAGGAGCGTGCTGGCAGCCAGGGCGGTGGCTACGAAAAGCGGGGTACGGAACAAAATAAGGCGGAAATAGGGCCGGCAAGGCGCCAACCGGGTACTTTTGAGAAGGGAAAGACAGGCCGGAGCATCGTGACAGGCAGGCTGTGTACCTTTGCCCCGACGCTTCCGCCTACAAAACAACAGCTTAATTCCCGCATGGACAAACTCCGTGGCACCGGCATTGCCCTCATCACCCCCTTCACCCCGGCTCCCGACCACGCCGTGGACTATCCCGCCCTGCGGCGCCTGCTCGATTTCTGCCTCGACGGCGGCGTGGAGTACCTCGTCATCAACGGCACCACCGGCGAAACCCCGACCACCACGGCCGAGGAAAAAACCGAGATTCTGCGCGTGGTGAAAGAGCACGTGGCCGGCCGCGTGCCGCTCGTGTACGGCATCGGCGGCAACGATACGGCCGGCCTCGAAACCCTGCTGCGCACCACCGACCTGGCCGGCATCGACGCCATCCTGTCGGCTTCACCGGCGTATAACAAGCCCAGCCAGCAGGGTATCATTCAGCACTACCTGCGCCTGGCCGACCTGAGCCCGCTGCCCATCATTCTCTACAACGTGCCCGGCCGCACCAGCTCTAACCTCACGGCCGACACCACGCTGCGCCTGGCCCAGCACCCCAACATCATCGGCATCAAGGAAGCCAGCGGCAACCTGGAGCAGTGCATGGCCATTGCCGCCCGCAAGCCCGCCGACTTCCTGCTCATCAGCGGCGACGATATGCTCACCACCGCGCTGATTTCCTTCGGCGGCGCCGGCGTTATCAGCGTGCTGGGCAACGCCTACCCCCAGCGCATGAGCGACATGGCCCGCGCCGCGCTGGCCGGCGACTTCGCCGCGGCCACCAAGCTGCTGTTCGGGTTTCTGCCGCTGAATCCGCTCATGTATGAGGAAAGCAACCCCGTGGGCGTGAAAGCCGTGCTCGAAGCCCAGGGCCTGTGCTCCGCCGCCGTCCGCCTGCCGCTGCTCGAAGCCACCAGCGGCCTGAAGGAGCGGATTCACCGGGCGATGTAGTCAACCTGTTATTGCGAGTTATTGCCAGGGCTAAGCGGAAGCAATCTGGCCTCTTACAGGTGCATAGCCTATTCCAGCCGAAAGCCCCGACGTCAGCGTGACGTTGGGGCTTTTAGGTGTACCGGGCTGGTTTCATTGCCCAAGACGGATTGCTTCGCGCTGCTCCAGCTTTTTACCAGCCGCTGGCCAGCACGTCGGCCACGTGAAGGGTTTTAATCGGCTTTTTCTCCCGGCGGATGTAGGCGTCCAGGTGCATCAGGCAGCTGGTATCGGTGCTGATGATGAACTCGGCGCCCGTGGCCAGGGCGTGCTCCACTTTCTGCTCGGCCATGGCGACCGAAATGGCTTCGAACTTGACGGCAAAGGTGCCGCCGAAGCCGCAGCAGGTTTCCGTTTCAGCCATTTCCAGCCGCTCCAGGCCCTGCACCGCATCCAGCAGCTGGCGCGGGGCCGCGCGGATGCCGCACTCCCGCAGGGCCGAGCAGGAATCGTGGTAGGTGTACTTGCCGGTGAGCTGCGCCCCGGCAATGCGGCTTACACCCAGCACGTCGACGATAAACTCGGTCATCTCGAAGATGCGGCGCTGCACGCCGTGGTAGCGGCCCTGCTCGGCGCTGCCCTCAAACAGCTCGGCGTAGGAGTTGCGCACCATGCCCACGCACGACGCGGAAGGACTCACGATGTAGCGGCCCTCGGCCGAGGGGAAGTCGTCGAGAAACTTGGTGGCCACCTCGCAGCTTTCGGCCTTGTAGCCGGCGTTGTAGGCCGGCTGCCCGCAGCAGGTCTGGTCACCGTTGTAGTGCACTGCGCAGCCTAGCTTTTCCAGCACCTTAACCATGTTCATGGCGGTGTCGGGAAACAGCTGGTCCACGAAGCAGGGAATGAACAGGTCGACTTGCGGGGTAGGCATGAGGGGGTGGTGTAGTTGGTTAGTGACGTCTGTCATCCTTCGCTCTGCTCAGGATGACAGACGATTTTTCAGATCAATCAGGCTCAGAAGTGGAACACGCCGCCCGCCGCGGCCTGCGCCCGCGCCAACGCGCCCATATCCAGCCCCAGCTCCTCCCCTTGCTCGGCGAAATACGCCACCAGGTTCTCCGTGGCCATGTTGCCGGTCAGCACGTCCGTGGCCATAGGGCAGCCGCCGAAGCCGCCCAGGGCCCCGTCGAAGCGGCGGCAGCCGGCCAGGTAGGCGGCCTGCACCTTCTCGCGCCAGCTGCCGGGCGTGGTGTGCAGGTGGGCGCCGAACTCAATAGCCGGAAACGCCGGAATCAGCTGGCTGAACAGCGGCTCAATCGTGGCCGGCGTGGAGGCCCCGATGGTATCGGACAGCGCCACGATGCCCACGCCCATGTTGGAAAGCGTCCGGGTGAACTCGGCCACGATGTCGGGGCTCCACGGGTCGCCGTAGGGGTTGCCGAAGCCCATCGACAGGTAGGTTACCAGGGTTTTGCCGGTCTTCTCGCACAGGCTCTGCATCCGGGCCAGCTCGGCCAGGGCTTCGATGGTGCTCTTGTTGGTGTTGCGCTGCTGAAAGGTTTCGGACACCGACAGCGGGAAGCCGATAAACTGGATTTCAGGGTGCAGCGCGGCCGTTTCGGCCCCGCGCAGGTTCGCCACGATGGCCAGCAGCCGGGTGTTGGTCCGGCCCAAATCCAGCCCGGCCAGCACCTCGGCCGTGTCGCGGAGCTGCGGAATGGCCTTGGGCGAAACGAAGGAGCCGAAGTCGAGCGTGTCGAAGCCGACGGCCAGCAGCGCCTGGAGGTAGGCCGTTTTGGTAGCTGTCGGGATGAACTCGGTCAGGCCCTGCATGGCGTCGCGGGGGCATTCGATGAGCTTCATGGGCAGGGAGCGTTGGGTGGAACTGGGCCGCAAAGGTAGCGGCTGCCGGGACAACCGCGGCGCCGGCATTTCCTCCCGCCTACTGCACCAACCCGAAGCGGGAGCCCTGCACGTCCAGGATAACAGTGCGGTTGTCGAACGGCTCGTTGCCCAGCATGCCGCCCATGCCCGAAAAGCGCGTCAGCAGGTTTTGCATCAAGCTGGTGCCCTCCATGTAGGTCACCGTCTGCAGCGGCACGGTAGCGGCGCCCAGGTGCAGCGCCTCGCCCGTGGCTACCGTGTGGGCCGTAAGCGTCTTGCCCCAGGAATTGACCGCCGTGACGCGGGGCCGCGCCCCGGGCTGGGCCAGCTGCTGCCAGATACTCTGGCTGGTGAGCAGGGCAAAGGCGCTGGTTCCCGTATCGAACAGCATCTGCTCCTGCTTGCCCCGCACAGTGGCATCAAACAGAATCCGGCGGCTGTTGAAGACCAAGGGCACGAAAGCGGCGCGGGCAGCTAAGTCGGCGGGCACCTGCCGGGTGAGCCGGAACTGCTGGCGGGCGTAGTCGAGCACCAGCACCCGGCCCTCCAGCAGATCGGTACCGAGCGTGCCGATAACAAACGGGGCGGCGCTGTCGGCGGGCAGCTGCTGGGAGCCGCCGCGCAGCAGCGGCAGGCGGCGGACCAGCACCTGCCCGGTGCCCAGGGTGAAGGTTAGGTTGCGCACGGTATCGTTCGGCGCGGCCAGCGCGGCCCGGGTGGCCGGGTAAGCCGCCCGCAGCAGCTCCACCGCCTTGGTGTGCAGCAGCGTGTAAGGCACTCCGGTATCGAACTGCAGGTAGCAGGTGCGGGAACAGCCGGCCAGCCGTACCGGTACCAGCAGGGCCCGGTGGGCAACGACAGGCCGGGCCGTCGAGTCAGCCTGCCAGACGAAGGAGCTGGAGAGGGGCAGCTGACTCACGACGAGCTGATTGGCCGGGGCCTGGAACTTCTTTTTCATGTAGAAGTAGCCGCCCAGGCCGGATACGACGAGGAGAAGGAGGACGGCCAGCAGAATTTTCAGGAGCAGTTTCATAAGGCTAACGATTGGGATGATTGATGGATCAAACTTACCCCGTACGCCCCTTCGCCCGTGCGCCATTTTGCCGCCACTTACCCGCCACTTGGCTTAATCCACTGGCAGTCAGACCATTTTTTACAGCCGCACCGGGTACACGTCCTGCTCTCCCCGCCGCAGCCGCCAGGCCGCGTGCCCGATAACGGCCACGTTTAAGCCGTAGCTCAGGGCAAAAATCACCACGTAGCCGCTACGCCAAACGGTGTGAAAGTAGTGGTTCGACACCAGCTGCCCCAGGGCCAGCAGCAGGTAGGCCGCGGCACACCCGGCCTGCCACAGCACCTGGAACCCCAGCACCCGGCGGCCCACCGCGGCCACGTCGGCGGTAGTATGGCGGCGTCCCCGCCACAGCAGCAGTGGCACGAGGATGTTCAGAAACGGCAGGGCCAGAAAGCTCAGCGCGCTCAGGTTGAGCAGCTGTACGAAGTCCGGATCGGCGCGCAGGGCCGGGGCGACGGGCAGCAGCACCAGCGCCGGCGAAGCGGCGGGCGTCAGGCTGTTGTCGGTCCGGACCACCGGGGACGGCTCCGGCCGGAAGTCTTCCAGGGCCACGCCGAGCGCCGCTGCCAATGCCTGTACCGTGTGGCCGCGCGGCACCGTGTCGCCCTGCTCCACCCGCTGAATGGTGCGCAAACTCACCCCGGACTGCTCGGCCAGCAGCTCCTGGGAATAGCCTTTGCTCTTGCGGATGGTCTGGATGCGGGCAGCAGAAAACATAGCGGGTAAGGTAGAAGCCTAAAAATCGGCTAATAATACGGCTTTCTGCCGGGGCTTACCCGCGGAATATCCGACCTGACCGGCAGCCCGACGTTTGCCTCCGCTCCACTCAAAGGGGTACAAAGCCCGCGCCGCCAAACGAACTACCCACCCCCAAACCGGGTTTATGAGCTTGTATCAATTCCCGTCAATGTCCGCTATCCGCCAGTCCTTCCGCCTTTTTCTGTTATTATTTCTGGTCTCCGCCTGCGGCAAGCAGCAAACGCTGCAGGGCATCTTCCAGAAAAGCACCGCCCACCAGGAATACGCCCGCCGCCTGCGCCAGGCCCACCTCGACGAAACGGCCCTGGGCCGCGACTGGCTGGCCGCTGCCGACCGGGCCCTGCGCGATTCGCTGGTGGTAACCCTGCCCTTCCAGGAAACCGGCTTTTTCCGGGCCGACCGCGCTTCCGCCGCCGCCTACCGCTACGCCGTGCGGGCCGGCGAGCAGGTCAACATCAGCCTTACGCTGGCGCCCGGCACCGATGCCCACGTCTTTCTCGACGCCTACGAGCTGAGCCCCGACCAGACGGCTCCCCGGCCCGTGGCCTCCGCCGATACGGCGGCGCTGTCGTTTAGCTACACGGTAGAAGATGACCGCCAGCACTTGCTGCGGGTGCAGCCCGAGCTGCTGCGCACCGGCCGCTACACCCTGCGGATCCAGCGGGCCCCGTCTTTGGGCTTTCCGGTGAAGGGCAAAAGCGACGCCGCCGCGGGCAGCTTCTGGGGAGCCGACCGGGACAACGGCGCCCGCCGCCACGAGGGCATCGACATCTTCGCCCAGCGTGGCACCCCGGCCGTGGCCGCCGTGCCGGGCCTGATTACCCGCACCGGCGAAACCCCGCTGGGCGGCAAAGTGGTGTGGCTGGCGGATGCCGAGCACGGCCAGCACCTCTACTACGCCCACCTCGACAAGCAGCTGGTGCAGGCCGGGCAGCTGGTCAAAGCCGGCGACACGCTGGGGCTGGTGGGCAACACCGGCAATGCCCGCAGCACCCCGCCCCATCTGCACTTCGGCGTCTACCGCTCGGGCCGCGGGGCCGTCGACCCTTTTCCCTTTGTGCGCCGGGCTGATGCCCTGCCCGCGGCCCCGGCCACCCGGCCCGAGCGACTGGGCCAGTGGGTACGGGTAAAGGACAAGCAGTCGGCGCTGCGGCTGAGCCCGACGGCGAAGGGTGCCCCCGCGGCCCTGCTGGCCCGCCATACACCCTTGTTTGTGGTGGGCAGCCAGGCCAGCTGGTACCGCGTGGAGCAGCCCGATGGCCGCGTGGGCTACGTGGCGGCCAAGGCCGTGGTGCCGGCCGAGCCCCTGCGCCGCGAGTCCCTGCCCGTAGCCACCGATCTGCTGCTGGTGCCCCGGCTTTCGGCTACCCCCGTCGACACGCTCCCGGCGCGTAGCACGGTGGCGGTTCTGGGCGATTTCGGCGGCTTTCGGCTGGTGCGCAGCGGGTCGGGCGTTGTGGGCTGGCTGAGTCCGGCGGCCGCGCCGCGGGGCTAACGGCCGGTATCCAGCGCCGCTTCACCGGCTTACACCTGGCCTTTCGTTCAGCTCGTTGAACGGGAGGCAGTTTACGCTACCAGGCCGGCTGGCACTTCTGGCTGGTTATAGTAAACCCATAAAAAGGCCCCGCCGGAATCCGGCGGGGCCTTTTTATGGGTTTAAAGAAGCGGGCGGGCTATTCGGCCACCACTACGGCTTTCTGCTGTTTTTTATCAAAGGCAATGCGGCGCTCCTTGCCAGCCGCCGTGACGTAGTCGAAGCCCACGGCACGGCTGTCGGCCTGCACTGCCGACCAGGACTGAGCATCCACTTCCCCCGGCTGGCTGGCCGTTTTGGGCACGGCGGGCTGCACAAACCGATCGTCGGCAAAAAAGCTGTTCATGCCGCGCAGAATGGCAATTTCCTTGTCGCGCACGGTAGCGGCCTGCGGGTCATCGAGCTGGCGCTCATCGAGCAGCGCAGTGGCGGGCATCACTTCCTTGCGGAGCGTGTCGCCGGTGCTGCTCAGGATGATGAAGCGAGCCTGCCCGTTCATGATCTTGGGGCCCGTCAGCTGCAGCACGAAGGTATCCTTAGTCTTGGTATTGGAGAAGTAGTGCGAGGCACGCACCGTGTTCAGCACCGTGCGGCCCGACACCCGGGTGGTTTCCGTGGGTGGCGAATATACCCGGTCCGCATTGCGCGAAGTACCGACTTCCCGCTCCGTATTCAGGCAGGAAGTGAGCTGGAGCAACCCGGCGGCGGAAACGGCAAAAAGAACTATTTTTTTCATTGGGGGGTAAGCAACTATCATCTAATCAGTTCGGCAAAGTACAAAACCTCCTGACACCCCGCAAAGTCGGGGCGGAGCCAGCCCCGGAGCGGGCCCGGATTGACAGGCTCGTGTACCGCAAAAATAGCCCCAAGGTTGCCGGAAACGGCCCAAATATTCCGGTAGTAGCATGTTGCCACCGCTCCAGTCTGATCCGGGCTCTGCTGCGGCCGCGTCTTACAGCCAGCTCAGCTCCAGTCCCAGCAGCCAGCGGGGCAGCTCCGGGTAGCGGGCCTGGTAAGCGGGCCGAAACACGTTGGAAAGACGGTAGCGCCCTGCCAGGGCGTAGCGCCCCGAGCCCAGCCGCAGGCCCGTGCCGTAGCTCCAGCGGTTTACGTAGGCCAGGCCGCGCTGCGCCGTCTGTATCTTCCGGCTGCCGGCGGCCGGGCTGTCTTCGGTATGATGGACGGAGCCCAGCACCCAGCCACCCCAGCCCACTACATCCACGTAGCGGCCGATGGCGTTGCCGCGGCGGCCGTAGCTGAGCCGCAGCAGGGCCTCGCTCTGCAGCTGGGGCAAAGCCAGGTATTCGCGGCGGTGCAGCACCGGGTCGGGCAGCACTTTCGTGCTGGTTTGCGCCAGATGGTACACCGGCCGGGCGTAGCGTCCATCCAGCCCCAGGGCCAGGCGCTGGTTCAGGCGCCACTTGTTGCGCAGCCCCAGCTGCACCTCGGCCGAGGAGCCGTAGCGCAGCTCCGCCCCTTCCCGGCTGGAGCGCCCGGCCACCAGGCCGTAGCCGAAGTACACGTGGCTGAAGTAGGCCCGGTTGGGACCAAAGGTGGGACGGATGGTATCGGCGGCCACGTTTTCGCGCAGCAGCACACGCTGGGCCCGGGCCCGGGGCGGCGCCAGGCTTAGCAGGACGGCCAGCAGCAGGTAGTAGCGGCTTTTCATGGCGCAGAATAGCTTTGGGTGAAGCCCCGGTACCGCACCCGCAGCGTGTCGCCGGGGCGCAGGCGGCGGCGCGGCACCTGCAGCACGGCCCGCTGCGTCACCTCGCGCACCTCGTAGAACCGAAGCACGTTGCGGCGGTCGGCAATGTGCCAGTAGAGGTAGTCGGGGTGCAGGGGCAGCGGCGCCTCCTCGGCCGCGACGGGCAGCGCGGCCCGGGTGGCATCGTTGGGCAGCGGCCGGGGCGTTTCGCGGCCCACGGCCGGGATTTTCCCGGGCTTATCGGCCACGAGCACCTGCACTGAGTCGGTGTAGAGCGGCAGGGTGCGGGCCGGTACCAGGGCTGCCTCCGGCCGGATTATCACGGCCAGCAGGCTGTCGTTGGGCAAAATATCGACCGTGGGTGCCGCGGCAGGTGCGGGGCCCTGGGTGAAAAAGCGGGCCTGGGGCGTGCCGTAGCCGTGGGCGTAGTCGAAGTACGGGTACAGGTCGGCCGACTGCTGAATTTTGGCAAACACCTGCATGGCCGACAGACCCCGCTCCTGCTGCCAGACGCAGGCGGCGAAGCCCGCCGTGAGCGGACTGGCAAAGGAAGTACCCTGCACCACGGAATAGCCGCCCGGCGCGGCGGCCAGCACCGAGCCGAAGGCTACCACGTTGGGCTTCAGCCGCCGGTCGGCGCTGGGGCCGTAGCTGCTGAAGTCGCTGTGCAGGTAAGTATCCGGGTTGAGGCCGCCCACGGCCAGCACCGAATCCGCATCGGCCGGGGAGCCCAGGGTGTGCCACTGGTCGTCGTCGCCATCATTGCCGGCGGCATTCACCACCAGCATGCCTTTGCGCACGGCCAGCGCGGCGGCGCGGGCAATCAGGCTGGTGCGCCCGTCCATCTGCTCGGGAAAGTAGCGGCGGTCGGTATAGCCCAGGGAAGAGTTGATGATGTCGGCCCCGTTGCGGTCGGCCCACTCGGCGGCGGCCAGCCAGGCTTCCTCCTCGGCATACAGCTCCCGCAGGGCCCGTTCGGTGCGGGCCAGCAGAAACTCGGCCTGGGGTGCCAGCCCCAGCGGCGTGCCGTCGGGCAGGCGCCCGGCCAGGCACGAGAGCACCTCGGTGCCGTGGTTGCCGCCCACAAATACGTTGGGCTGGTCACGGACAAAGTCGTGGGTGAGCACCACGCGCTTGTCGCGGAACAGCTGCTGAAAGGCCTCGTGCTTGTCGGCGCCGGAAAAGCCCACGTCAAAAATGGCGATGCGCAGCCCCTTTCCATCCAGGCCGGCCCGGCGAAAGGCGCCGCCGCCCAGGCTGCTGACCTGCTGCCGAGCCAGCTGCCGGTCGGCGGCAGAAAGCTCGGTTTTGCCTTCTTGCACGGCTTTGCTAGTAGCGGCGGGCATCATGGTAACCGCGGGGCGCAGCAGCACCTGCCGCACGCCGGGCAGCCGGCGCAGCTGGGCCGCCTGGCCCGGCGTGGCCCGGCAGGCCACGGCGTTGAACCAGCGGCTGACCAGGGTTACCGAGTCGGCCGCGGCCTGGATCTGGCGAACGTAATCGGGGCGCACGGGCAAGTCGGTGCTGTCGTGGGTAGGCAGGTGCTGACGCCGGCGCCGGGCCCGGGCGGGCGGGCTGAAATAGCGGGGGGCATCGAGCTGCATGCCGGCTTTGTCGCGCAGCAGCACCCAGTAGGCGGCGGGCGGCGCCTGCTGGGCCGAAACCGCCAAGGGCAGCAATGCACCGCAGACTGCACCAGCGCCAAATGCAAACAGCCGGCGCCAAACGGACACCCGGCCCCAGGCAGAGAGCAGCAGCGCGGGCAGAAAACGAAATACAGCCATAAGGGGCGCAAGGTACGACGCGCGAGGTGCGCTGGAAAAAGCTACGAAATTTACCGGGCCGGGGGGTTGGCTGGGCAAGCCCTTTTCCTCGTGCCCCATCACGATGGCTCACCCAGCGCAAACGTCTCGCGGCTCACCCACTGCTGCCCATCGTGCCGGAACAGAGTGATGGAGGTCACGGCGAAAGTGGCGGCAAAGGTGCGGGAAGCAAACTCCTGCTGCAGAGCCGGCACCTGGGCCGCGGGCAGGTCGCGGGTAGCCAGGGTGAGGTGCGGGGTAAAGGGCCGGGTTTCGGGCGGCACCGCCGGCAGGTGAGTGGCGCACCAGCTCAGCAGAGCGACGTGCAAGTGCCGGACGGCGGCGGCCTCGCTCACCCGCACAAACAAGGTTCGGTCACCAAACCAGGCAAAATCCTGTACGCCCACCAGGAAAGGCCGTTGGGTGGCGGCAAATCCGCCCAGCGCCCGGCAGCAGGCGGCCTCAAACTCCGCGGGCTGGCGCATGGGCGGCAGCAGGGTAAGGTGCGGGGGCAGGCGCACGGCGTTGCGGCTGCCGGTACGCGCGTGCACCTCCTGCTTCAGCGCCCAGATCTGGGAGAATACCGGCTCCGGCGGCAGCAGCGCAACGAGGTACAAAGCCGGCATAGGAAAGGAAGATGGCGCCACCGGCTTTTTTACAGCCCGTACTTGCTCAGCAAATAAATCAGGCCGGCCATGCTGGCACCACCCAGCTCCAGCTCCCGGCGGTTTACTTTGTCGAAGGTGTCGGCGGCGGTGTGGTGAATGTCGAAGTAGCGCTGGGAGTCGCAGTCGTAGCCGATCAGGGCCTTGACCTGGCCTTTTAGGGGCTCAATGTCGGTGCCGGCGTGCCCGGCCGTAAACCGCCCGCTGAAGTAGGGCGCAAACAGCGGCTGCCACTGCTGCAGGCGCTTCACGGTAGCCGCGGGCGCCTCGATGGTGAAGCCCCGGGGCGTGAAGCCCCCGCCGTCGGACTCCATGGCGGCCAGGTGCTTTTCGTTGGCGGCCTTGGCCAGCTCGGCGTACTTATTGCCGCCGCGCACGCCGTTTTCCTCGTTCATAAACAGCACGGCCCGCACGGTGCGCTCGGGCCGCAGGCCGGTGGCTTTGAGCAGGCGTAGCACTTCCATGCTCTGCACGCAGCCCGTGCCGTCGTCGTGGGCGCCCTGGGCCAGGTCCCAGGAGTCGAGGTGGCCGCCCACGGTGATAATCTCGTCCGGCAGCCTGGAGCCCCTGATTTCCCCCACCACGTTGTAGGATTTCACCTCGGACAGGGTTTCGCAGCTCATTTCCAGCTCGAAGGTCAGGTCGGGGTCGGCTTTGAGCAGCTGGCTGAGCTCATCGGCGCCGTTGGTGCTCAGGGCGGCGGCGGGCAGCTTGGCTACCGCCTCGTCGTAGCGCATGGCGCCGGTGTGGGGAAAGTCGTCGTGGGCCAGGGTCAGGGAGCGGACCAACGCGCCCACTGCCCCGCGCTTGGCGGCTTCCACGGCCCCGTTGCGGCGCTGGTCGCCGGCTTCGCCGTAGGCCCGGCCCGTTTCGATGTAGGCCGCGTTCATGGGGCGGTTGAAGAAGACGAACTTGCCCTTCACCCGGTCGGCGGGCAGGGCGGCCAGCTCGGCCCAGGTTTTCACTTCCACCACGCCGGCCCGCAGCTTGCCGCCGGTGCCCACCGAGCCGCCCAGGGCGCACACGTTCAGGGCGACGCCCTTGCCCTTGGCGGGCTTGATTTCGGCTTTCTCCTTGGCCCCGCGCACCCAGTGCGGCACCATCACCTCCTGCAGGTACACGCGGTCCAGCCCCAGCTTTTCCATAGTCACCTTGCCCCAGTCGACGGCCTGCTGGGCCTGGGGCGAGCCACTCAGCCGCCCGCCGATCTGACCCGTGAGCTGGCGCAGGTTGTCGTAGCTCTGCCCCCGCAGCAGGGCCTCGTCATAGATTTTACGGATGTTGACGGAGTCGATTTTCGAGGTCTGGGCCGAAGCCGACAACGTCAGAAAGCCAAGACCGGAAACGAGCAGGGCACGGCGAAGAAATGAAGGCATAGCAAGCAGTAGTCAGCGAGATGAAACAGAGAAAAGCAGCCCGAGCGGGCTACCTGCGGCGGGCTAAGGTAACAGGAAACGGCAGCGGGCAGCGCGGGCGGCCCGCTTTCTGGCAGCAGTACGCCCCGCTGCTCAGCGCCCCGCCGGCCCGGCCGCCGCCGCCCCGTAGCGCCGGGCCCGGGCCGTAGGCGCGCCGGCCGCCGGCAGCTGTACTTCCAGCAGGTAGTCGTACTCGGCATCGGCCACCGCGGCCGCGGGCCGGACGGCGCCCAGGGCCTCAGTGGTTTCCAGGATGGTGTTGGAATGGCCCACCACCACCACCGTTTTGCCCGCGTACTCGGTCCGGATGCGGGCCGCCAGGGCCGCCTGGTTTTTCGCGTCGTACACCAGCGGCGTCAGGTTCCGGGCGGCAGCCAGGGGGGCCGCCGTGGCGCGGGTGCGCCTGGTGTCGGTGGTGAAGATGGCGGCTACGTGGCGCGGGCGCAGCTGCTCGCGCAGGGCCTGGGCGCGCAGCTCCCCGGCGGGCGTCAGCGGCGGGTCGGCGAGGCCGGGCGTGAGGTCCTTCTCGGCGTGGCGCACCACGTACACGGTGGTAGCGGCCGGGCCGGCGGGCCTGGAGCCGGCGCAGCCGGCCAGAAGCAACAACAGCAGGGCGGCAAACCAGGTCAGCTTGAGCATCAGAACGGGGAATGGGAAGCGGTTAAAGCGCGGTTACTTCAGCGTCAGAATCTGTCTCAGCTCGGCGGCGCTCACCGTCAGCAGCCCTACCTTGGGCAGGCGGGCGGTGAGCACGCGCCAGTTGGGCTCCTGCTGAAAGATGGGCCGGAGCAGCTCCAGCGCGGCGGGCAGCTGCTGCTTGTTGGCCAGAGTAATGGCGTGCCAGTACTTCATTTCCAGGTTCTGGGGAAACATCTTTTCGGCTGCCTGGTATTCCTGCACGGCCCGGGCCATGTCGTTTTTTTCCACGGCCAGGTCGCCGGCATTCATGTGCTCGTAGGCGCGGTGGAGCTGGAGCAGGCGGCGCAGCTCGGGCAGGGGCGCGGCGCTGTCTTCCACCCGCAGGTCGATGAGCCGGTCGTCCCAGGGAGCGGGGCTGGCCTGCCCGCGCACCACCAGCAGGGCCGCCGACTGCCGCCCGCGCACGTCGCCGCCCACGGCCTGGGCCGCATCCAGCGCGGCCAGCACCCGCTCGGGCAGCGGCAGCTTGCCGTTCTGCTCGTAGGCTTTGGCCATGGCGTCCCACACGGTGTTGTTGAGCATCATGTTGGCCTGCACCGAAAACTGCGCCCCCAGCCGGTGGCCGGCCATATCGACGCACTTTTTGCCGGTGTGGGTGGCCACATTGCCCTTGCTGTCGAGGATGGAAACCTGGCGCACGTCGCGGCCGTCGTCGGTGCTGAGCAGCTCATCGAGGGCCTGCTGGGCCGTTTTGCCGCTTTTCAGCAGCGCCAGGCCCCGGGGGCCGAAGGACTTGTTGGTAAACGACTGGGTGGCCACCACGCCCACGCCGGCCTCGCCCCAGCTGACGGCCGTGCCCACCGAAAACCAGTGGCTCTGCACCGCCACGGCCAGGTCGCCGGTGGCCGGGTCGCGGGCGACGATGGAAAACGTGTGGGCCAGCGGGTCGGTGGCGGCGTACACCTGGGCCGGGGCGAGCCGGGGCAGGCCGAGCAACAGCAGCAGGCCGAGGATAAAGTGGTTTTTGAGCATAGCGCTAAGACAATAAAGTGGAAAATCGGTTCAAGTTAAACCCAAACCGGCACTCGGCGGGCTCCCGCCCCGGATCCGGCATTTGCGCCTTACCTTGCCCGCCATCATTTCCCGGTGCCTTTGAGTCCTTCCCCTCCCCTGATCTGCGCCCGCCACCTGCGCAAGCACTACGCCGGCCGCCCCGTGGTGCAGGACGTGTCGTTTGCGCTGGCCGCGGGCGAAACCCTGGTGCTGCTGGGCCCCAGCGGCTGCGGCAAAACCACCCTGCTCAAGATGCTCAACCGCCTCATCGAGCCCGACTCGGGCACGGTGGAAGTCGGCGGCCACGACGTGCGCACCCTGGCCCCGGAAACGCTGCGCCGGGGCATGGGCTACGTGATTCAGCAGGCGGGGCTGCTGCCGCACTATACCGTGGCCGAAAACGTGGCCGTGGTGCCCCGGCTGCTGGGCCACGCCCCGGCTGCCATCACGGCCCGCACCGAGGCCCTGCTGACCCGCCTGCACTTGCCGCCGGCGCAGTTTGCCCACCAGTATCCGCAGCAGCTCAGCGGCGGGCAGCAGCAGCGCGTGGGGCTGGCCCGGGCGCTGGCCGCCGACCCGCCCATTGTTCTGCTCGATGAGCCCTTCGGCGCCCTGGACCCCATCACCCGCACCGCCATCCGCCGGGACTTCCGGGAGCTGGAGGAGCTGCTCCGCAAGACCATCGTGCTGGTCACTCACGACGTGGGGGAAGCCTTCGAGCTGGCCGACCGGATTCTGCTGCTCGACGCGGGCCGGGTGCAGCAGCTGGGTACGCCGCGGGAGCTGCTGTTTCGGCCCGCCAACGAGTTCGTACGCCGCTTTTTTGCCCCCGACCGGCTGGCGCTGCAGCTGCGCACGTTGCGCCTGGCCGATATCCGCCCGTTTCTGCCGGCCGCGACGGCCGTGGTGGCTTCTGCCCCCCGGCTGGCCCCCACGCTTTCGGTGCAGCAGGCCCTGGAGCAGCTCACCGATTCCGTTGAAGAACAAGCTGACGCCGCACTGTTTCTGGCCGCTGACTCGACGGCCGGGCTGGGGCACCGCCTCACCTTGCCCCACCTGATGGCGGCCTTCGGGCAGGCGCTCCAACTCGAAGACGCTGCATGGAAACGCTGACCGAACTCCTGGCTTTCTGGCAGGCCCAGGCCAGCAAGCTGCTCCAGCAAACGCTCCAGCACATCGGCCTGACGGCGGCCTCGCTGCTGCTGGGCGCGGCGGTGGGCATTCCGCTGGGCATCTGGCTTACGCGGCGGCCGCGCTGGGCGCCGCTGGTGCTGGGCTTCACGGGGGTGCTGCAAACCGTGCCCAGCATTGCCCTGCTCGGCTTTCTGATTCCGGTGCTGGGCATCGGGCCGGGGCCGGCCATCTTCGCCCTGTTTCTGTACTCGCTGCTGCCCATCGTCCGCAACACGCTCACCGGCATCCAGGGCGTGAGCCCGGCCGTGGTGGAGGCCGCCCGCGGCCTGGGTTTCACCGACGGGCAGCTGCTGCGCCGGGTGCAGCTGCCGCTGGCGTTGCCGGTGCTGTTTGCCGGCCTGCGCACGGCCACCGTCATCAACGTGGGCGTGGCTACGCTGGCGGCCTACATTGCGGCGGGCGGACTGGGTGAGTTCATCTTCGGCGGCATTGCCCTGAACAACCCGGCCATGATTCTGGCCGGCGCCATTCCGGCCGCGGCCCTGGCCCTGGTCCTGGATGCGGCGCTGGCGGGGCTGCAGCGGCTGAGCGGGCGGCGGCTGGTGCGGGTGGGCGCGGCGGCGCTGCTGGTGCTGCCCCTGCTGGCGGGACTCTACTGGCTGCCGCGGGCCGGCAGCCGCCTGCTGGCCGGCTTCAGCCCCGAGTTTGTGGGCCGCGCCGACGGGCTGCCGGGCCTGCGCACCACGTACCGCCTGAAGCCGGCCAGCGTGGTGCTGGCCCCGGCGCTGGTCTACGAGGCAGCCCGCCACGGCGACGTGGACCTTATCGATGGCTACTCCACCGACGGCCGCATCAAGGCCTACCACCTGCGCGTGCTGCGCGACGACCGGCGCGCTTTTCCGCCCTATTACGCCGCGCCGGTAATTCGGCCCCAGGTGCTGGCCGCCCACCCCGAGCTGGAGCCGGTGCTGGCCAAGCTGGCCGGGCAGATCAGTGACTCGGTGATGACGGAGCTGAACTACCGCGTCGACTACCTGCACCAGGAGCCCCGGGCCGTGGCGCTGGCGTTTTTGCGGCAGCGCGGGCTGTGGCGGGCGCCCCAGCCGGTGCGCGGCGCCACCATCACGCTGGGCTCCAAGATTTTTGCCGAGCAGTACATCCTGGTGGAAATGTACGCGGCCCTGATCCGGGGCTACACCAGCCTCGACGTGAGCACCAAAACCGGACTGGGCGGTACCAGCATCTGCTTTGAGGCCCTGCGCACCGGCGCCATCGACATGTATCCCGAATACACCGGCACCGGCCTGCTGGTGCTGCTGCAACCCTCGGCCGCCACCCTGGACTCTTTAGCCGGCGACCCCCAAGCCGTGTACGCCTACGTGCAGCAGGGCTTCCGGCGGCGCTACGGGCTGCAGTGGCTGGCCCCGCTGGGCTTCAACAACACCTACGCCCTGCTCATGCGCCGCCGGCAGGCCGCGGCGCTGGGCATTGCCTCCATTTCCGACCTGGGTCGGTACTTAAGCCAGTAACGGCCGGGTACGGCCGGGCTTACCCGCGGCGGCGGCTCCTGCCCGCGGGCCACCGCAACCGCTCAGCTCGAACCAAAGCGCCCCGCCACCACTGCCAGGGCCGCAAGGATAGTGCCGGGGCGGGCAGTGGTGGCGGGGCGCTTCAGCTCAGAATCCTGATTCGCCGCGCCGCACGGGCATCTACTTCTGCTTAGCCTTGCGGGGCTTGGCCCCGCCGGCCTTCCCGGGGCCGGGCTTATCGGCGGCCTTGGCTTTGCCAGCATCCAGGCTCAGGCTCCAGCTTTCATTCATCTCGGCCAGCCCGTGCAGGGCCGTCAGGTCGTACTGGCAGGGCACGATGGAAATGTAGTTGTGAGCCAGCGCAAACTCGTCGGTGTCTTCGCCCTGGTCCTCGTTGACGAAGTTGCCGATCAGCCAGTAGTAGGGGCGCTGGTGCGGGTCCAGGCGCACGTCGAACTCCTCCTGCCACTTGGCCCGGGCCTGCCGGCACAGCCGGGCCCCTTTGATGGGGTGGGCCGACTTCTTGGGAATGTTCACGTTCAGGGCCGTGCCCGCGGGAATGCCCTGCTCCAAAGCCTGCCGGGTGATGTGCTCCACCCACTCCTCCACGTGGGAGAAGTCGGCCCGGTGGCCGTAGTCGCACAAGGAGAAGCCGATGGCGGGCAGCCCCTCGATGGCCGCCTCAATGGCGGCCGACATGGTGCCCGAGTAGAGCACGTTCACCGCCGAGTTGGAGCCGTGGTTGATGCCCGACACCACGATATCGGGGCGGCGGTCCTTGAGCACGAAGTGCTTGGCCAGCTTCACGCAGTCGGCGGGGGTGCCGCTGCACTCGTAGGCTTCCAGGCCCTCGAAGATGGTGCTCGGGTCGAGGCGCAGGGAGGTGCCGATGGTAATGGCGTGGCCCATGCCCGACTGGGGCGAGTTGGGCGCCACCACCACCACTTCGCCGATGCGGCGCATCACGCGCACCAGCGTGGCAATGCCAGGGGCCGTGATGCCGTCGTCGTTGGAAATCAGAATCAGGGGTTTGCGTTTTTTGGCAGCCACGGCAAAGGGGGGTTGGGGTTGAAAGCTGCCCCAAGGTACGCAAGCCCGGCGCTTACGGCCCATTTTGCCCGGTCGGCAGCCCGCCGGCCAACACCCGGCCCGCGGCGCGCGCATAGCCCGGCTGTGCCTCCACGCCCCTTCCTGCGCTTCTGCGTCTTTCTGCTGCTGCTGGCCGCCGCGGCCTGCGACTCAGCCAGCACCCCGGGCACCAGCGCGGGCAGCCCCGCCGCGCCCTTCGTCAGCGGCGCTACTGCCGCCGACCCCGCCGCCGCCGCCGCCCGGCTGGCCGGGACCGGCCCGCGGCATCTGCTCAGCCCCGGGCGGGCGGGCCGGCTGGCGCTGGGCATGAGCGAAAAATCGCTGCTGAGCCGGGTGCCCGCCGCCCAGCTCACCAAAACCACCTGCCAGTACCGGGGCGTCACGTACCCGGCCTACCTGCTCACCGACGCCCAGCAGCCCAGCGCCCCGCCCAGCTGGCTGGAGCTGGTGGGGTCCGCGGCGGAAGGCTATTCGCTGCGCCGCATCCGCATCACCGACCCGCAGTACCGCACCGGCGAGGGAATCGGGGTGGGCTCCCCGTTTGGCGCGGCCCGGCAGGTGTACGGCCTGACCCGGGTGCGCTCCAGCGAGGGCGACTTCGTGGCTGTTTCCTCCCAGCAGCGCATGGGCTGGATTCTGGACGAGAAGTCCCTGCCCGAGGGGCACTCGGCCGATATGCCGTCGGCGGCCATTCCGCCGGCCACGCGCATTATTGGAGTATTCCTGGTGAAATAAGAGGCAAACGGTATATAGTGCTGCAATTCGCGTTATTTACTGTACTTTGGTAGCGTCGGGGATATTACTATACCCGGATTTATGTTCTCCAAGCCCTCAGCCGGACTCTTTATATATGACTCTTTTTGAAAACCGGTACCGCACTCACGATTTGGGGCTGCTGCTGCTACGCATCGGTATCGGGGTGATGTTCACCATTCATGGCTACCCCAAGCTGATGGGCGGGCCCGAAGAGTGGACGCAGGTAGGCGGGGCCATGAAGTCGGTGGGCATTCATTTCGCGCCCACGTTCTGGGGGCTGATGGCGGCCATTGCCGAGGCCGTGGGCGGGCAGCTGCTGGCGCTGGGCTTGTTTTTCCGCCTGGCCTGCGGGCTGCTGCTTATTACCATGCTCATTGCCGCCCTGATGCACCTGAGCGCCGGCGACGGCTTCAACGCCTACTCCCACGCCCTGGAATCGACCATCCTGTTTCTGAGCCTGCTGCTCATCGGCCCGGGCCGGCTCAGCCTCGACCAGGTGCTGTTCCCTGCGCGCCGCCGGCTGTACTAGGCAGCGCTTGGAGCTTAGATTTCAGAGCTTGGGCTGTCACCCTACCGGGCCGAAATTCAGTCTAAGCTCCGGGTTCTGACTTCTGAGCTCTACCTTTCGGCATGCTTTCATTTCTGCTCCCGGCCCTGCTGCTGGCCGCGCCGACTCCCCAGCCCGACTGGCGCACGCCTTTCGAGAAGGGCACCGGCAACACGACCGCCACCTACGCCGAGTGCCTGGCCTACTACCGGCAGCTCGACGCGGCCTACCCCGAAATAACCATGCGCGCGGCCGGCCCCACCGACTGCGGGGAGCCCCTGCACGAGGTGGTCGTATCCCTCGACGGCGACGCGGAGCCGGCATCGGTGCGCGGCAAAAACCGGCGGGTGGTGTTTATCCAGAACGGCATTCACCCCGGCGAGCCCGAAGGAATCGACGCCTGCATGGCCCTGGTGCGCGACTACGTGCAGAAAAAGGAGCTGCGCCGCCAGCTGGCCAACGTGACGCTGGTCGTGATTCCGGTGTACAACGTGGACGGCATGCTGGTGCGCAACTCCACCACCCGGGCCAACCAGAACGGCCCGGCCGAGTACGGCTTCCGCGGCAACGCCCGCAACCTGGACCTGAACCGCGACTACCTCAAGCAGGACTCGCGCAATGCCCGCTCCTTCGCCCAGCTGTTCCGGCGCTGGCAGCCCGACGTGTTCGTGGATACCCACACCTCCGACGGGGCCGACTACCAGTACACGATGACGCTCATTGCCACCCAGAAAGACAAGCTGCACCCGGCCCTGAGCGAGTATATGCGCCACAGCCTGCTGCCGGCGCTGTACGGCGGCATGGCCAAGCGCAAGACGGTGATGACGCCCTACGTCGACTTTGAGGGCCGCACCCCGGACGCCCGCGGGCTGGTGGGCTTTCTGGAAACCCCGCGCTACGCCACCGGCTACACCACCCTGTTCAACACCATCGGCTTCATCACCGAAACCCACATGCTCAAGGCCTACGCCCCGCGGGTAAAGGCCCAGTACGACTTTCTGGACTTAATGGTGCGCACCGTGCACGCCCAGGCCGACGCCCTGGGCCGGGCCCACGCCGCGGCCGACGAGCAGCTGCTCACCCAGACTACCTTTCCGCTGGCCTGGCAGCTCGACACCACCGCGGCCGACGTCGTCAGCTTCCGCGGCTACGAAGGAACGCTCAGGCCCAGTGCCGTCAGCGGGCAGCCGCGGCTGTTTTATGACCGCACCCGGCCCTACACGCGCCCCATCAACTACTACAACACCTTCCGGCCCGCGGTGAGCGTGGAAAAGCCCCGGGCCTACGTCATTCCCCAGGCCTGGGAAGCCGTGGCAGACCGCCTGCGCCTGTCGGGCGTGCAGCTGGAGCCCCTGCTGCGCGACACCGTGCTGACGGCCGAAACCTACTATATAGCCGACTACAAAACCGGGTCGCGGCCCTACGAGGGCCACTACGTGCACACCGCCGTGGAGCTGCGCACCGAGCGGCAGCCCCGCGCCTTCCGCGCCGGCGACCTGGTGGCCACCCTCAACCAGCCCGCCGCCCGCTACCTCGTGGAAGCCCTGGAGCCCCAGGCCACCGATTCCTTCTTCGCCTGGGGCTTTTTCGACAGCATCCTGCAGCAGAAGGAGTACTTCTCCGACTACGTGTTCGAGGATGTGGCCGCCGAGCTGCTGCGCAAAGACCCCGCCCTGCGCGCCCGGCTGGAGCGGCTCAAGGCCCAGAACGCCGTGTTTGCCCAAAGCGGCGCGGCTCAGCTCGACTGGGTGTACCGGCAGTCGGCCTACTACGAAAAGTCGCACCTGCGCTACCCCATAGCCCGCCTGGTGCCGTAGCAGCAGCTTGCAAGGACAAAGCCCATTACGCACGGCAGGTGGCGGCAGGCCGTTTTCTGCAGTGGCAATAGCTTCTTCACGGGCGCCGGGTCCCAACGGATGCCCGCGTCTCATTCTTTGATAAAACCGGGCCTGGCTTATTGCCCGGGCCGGCTTGCTTCGGCTTTACGCCCCGCACTGCCAGCCGCAGTGAATTGTTAATCGTTACTTGCCGCATGATTCTTCAGCTCGACAACCTTTCCAAAAGCTACGGCAGCACGCCGGCCCTGCGCGGGCTGAGCCTGCAGGTGGAAGCCGGCAGCGTGTACGGCCTGCTCGGCCCCAACGGCAGCGGCAAAACCACCACCCTGGGCCTGGCCCTGGGCGTGCTGCAGGCCAACGGCGGCACGGTGCGCTGGTTTGGGCAGCCGCTGTCGTCGGCCACCAAGCGGCGGGTGGGCGCTCTGCTCGAAACCCCCAACTTCTTTCCCTACCTCTCGGCCCGCCAGAACCTGCAGCTGGCCGCCGACGTGAAGCGCGCCGCCCCGGCCACCATCGGGGCGGTCCTGGAGCTGGTAAACCTCCAAGACCGCCAGCACGACGCTTTCCGGGGCTTTTCCTTGGGCATGAAGCAGCGGCTGGCCCTGGCCTCCACCCTGCTCGGCAACCCCGAGGTGCTGGTGCTCGATGAGCCCACCAACGGCCTCGACCCCCAGGGCATTGCCGAAGTGCGGGCCCTGATTCAGCGGCTGGCCGCGGAGGGCAAAACCATCATCATCGCCAGCCACCTGCTCGATGAAATCGAAAAGGTGTGCACCCACGTGGCCGTGCTGCAGCGCGGCGAGCTGCGCACCGCCGGGCCGGTCAGCAGCATCCTGGCCGCCACCGACCGGGTAGCCGTGCGCGCCGCCCCCGACCTGCCACCCGGCGCGCTGCCCCGGGCCCTGAGCGGGCTGCCCTGGGTATCGGACGTGAAGGACGAGCCCGGCGGCAGCTGCAGCGCCGTGCTGGCCCCGGGCCACACCCCGGCCGATCTGAACCGGGCCCTTTTCGCCCAGGGCATCGTGCTGGCCGGCCTGGAGCTGCGCCACCGCACCCTCGAAGCCCAGTTCCTGGAGCTCACCAAGTAAGCGCCGGCCCGCTCCTCACCCTTCCTTTTTACTCCTTCATCTTCCCCCGCATGCTGCGCGCCGAACTCCATAAAATTCTACCCTACCGCACGGTATGGTTTATCCTGCTGCTGTTTGTGGCGCTGCTGGCCCTGTTCGTGGCCGTGGGCAGCGGGGTGGTGCTAAACGGGCAAACCGTGGGCAACTCGCTGTATGCCTTCCCGGCCCTGTGGCACAAGCTCAGCTACGTGGCCAGCTACTTCAACCTGCTGCTGGGCATCCTGCTCATCATCCTTATCACCGACGAGTTCCAGTTCCGCACCTTCCGCCAGCAGGTTATCGACGGCAGCTCGGCGGCGGGACTGGTGCAGGGCAAGCTGGCCGTGTCGGGGGGGCTGGCGCTGTTTGGCATGCTCGTGGTGCTGGGCGTGGGCTTCTTCTACGGCCTGACCCGCTCGCCCGAGTCGGCGGGGCAGGCCACGCAGGAGCTGAGCGCGGTGCTGCTCTACGGCGTGCAGGCCCTGGGCTACCTGGCCCTGGCCGCGCTGCTGGCCTTTTTGCTGCGCAAAAGCGGCCCCGCCATTCTGGCCTACATGCTCTACGCCTGGGTGCTGGAGCCCGTGGTGCGCCTGCTGATTCCCGACGAAATTGACCGCTACTTCCCCACCAAGGTTTTTGCCAGCCTCACGCCCACTCCCGGCCAGGAGCTGCTCGACACGGTTACGGGCCCCTCCGGCGCCCTGCTGCCTGCGCAGGCGCTGCCGCTGGCCCTGGCGTACGCGGCCTTGTTCTGGCTGCTGAGCTATTGGCTGCTGCGCCACCGGGATTTGTAGCCGCCCGTCCGGCGAAGGATTGCCTGCGACGCAAAAGCCCCGCCGGCCCCTGGGGCGGCGGGGCTTTTGCGTGCCTTACTTCCCACCCTGCCCCTACCTGCTACTTGGCGGCCTGCAGGTAGTTGGCGTAGTTCACGATGTAGGCCAGGTCGCGGGGCTCGGTGAAGCTGAGCTTGTTTTCCCGGGCGTACTGCTCCAGCTGCTTGGCCTGCGGCCGGAACACGGCCAGCAGATCCTTTTTGGGGTTGCGCAGCGGCACCACATTGCCGGCCGGCGTGCCGAGGTAGAACTTGTCCTGGATATCGGAGTAGGTGCCCCCGTAGCGCGAGCCGTTGCCGTACCCGTAGCCGTAGGCCCCCGGCATGGTGTTCACGTTCCGCTCCACCTGCACCTCCCGGCGCAGCAGCACCTGGGGCCCGCGGCTGAGCTGCTCAAAGAACCCCGGCGACTTAAAGTCGCTGTAGTCGTTGTCGTGGTTCCAGCGGTACACCCGGTACACCCGCACCAGGCTCGTATCGGGCCGCTCCCGGCGCTGCCGGGGCAGCATGCCGTTGTAGTAGGGGTTGCCGTAGTAGTAGCCCTGGCGGGCGTCGAAGAAATCGTAGAACCCCGTATTGCGGAGCCGCTCTTGCTCCCCTTTCACGGCGAAGCTCTGCACGGCCACCGCCGAGAGGGTGCTGATGGTGTTGTCGGGCATGGTGATGCGCACCACATCCTCGGCCGGGTGCAGCACCAGGGGGCCCTGCAGCGTGTCGCCGGTGGTCAGCAGCACCGTGCTGCCCGCAAACTGCCGTATGAGGGCCGTGCGCTGGGCCCGGGCGGTACCGGCCAGGGCCAGCAGCCCGCCGAGCAGGAAAATAAAGACGAAACGAGACGTAGTCATAGCCGGGGAAAGATAGCCGAAAAAACGCGCGACAGCCAAGGGGCACCACCAATTTTCAGTGGCCCCCGCAGCGCGGGCCCATGCTGCGCAAACCCCGGACGGGGCCGCCTGGTTCACGCGGCCGGGCCAGCCGCCTGGTTCCGGTAGCTTCCGCTCCGGGCCTACTCCGGCGGCAGCAGGGCGGCCAGGGCGGCGGCTTCGGCTTCGAGGGCTTCGGCCCGCACCCGCAGCAGGTGCCACTGGGCCGAGGTGTACGCGTCGAGGTCGGCGGCGGCATCGGCCTGCCGGGCGAGCAGCCAGCGCCGCAGGCGGGGCACAGGCGCCGCTTCCGGGGCGGCCGCGGGGGCGGCGGCCAGCAGGCCGGGCAATACCAGCTGCCAGCGCTTGGCAAAGCGGGTGCGCCGGGCCAGGGGCCGCATTTTCCAGCGCAGCTGCCCGGCCGAGTGCAGGCACACGCGCAGGCGCCTTTCCAGCTCGGCCGGCGCGGGCGCGGCGGTGGGCAGGTCGTCGAATTCGGTGGCGTCGTAGGGCCCGGCTTCGGGCACCAGCAGGGCCAGGGGCGTGATGCCCCGGAGCACAGCCCCGGAAATGTCGCGCCGGCCCGCCTCAATGTGCTTGATCAGGCCCGGGCTCACGCCCAGCAAATCGGCCAGGTGCTGCTGGTGGAGCGCAAAATAGCGCCGCACCTGGGCCAACAGATTCGAGGAATAATGAGCGCGCCGGGCCATAGCGTAAGGATGTAGCTTATTTTCAATTTATTCAGGAATAAGCTACGGAGACTGTAGCTTATTTTCAACTTTTTAAAAGATAAGCTACTCGTCCCCGTAGAATCGTTTCCTCTGTGCTTGTACATCATCAGCCCCGGGCGGCCCCAGCCGGGAAAGAACAGTCAGCGAAACAGCCCGTCCTGCGGCGCAGAACGGGCTGTTTCGCTACCTCAGCTTCGCCGCTACCCTACCGAAACGGCGGCGTCGGGGTCGGCGTGGGCGGTACGGTCCTTGGTCAGGATGGTGTGGCCCAGCTTGTCGCGCTTGGTGGTCAGGTAGCCTTCGTTGTGCTTGTTGGGCACGATTTCGATGGGCACCGTATCCACTATTTCCAGCCCGTAGCCCACCAGGCCGGTGCGCTTGCGGGGGTTGTTGGTGAGCAGGCGCATGCGGGAGATGCCCAGGTCGCGCAGGATCTGGGCGCCCACGCCGTAGTCGCGCTCATCCATGCCGAAGCCCAGCTCGAGGTTGGCTTCCACCGTATCGCGGCCGTTTTCCTGGAGCTTGTAGGCCCGCAGCTTGTTGAGCAGGCCAATGCCGCGGCCTTCCTGGTTCATGTACACAATCACGCCGCGGCCTTCGCGCTCGATCTGCTGCATGGCCTGGTGCAGCTGGGAGCCGCAGTCGCAGCGGCAGGAGCCGAAGATGTCGCCCGTCACGCAGGAGCTGTGCACGCGCACCAGCACGGGCGCGTCGCCGCTGATGTCGCCTTTCACCAGGGCCAGGTGCTGGGCGTTGGTGGAGCGCTGGGTGAAGGCCACCAGCTCGAAGTCGCCGTGCTCGGTGGGCATCTGCACCGAGATGTCGCGGGTAATCAGGCTTTCCTTCTGCAGGCGGTACTTGATCAGGTCCTGCACCGAAATCAGCTTCAGGTCCCAGCGCTTGGCCACCAGCTCCAGGTCGGGCAGGCGGGCCATTTCGCCGTCTTCCTTCAGGATTTCGACCAGCACCCCGGCCGGCTCAAACCCGGCCAGGCGGGCCAGGTCCACGGCCGCTTCGGTGTGGCCGGCCCGGCGCAGCACGCCTTCCTTGCGGGCCTTGAGCGGGAAGATATGGCCCGGCTTGCCCATGTCCTCGGGCTTGGTGTCGGGGTCGATAAGGGCCAGGATGGTCTTGGAGCGGTCGGAAGCCGAAATGCCGGTGGTCACGCCGTTCTTGAGCAAATCGATGCTGACGGTGAAGGGCGTGGCGTGCAGGGCCGTGTTGCGGCCCACCATCAGCTCCAGGCCCAGCTCGTCGCAGCGGGCCTCGGTGATGGGCGCGCAGACCAGGCCGCGGCCGTGGGTGGCCATAAAGTTGATGACCTCGGGCGTGGCGCAGCGGGCGGCGCAGATAAAGTCGCCCTCGTTCTCGCGGTCCTCGTCGTCGACAACGATTACAACTTTGCCCGCCCGGATATCGGCAATGGCGTCTTCAATGGAATCAAGCATGGGAAGTGGGGAGCGGGTGGAATAACGAAGGCTCCGGCTGTACAACCGGCGACGGCGGCGCGAAGTTACGGGGTATCGGCGGGCTTTGCCACGGGGCGGGGACTACTTGGCCTGCTGGAAGCGCTGCGTGGGCTCCCAGACGGTGGTTTTGATACCCCGCAGGTAGCGCCAGTAGCCCAGCAGCAGAGCCGCGTTCATGCTGTAGAAGTGGGTCAGAAAGCGCAGGTAGCGGGAATGCAGGCCGGGCCCGCGGCGCAGCACCCAGTCCAGGACCACCAGGGCGGGACCGGCCAGCTGCCCGGCCAGCATGAGCGGGTAAAACCAGCCGCCTGCGGCGGCCAGCACCGCGTTGGCCCCCAGCATGAGCAGCAGCAGCAGGGGCGTCAGCCAGCGCAGCACCTTATGTGACCAGAAGGCGAAGGCCGGGCCGGACCACACGGGCCAGAGCAGGCCGCGGAAAGCGTGCAGGTTCTGGAAGTTGCCGGCCGAGATGCGGGCCTTGCGGCGGAATTCCTCCGGCAGCCGGTCCGATACATCCTCGTAGCACACCGCGTCCAGCTCGTTGATGGCCTGCAGCCCGTCGCGCAGCACGGCCATGGAGATGAAGAAGTCGTCGACCAGGAAGGAAGCCGGGGCCGGGTGGTAGGCCGAGCGGCGCACGGCGAAGCAGCCGCCGAAGGCCCCGATCATGGCGCCCCACACCACGCCTTCCTGGTACTTGATCCGGTTCTCGCGCTCCAGGTAGGCCTTTTCCTGGCCCGAAATGCCCTCCCGCCGGTGCTCGGGGTTGATGATATTGCCACCCACCTGCCCGATGGCGGGGTTCTGAAAATGCTTGACGAGCTGGTAAAGCGTGTCGGGGGCGAAGAACACGTTGGCATCGGTGAGCACCAGCACCGGGGCCGTAGCCTCCCGGGCCAGAGCTTCGATGACGCCGGGCTTGCCGGTGCGCTGCCCGAACGGCCGGAAGCGGATGCGGGGATAGTCGGCGGCCAGCCGGGTGACCAGGGCGTTGGTGCGGTCGGCGGAGTTGTCGGAGCCGATGTAGAAGGTGAGTTTATCCAGCGGGTAGGTGGTGGCGAAGGTGCTGCGGATTTTCTCCTCAATCACCTGCTCCTCGTTGTAGACGGCCAGCAGAATATCCACGGCGGGCAATTCCGGGCTGTCGGGGGCGTGCACGAGCTGGTTCTGGCGGCGGCCCCGGGCCAGGCGGGCCAGCAGCAGCGGAAACAGCACGTAGGTGTGGGCCACCAGCAGCAGACTTCCCCAGAGCAGGACCGCGGCTACCACACTCATGCCGTCGGGACCTTGCGGGCCAGCACCACGCTGTACAGATCCAGGAAGCTTTCCACCACCCGGCGGTTGTCGTAGAGGCGGGCAATGGTGCGGGCCGCCTCCGGCCCGATGAGCTGCTGGCCCAGCTGCCCGTGGTAGTAGCGGCCCAGGTGGGTGAGCCACTCGGCCGGGGAGTCGCCCAGCACGATGTCGAAGCCCGGCCGCACATGGATGCCCTCGGCGCCCAGGGCGGTGCTCAGGATGCATTTGCCCAGGGCCATGCCCTCAATAATCTTGATGCGCATGCCGCCCCCGCTCAGCAGAGGCACCAGCATCAGCTCGTACTCCTGCATAAAGCGGGCGGCCGACTCGACAAAGCCGTGCATGGTGACGCCGGGTAGCTGCAGCCGGCGGATGTGCTCGGGCGTGTCCTTGCCGGCAATGTGGAGTTCTAACTCGGGGTACTGGGCGCGGGCCTGGGGCCATACTTCGCGCAAAAACCACTCGAGGCCCTCCTGATTGGGCAGCCAGTTCAGGGAGCCAATCATAAACAGGGTCCGGGGCCGGGGCCGGATGGCGGGGTCGCGCTGAAACCGGTTCAAATCGACGCCGGCGGGCACGAACACCACCGGCTCCTGGCAGCCCAGCAGGCGCAGGCGCTGCTGGTCGGCCTCGGTGATGGCCGCCACGGCGTCGAAGCGGTGCATCATCCAGTGCTCAAACTGCTTCAGGCGCCGGGCCAGCTTCCGCAGGTACCACTTTTTGAGCGGGTTGCGGGTATTCTCGGCCAGCTGCTCCCAGATGGTGTACTCCACGTTGTGGGCCCGCAGCACCACGGGCGGCAGCTTGGCCCACCGGCTGGTGGGCGTACCGGGCAGGGGCTCTACCCAGTAGCCCGCGTACCAGGCCACGAAGGTGCCTTCCATCTGCACCACGTCAAACGCCTCCTGCTCGAGCAATTCCGCCAGCCGGGCCCGCACGGCCGGGCTCACGAAGCGCTCCACGTTGTAGGGCAGCTGGCTGAAGAGCAGGTTTTTCAGGGCCTTCACCGGCGAGAGGCGGGTATCCACGTCCACCGTCACCAGGCGCACACCGGGCAGGTGGTCCAGCACGTGGGCGGGCTGAGCGTGCTTGGGCGTGTTGATGGCCAGCACCGTTACCTGGTGCCCCTGCTGGGCCAGGCCGGCCGCCACGTCGTACATGGCAATAGCGCCCCCGTCGTGGGGCGGAAATGGCACGCGGGGGCAGACTTGGAGGATTCGCACGAAAAGGAAGCGGAGGACACGCGGAAGGGACGGGCCGCAAAGCTACGCAGAAAGGCTTTTCAGTGGGTAGGCGGCGGCGTTATTGGCCGCCCGCGGCATTGAAAAACTCTGGCTGGGCACCAGCGGCGGCTAGCGGCGGCGGGCGGCGGGGCCCAGGTATTTAAACGCCATCACCAGGGCGGCCACCTGCTCCTCGGTGCCCAGCACCAGCAGAATGTCGCCGCCCTCGGGCCGGGTGTCGGCGTTGGGGCTGACCACGAACTCGCCGGTATTCAGCTTGAGGCCGATGACGGTGGCGCCGGTGCGGGAGCGGATGTCCAGCTCGCGGATGCTCATGCCCTTCCACTGCTGGCCCAGGTCGCGGTAGCTGAGCTCTTCCAGGCGCAGCTTGTTGGGCCCCAGCCCGTTGATCATCTCCAGAAAGCGGATTACCTCGGGCCGCATCACCAGGTTGGCCATGTGGGAGCCCCCGATTTCGTCGGGCATCACCACCGAGTCGGCCCCGGCGCGCAGCAGCTTGCTCTCACTGGTCTTGAGGCTGGCGCGGGCAATGATTTTCAGGCCCGGGTTCAGCTCCCGGGCCGTGAGGGCCACAAACACGTTGTCGGCATCCTTGGGCAGGGCCGTAATCAGGGCGCGGGCCTTTTCCACGCCGGCCGCGCGCAGGGTTTCGTCGGTGGTGGCGTCGCCGAACACGGCCGGAACGGCCCCGTCGCCTTCTTCCAGGGCGTCGCGCAGCAGGTCCTGGTTTTGCTCCACCACCACCACCCGGGCCCCGTTGGCGCGCAGCTCGTGGTAGGCCTTGCGCCCGTTGCGGCCGAAGCCGCAGACGATGACGTGGTCGGAGTAGCCGCGGATTTCGTGGTCGGATTTAAACATCTTGAAAATGGTACGCAGCTCGCCGTCGAAGATATAGGTGGTCAGCACCGACACGAGGTAGGCAATGACGAGCAAGTTGAAGAAGATGTAGATGGAAACAAACAGCCGCCCGTGCGGCGACATCGGGTGCAGCTCCCCAAACCCGACCGTGGACACGGTAATCATGGTCATGTACACCGCGTCGAGCAGGTTGTAGCCCTCGATGAGCGTGAAGCCGATGATGCCCACGCCGAAGCTGACGCCGGCCAGCACCAGGGCCAGCACGAACCGGCTCAGATTAGCCCGCTTCCACAAAATCAGCAGGTTGTTGGTAGTAGAGGGCATGGTTGGAGCTGAGATGTTAGAGCTGAGAACGGAGAAGCAGTCCGTGCCGGACAATGAGCCAGATGTTGTTTACCTGGAAAGCTCTGACGTTAGGGCTTGCTGCTTTCATAGGGCACGCCACCTTTCAGAGGACGGATTGACGCCGCTTGAAGCGCGGAATGTCCTTCGTCCTCGCAATGACACGCTTATTTGTCACATGGCCCCGCGCGGAATTACGGTGCCCAGCAGCTCGCCGAGGCGGTTGTCCATTTCCTTGAGCAGCTTGATGGTGCCCAGGGTTTCGAGCATGGTCAGCTCGTCCATCGGGTGGCGCAAGGCGTCGAGCTGCACGCTGAGCTCCCGCTGCACGTTCACCTTGTTGAGGCGCAGAATGGCGTTGTCGCAGGCCTGCTGCAGCTGGTCCAGCTCCCGGGGCACGTAGATCTGGTGGGTGCTCCAGTTCGGGCTCAGGTCGTACTTCTCGGTGGCCAGATCCGATACTACGGCGCGGATGTCGGCGCGGCTGTGCTGGATGAACTGGCGCACCTCGGGCCAGCGGCCCTCGTTCATCTCTTCCCGGCACAGGTGCATCAGGTCGGCAAAGATGGGGGTGCGCAGGGGCGTTTCCTCCAGCTGGGCGAAGATGTACTGGGCCACGGCAATGTCCTCGCTGAGCGGCTGGGCCGCGTACAGCACCAGCAGCCGCACGATTTCCCGCTCGCAGACCTGCACCAGATCCGGCACCGGCTCCATGTCGTCGTCGGGGGCCGTAGTAGTGTCGCCACCCGGCGCGGCAAAATCATCCGGTGTGGCGCCGTACATGGCCATTTCGGCTTCTTCCTCGGGGCTCATGGCCGGGGCCGGCACCCGCGGGGGCGCGGCCGGCTGCCCGTTCGACCAGGCGCTGCTGCCCTTGCTGCCGCCGCCGCCGGCGCCGCCGGAACTGCCCGCGCCCGGGGCCTTCTGGGTGGCGTTCTTCACCAGCTTGTTGTACTCCGTAATCAGCACCTGCTCATCGATGCCGAAGGCGCCGGAGGTCTGCTGCAGAAACACCTGCCGCTTGATCGGGTCGGGCACCTTGGCAATGCTCTGGAGCACGTCGCGGATGGCCTCGGCTTTCTTGACCGGGTCCTGGGCGGCTTCCTTGGCCACGACCGACGTCTTGAAGCTGATAAAGTCCTGGCTGGCGCTGTCGAGGTGCTCCTTGAAGCGCTGGTCGCCAACCTTGCGGATGTAGCTGTCGGGGTCGTCGCCGTCGGGAAACAGCACCACGCGCACGTTCAGGCCGCCTTCGAGCAGCATGTCGATGCCGCGCAGCGAGGCGCGGATGCCGGCCGCGTCGCCGTCGTAGAGCACCGTCACGTTCTCGGAGTAGCGGCCAATCAGGCGAATCTGACTTTCGGTGAGCGAGGTGCCCGACGAGGCCACCACGTTCTTGATACCGCCCTGGTAGAGACTCAGCACGTCGAGGTAGCCTTCGACGAGGTAGCAGACTTCCTCGCTCCGGATGGCCTGCCGGGCCTGAAACAGCCCGTAGAGCACATCCGACTTGTGGTAGATTTCCGACTCGGGCGAGTTGAGGTACTTGGCCGTCTTGTCGTTGGCCTTGAGCGTGCGGGCTCCGAAGCCGATAACGCGGCCCGACACGTTGTGAATCGGGAACATGACCCGGCCCCGGAACCGGTCGTAGCGGCGGCCGGAGTCCTTGCCCTGCTCGTCCTCGCGGATGATGGTAAGGCCGGTTTTTTCGAGGTACTTGGCCTGAAAGCCTTCCTTCTGGGCGGCTTTCAGCAAATCGTCCCAGGCGTCGAGCGAGTAGCCCAGCTCGAAGGTCTGGATGGTGTGCTGGTTCAGGCCCCGCTGGCGCAGGTAGCTCAGCCCGATGCTCTGGCCCTCCTCATTTTCCAGCAGCAGCTTGTGGTAGTGGTCCTTGGCCCAGTTGGAGACGATAAACTGGGAGTCCTTCTCATTCTGGGCCAGCTGCTGCTCGGGGGTCTTTTCCTCTTCCTGGATTTCGATGCCGTACTTTTTGGCCAGGTACTTCAGGGCCTCCACGTAGCTGCTGCCCTCAATGTCCATGATGAACTGCACCACGCCCCCGGCCTTGCCGCAGCCGAAACACTTGTAGAGTCCCTTGGAAGGCGCTACGGAGAAGGAGGGCGACTTTTCGTGGTGAAAGGGGCAGCAGGCCCACATGTTCTGGCCCTTTTTCTTCAGGCTCACAAAATCCCCTACTACCTCCACGATGTCGGCGAGGTGGATGATCTGGTCAATGGTTTCTTTCGGAATGCGGGCCAAGGGTGTGCGGGCAATAGGTGGTGAGGCAACAGGCTTACGAAGGTACGAGGGAAAGCAGAGTCGGCGGCGGGGAGTTTGGGCTTATCTGACTCACAAACTCATAGCGCGGTCATGCTGAGCCTGTCGAAGCATCTCGCGTGCTGATGTTGGAATGGTAATCCAATAGAGTGGGCGGGATGCTTTGCCACGCTCGGCATGACGTTCTTCTTCCAACAACGTCAGCACGCGAGATTCCTCGGTCCCTGGCTTGATGCGCCACCTGCTCGGAATGACGTTCTTTTCCATCCGGCGCGCTTCCCTGCCGCCTTCTTAACCTTGGCCCGCATTTCCGGGTTATCTTTGCTGCCAGCAATCTGCATTTCCAACCTATGGCCATTACCAAAGAAGACGTTCTCAAGGCCCTGAGCTACGTGGAGGAGCCCGACCTGGGCCAGGACCTCGTCACGCTCAACATGATTGAAGACGTGCACATCGACGGCAAAACCGTGTCGTTTTCCGTCATCCTGACCACTCCCGCCTGCCCGCTCAAGGAGCTGATTCACAACGCCTGCGTCCGTGCCATCCATACCATGGTCGACAAGGATGCGGAAGTGAAGGTGAACCTGACTTCGCGCGTGACTACGGCCCGGGCGGCCAACTCGGCCGTGCTCAGCGGGGTGAAAAACATCATTGCCGTGGCTTCGGGCAAGGGCGGCGTGGGCAAAAGCACCGTCACGGCCAACCTGGCCATTGCCCTGGCCAACAGCGGGGCCAAGGTCGGCCTGATCGACGCCGATATTTCCGGTCCCAGCATGCCGCTGATGTTTGGCGTGGAGAACGAAAAGCCGCACGTATTTCAGACTCCGGAGGGCAAAAACCTGATTCAGCCCATCGTCAAGTTCGGGGTGCGCCTGATGAGCATCGGCTTCCTGGCCCCGTCGGACAGCGCCATCGTGTGGCGCGGCCCCATGGCCTCGTCGGCGCTCAAGCAGTTCATCACCGAGGTGGAGTGGGGCGACCTGGACTACCTGCTCATCGACATGCCGCCCGGCACCTCCGACATTCACCTGACCCTGGTGCAAACCCTGCCCGTGACGGGGGCCATCATCGTGACCACGCCCCAGAAAGTGGCGCTGGCCGACGCGCAGAAAGGCCTGCAGATGTTCCGCCAGCCCCAGATCAACGTGCCCGTGCTGGGCGTGGTGGAGAACATGGCCTGGTTTACGCCCGCCGAGCTGCCCGACAACAAGTACTTCATCTTCGGTGAAGGGGGCGGCAAGGCGCTGGCCGACAAGCACGAGGTGCCGCTGCTGGGCCAGATTCCGCTGGTGCAGAGCATCCGCGAAAACGGCGACCAGGGTACGCCAGCCATTCTGCAGCCCGGCACCGCCGCCGGCGCCGTCTTTGAAACTTTGGCCGAGGAAGTAGCCCGGCAGATTTCCATCCGCAATGCCGTGGCGCCCCGCACCCAGGTAGTGGAGATGAACCGTTAAATTTGCCGAACTTCACGGCGTCTTCGCCAGTTTACTCAAGTATGATTCCTCTCCCTGCCGTCGAAAATCACCCCTTGCTGCCCCGCGTCGAGTTGGCCCTGGATTCCATTCGGCCCTACCTGGCGGCCGACGGCGGCAACGTGCGCGTGCTGGCCATCACCGACGATATGGTGCTCCACCTCGAGCTGCTGGGCGCCTGCGGTACCTGCCCCATGTCGCCGATGACGCTCAAGGCCGGCGTGGAAGAGTCGGTGAAGAAAGCCGTGCCCGAAATCCAGTCGGTGGTAGCCGTGAACCTGACGCCGATGGAAGAGCAGCCCGCCGGACAGGTCCGGTAATTTTTGGTTTTTGGTTGTTCGTTTTTGGCTCAGGGCCGGTTGTTATGACCGGCCCTTGGTGTTTCCGGGCATTTCCAGTCGGCTGCCCCAGTTGTGGCCCAGGAGTGGAAAACCACCGCGCCCCACTCCTGCCGGGTTGTGGCGGCAGCGGGGCGCGGTGGTTGTGGGGCCGGGTTTAGCGGCTAATCGTTCAGGCCCTTGCGTTCGGGCAGGTTTCGAAGCACTCAGCTTCAAGTTTACACACTACTGGCTTTTAATGCTTTTATTTCAATGCAAACAAGGCCGCATATTAGCAAAATCTCTCCAACAAAGTAGGTTAAACCTAAAACTGTAAGTTGATTGTAAAAATATATCACGAGTCCCAATGTAAAAACACAGTAAGTTAAATTAGCCCCAATAATAGGTTTTAAAAGCTTTGGGGAGTCAGTGCCTGAAAACGCAAAGCAAGAAAATGAATAAACAGCGAAAGTCGACGCTAATATTGAAAGCAGTGTAAGTGACTTTCGAGGCATTCCAAAATATTCATTGAAAGTCTTAAGAACTGTCGTCAAAAGAATAGCCGTTAAAACAGCCCCCAGTCCATCAAGTAAGAAAACAGTTTTTGGTTTCAAGGCCAGGGTTTTATAATTCATTTTACGTATTTCATCGTTTAGTATTGAGTGCCGTATGTTACACTCTCTGCTGACGTTTTGCGGCCACAAGAAGTTGGCGATTTCGAAGCACTAAACTGTCTGCTACTACAAAACTTGACACGAAGCACAAAGCTTAATTTAAGCACTGAGCCCGCTTTTTTTGCCAAACGCCTGTTAGCGGTTCGGCTTTCTTTTCGTCCAGTTGTCAGTCTATGTGTTTCAAAAATTCTTTTCATTCACTTTTCAATGTCAAGCCAAATTTATTAATGTTTTCTTTTTGTGTCGTTGAGCAGTCATTGCAATTTGATTTTAGTTTTTTGATATAGTCATCAATTATTGATTTGTCATATTCTCCTTCCCTGGTAATACTAAATTCAAGAATCACAATGTTTGCCCAAATTGTTAAGTCATTTTCAGTAAAGCAACTTTCGTTATCAAAATTTGCTATAAATTCTTTGGTATTATTTTCTACATATTCTTTTCCTGCAAATCCAAGTCGTTGTCGAGATAAATGTCTTTTGCAAGTTTAGGTGTTTTCTTGTCAGCGATAAAATTACTAAAGTTACATTTTTGAGATTGCTTGTAAGGTTGTCCACCCGAACCATTTATTTCATTACTGTTAATATTTAAACTGTCAATATGAATCGTTTTAGCTTTTTGGCCCACCACGCTTTTGCCTGTTCGATTGTCACAAGCAGTCAGCCAAAAAAGTAACATAATTATTGTCATCAATTTCATGTTCTATGTCGTCTTTTAAGCTGACCGCTAACGTTACGTATTGCCGATGGTTGGGTATTTTATAACCTTCAGCCCGGCAACCGAAGTACAATGTAATTACTAAGGGGCTTAGGAAGCAGAAGTCAAGAGAATGGGCGTAACTTACTGTTATGCAGCCTGCTAACCGCTACTATAAGTGCAGCAAAATTTCGACCCTTAAATTCCG
>NZ_BAABDH010000102.1:0-50787 GCF_039539525.1 Hymenobacter algoricola | reverse complement strand
GTGCCCAATGATTATCGGTGAGCAACGTACGGTCAGCATTCATCTTGAAAATAAGCCTATTACGACTTTGCCATGCCGAACGTTCTTGAGAACACGCCCTAGCCCACTTTTGGGGTAAGCGGCGCGGCCAGAGACTGCTGGGCGCCGGCCGGCCGGGAAAGCTGCCACTGCAGCCCCAGCCCGACCACAAACCGGCTGACGTTGGCCGCATCCGGGCGGTTGAGCAGCAGGTTGGCTCCGCCGCTGACCATCATCTGGCCGTGCTGGCCGACGTCGAAGCCGAACTGGCCGGCTGGCTGCAGATAATATACCTGCTGGCCGTCCAGATTTACGGGGCTGTAGCCGTTTGGCACTGCCGGATAAGGTCCTTCCCGCAGCCGGGAGAAGTAAGCCCCGTTGACCCGCACCGCGAAGCTCACCGTGACGGGTTGCAGATAGCGGCTGATGGTAGGCTGCACATAAGCCTGCGCGTAGCGTGACTGAAACCGGCGGCCGTCCGAGTCGATAAAGGCCAGGTTGACGGAGGTGAAGCCCGAGCGTCCTCCGCCGGCGCCGGCACCGGCGTGCAGGGTGAACCTGGTTTGCGGAGCCAGCCGCCAGCCGTAGCCCGCCCCGGCTTCGGCCGCAAACAGCCGCCGCTCCTTCAGGGGTCGGATATCGGCGAGCAGGTGAGCCGTCAGCGTCCAGCTCTCAGTCAGGGCGTAGGCCGTTTGCAGCGCAGCCCCGGTTGTACTCGCGTGCAGCAGACTGCTCACGTCACCCCGATGGCCCAGCGTTGGCATATGCATGCGGGGTAAAGGGCGCCAGCGTTGGCGCACAGCCGCTGCTGAGCCCGGCCAGTACGGGCAGCAGCCGGGGCAGCAAAGAGGTATTGCGCATAGAAAAACCCGCCATAAACTCCCGGATTCGACCTGGTTTGCAACGCGGTATGAGAGCCGGAGGCAGCTCACCTTGAGCTGATTTTGTGATTCGGGCAGCCGGCAAATCGGTGGCGGTATTACTGATGCAAAGCCCCTTGCCCAGGCTGGTCGTCGTGGGGCCGGGTTTCAGCCGAGCCCGGGCGGCGGCGCTGATAGAAGCGCTGCTCGTTGTAGGAATCCTGGTCGTAGAAGTTGGCCGTACCCACGGCGGGCAGCGGCAGCTGCAGGGAGCGAAGCATGGCTTCCTCATACTCCCGGGTAATCTGAATTTCGACGTAGGGCGGGTAGTCCAGCACTGAGTCGGTGGTCAGGGAGGTGACGAAGACATTGTCGCCATCTTCGTCGAGGGCGGCCACGCCGATGGGCAGCAGGATGTGCCGCTCCCGCTCATTCAGCTGCAGCGCCGAATCCAGCTCCACATCGAGGTAGCGCGCTTGCAAAGCGTCTACGTCGACAATGAGCTCGAAGACCTCCCCAAATTTTTTGCCGTCGCCGCCGCGTACCGACCAGCCCCGCACGTCGGGGCTGCCATCGGCTACTTCAAACTCGGACAGGTCGCGCAGGCGGCGCAGGTGCAGGCCGTCGGCCGCGGGAATAGCAGTGGTTTCCATACAGAAGCAGTAGCGGATTGGATACGGGCGGCCGGGCTTACGCGGCCGGCTGACTCAGGGTGCGCACAATTTCGGCGGCCTTGGTGAAAAAGCTCTGCAGCTGAGCCTGGTCCTCCGTCGTCTGCCGGCCCGACAGCTGGCGGGCCTGCTCGTTCAGCTCGCCTACGGGTCCTTCCAGGTCGGGGTAGGCTTTCTGCTGCATGGCCTGCAGCAAGGCCGTAGCGGCTACCAGGCCCGGCTTCAGGCTGGCGTTGGCCTCACTGAGGCGGCTGGTGGCGCTGGTCAGGTCGTTGCGCTTTTCACTCACGGCCGGGTCACGCAGGTCGGCGCGGTCGGCCAGGTCGGAGAGGGTGGCGCTGAGCATGCGCAGCCCCCGGCGGCCGTAGTCGGGGGCGGCCGCTTCGGTGGTGGCAAAGCTGGCCAGCTCATCGGCCGAAACCGGGGCTTCTTCGGCGGCCATATCGGCTACTGCGGCATTGCCGGAGCCATCAGCGGGCGGAGGCGTGGCGCGGGCAATGGCTTCTGCCTCCGCATCCGTTACGGGCGTGCTGGCACTGGTGGGAGCCGTTGCCGGGGCAGCCGGCGCCGCGCCGGTATCGGAGCGGAGGAAAAAATACGCAATCAGGCCCAGTACGGCCAGCGCCAATAGCACGAGCAGCCAGGGGCTCGGGGAAGATTTCTTTCGTTGAATGTTGATTTCGGCCATGCGAGCAAACAGGTTAAGCAGAGGGCTGCCACCGTCGGCAGCCCGTTATTGCCGAATAATACGCATTCCGCCACAGTTGGTAGACCGGCTGCCCCGGCGGCCAGCGGCGGCGGTGGCGCAAAGCCGGGTAATCCGGCGCTTCGACTGACAGCTCTTGGCGGCGTAAGAGCCGCTTACGCCGAAACCTTGCGGTACATTTTCGCCAGCTGCTCCACGGCAAAGTCCACCTCGGCTTCGGTGTTGTACTTGCTCATCGAAAAGCGGATGGCGCCCCGGCCGGGGTCGCAGCCCAGCGCCGTCAGCACGTGGGAGCCGGTGTTGGCGCCGCTGCTGCACGCCGAGCCCCCCGATACCGAGACGTGGTTGATGTCGAGGTTGAAGAGCAGCATCTCATTCATTTCCGACGGCGGCAGGCTCACGTTCAGCACGGTGTACAGGCTTTGGTCGGTCACGGCGGAGTGGCCGTTGAAATCCACGTCGTCGATTTCGGCCGTCAGCCGCGCAATAAACCGGTCTTTGAGCCCCTGGATGTAGCGCTGGTGGTCGGCCATCTGGCTACAGGCAATTTCCAGCGCCTTGGCCAGCCCCACGATGCCGTACACATTCTCGGTGCCGGCGCGCACGTTGCGCTCCTGGGCCCCGCCGTGGATGAGCGGGCTGGCCTGCACGCCCGAGCGGCGGTACAGGAAGCCCACGCCTTTGGGCCCGTGAAACTTGTGGGCGGACCCCACCAGAAAGTGATTTTTCAGCTGCTGCACATCGATTCGGTAGTGGCCCATGGTCTGCACCGTATCGGTGTGAAACACGGCCTCATGCCGGGCGCAGATGTCGCCGATGGTCTGAATGTCGTTCAGGTTGCCGATTTCGTTGTTGGCGTGCATCAGGCTCACAAACGTGCGCGGCTGCGCGGCCAGCAGCTGATCCAGATGCTCCAGGTCCAGGCGGCCCCGCTCGTCGTGGCGCACGTAGCTGAGCTGCACGTACCCGTTTTTTTCCAGCGCCTGCAGCGTGTGCAGCACGGCATGGTGCTCCAGCGGCGACGTTATAGCGTGCTGCACGCCCAGCTGCCGGACGCTGCCAAAAGCGGCGTAGTTGTCGCCTTCCGTGCCCCCCGAGGTGAACGTGATTTCGGCCGGGGAGGCATTGATCAGGTGGGCAATGGTTTTGCGCGCATTCTCAATGGCCGCCCGCACTTTGCGCCCGTGCCCGTGGATGCTGCTGGGGTTGCCAAAATGCTCCCGCATAAAAGGCAGCATCGTTTCCAGCACTTCCGGGTCCAGGGGCGTGGTGGCAGCGTTGTCGAAGTAAGCAGCCGTGGGGGCGGCGGCCGGTGCGGACGAGTCGGGGGTGGAAAACATACCGGGCGGCAGTTAGGAGGGTGGAGTACCGCGGACGGCACGGCACAAAAATAAAGGATTCCGGCGGGCCCGCCGGAATCCTTTAGTGTAGGGACTGGAAAAGCGCCGCAAAAAGCCGGCGGTGGTTTGCCGAACCTGACCTTCGGCCAGGCTAGCTCCGCGCTTAGGCCGAAATAATTTCCTTGATGTCGGCAATGATTTTGTTGGCCAGATGGTCGGCAGTGGCATTCGAGTCCGACTCGGCATAAATCCGGATGATGGGCTCCGTGTTCGACTTGCGCAGGTGAACCCACTCCTTATCGAACTCGATTTTTACGCCGTCGATGGTGTTTACCGGCTGCTTGGCGTAGCGAGCTTCCATTTGGCGCAGTACCAGATCGGTATCGATTTCCGGCGTCAGCTCGATCTTGTTCTTCGAAATAAAGTAGCTCGGGTACGAGGCCCGCAGCCGGGTCATGGTCAGACCCGTCTTGGCCAGATGACTCAAAAACAGCGCAATACCCACGAGCGAGTCGCGGCCGTAGTGCAGCTCGGGGTAGATAATGCCGCCGTTGCCCTCACCCCCGATAATGGCGTTGGTTTCCTTCATCTTGGTTACCACATTCACCTCGCCCACGGCGGCGGCGGCGTAGCTGCCACCGGCCTTTTCAGTCACGTCGCGCAGGGCCCGGGTGCTGCTCAGGTTGCTCACGGTGTTGCCCCCGCCGTTCTGCTGCAGCACGTAGTCGGCCACGGCCACCAGCGTGTATTCCTCGCCGAACATGGTGCCGTCCTCATTCACCAGCGCCAGGCGGTCCACGTCGGGATCCACCACGATGCCCACGTCGAAAGAGCCTTTCTCCATGGTCTTGGCAATTTCGCGCAGGTTCTCGGGCAGCGGCTCGGGGTTGTGGGCAAAGTCGCCGGTCGGCTCGCAAAACAGTTTTTCGATGCTTTCCACGCCCAGCGCCTCCAGCAGCAGCGGCACGGCAAAGCCCCCGCAGGAGTTGACGGCGTCCACGACTACCCGAAATTTCTTGGCCTTGATGGCGGCCACATCGACCAGCGGCAGCCGCAGAATGGCGTCGATGTGCTGCTGCAGAAACGTGTCGTCGGTCGAATACCGCCCCAGCTTGGTCACGGGCGCAAAATTGAACGCTTCCGTGTCGCCGAGCTGCAGCACCAGCTTGCCGTCCTCGTCGGAAATGAATTCGCCCTTATCGTTGAGCAGCTTCAGCGCGTTCCATTGCTTGGGGTTGTGCGAAGCCGTCAGGATGATGCCGCCCCCGGCCTTTTTAGCCGGCACGGCCATTTCTACCGTGGGCGTGGTGCTCAGCCCCAGGTCGATAACGTCGATGCCGAGTCCTTGCAGGGTAGCGGCCACCAGCTTGCTCACCATCTCGCCGGAGATGCGCGCATCGCGCCCGATGACGATGGTATTGTTTTGCGTTTTGTCCAGTACCCAGGTACCAAAGGCCGCGGCATATTTTACCACGTCAAGTGGGGTCAGGCCTTCGCCGGCTACGCCGCCAATAGTGCCTCGGATGCCGGAAATCGATTTAATCAGTGCCACAGGTCAGGTCTATTTTGTCGTGACAAAAGTAGAGAAACCCGCCTGCTTTCCCTACGATATAGTGTTGGCAACACCCGGCGGCCGGTCAATTCTGCTGCGCTCAGAGCGTCACTGGCCGACAAACGAGCCCCGGCCAAACCCAGGGCCGTATATTTGGCTAATGGAAATGTCCCCTTCTCTACCCGACCGCCGCGCGGAGCAGCTGGCCGCTTTCGGCCGCCTGCTCGACGTGCTTGACCGCCTCCGGGCCGAATGTCCCTGGGACCGTAAGCAAACGATGCAGAGCCTGCGCCACCTCACGATCGAGGAAACCTACGAACTCTCCGACGCTATCCTGCGCGACGACCTGCCGGACGTGAAAAAGGAGCTGGGCGACGTAATGCTGCACCTGACGTTCTACGCCAAAATCGCTGCTGAAACCAACCAGTTCGACATTGCCGACGTGCTCAACGCCCAGTGCGAGAAGCTGATTTTCCGGCACCCGCACATCTACGGCGACGTAACGGTGCAGGACGAGGAAGACGTAAAGCGCAACTGGGAACAGCTGAAGCTCCAAGAAAAAGGGAATTCTTCCGTCCTGGGCGGAGTTCCGGTATCCTTACCGGCTTTGGTCAAGGCCATGCGCATCCAGGAAAAGGCCCGGGGCGCGGGCTTCGACTGGGAGCGGCAGGAGCAGGTGTGGGAGAAAGTGCAGGAGGAGCTGGCCGAGTTCGGGGATGAGTTTGCCCATGCCGACCCGGCCCGCCGGAACCAGGAGCGCGCTACGGCCGAGTTTGGTGACCTGCTTTTCTCCCTGGTCAACTTTGCCCGGTTTGCCAATATTAATCCTGAAGAGGCTTTGGAACGTACAAACCGAAAATTCATCCGGCGTTTTCAATTTCTGGAAACCGAAGCAGCCCGGGAGGGGCACCGCCTTGCCGACCTGAGCCTCGCACAGATGGATGTTTATTGGGAGCAGGCCAAAAAACTACCTTCTTCGGCATTACCAAACCAGCCGCCGGAATAGCCTTTTTTTTAGTTGCAAACCGCTTTAAAGCGTTTAAACGCATTTTTCATTTGGCAGCGCGTTGCTTTTTATTTAGGTTTGCCAAGGATAGACTGAATTCGCAAGGGGCCCCGCGCACGAGCAGACCCACGATTTCTGCCCCTTTCGGGAGCGGAGCGTGCGGGTGAGCGGGGCCGCCGTCGTCTTTAAGCATATCTACCCCAGTTGCTCACTTTTACCTACTTAATTCAACCTTTCACCACCAACCCACTAATTCTCCGGAACAATGGAACAAAAGAATGCAATGAACAAAAACGTGCGGCCCGCCGCTCCTGCAGCACCCCAAGGTGAAGCAAAAGGTGGGTCAGCGTTTGCTGCCATCGTGATTCCCCTCGCATTTGTTGTCTCAGTTATAGTTTACCTCTTCGTGTTTGGTAACGGCAGCAACTTCCAGGGTGGCGACAACGCAAACAACCCATTGCCCGGTAACTGGCTCGGTATCGTGTTCAAAGGTGGTCCGATCGTACCCCTGCTGCTCACCATGTTCCTGCTGGTATTCACGTTCTCGATTGAGCGTTTCCTGACCATCGGCCGGGCCAAAGGCACCAAAAGCATCGAGTCTTTTGTACGTACCATCCGTCAGAAGCTGAACGTAAACGACATCACCGGTGCCATTGCCGCCTGCGACCAGCAGAAAGGCTCGGTAGCCAACGTGGTGAAAGCCGGCCTGGGCAAGTACCAGGAGATGGCCCGTGAGCGTAACATGGAGAAAGAACAGAAAGTATTGGCCATCCAGAAAGAAATCGAGGAATCGACGGCTCTGGAGCTGCCAATGCTCGAGAAAAACCTCGTTATCCTCTCCACTTTGGCTTCTATCGCCACGCTGGTGGGTCTGTTGGGTACGGTATTCGGTATGATCAAGGCCTTCGCCGCTCTGGCCCAAGGTGGTGCTCCCGACGCAGTTGGCCTGGCCAACGGTATTTCGGAAGCTCTGATCAACACGGCTCTGGGTATCGGTACGTCGGCTCTGGCCATCGTAGCCTACAACTTCTTCACCAGCAAAATTGACGAGCTGACGTACAGCATCGACGAGGCTGGTTTCAGCATCATTCAGACCTTCGCCGCTCAGCACGGCGAAACGGAGCACCACTCGGCTTAAGTAGTGCCTAAGGCACTAAAAGCTAGTCGTTCTACGTTTCTGAATCATCGCTAATTAACCCCACCAGAAATGCCCAAAGTAAAGCCCCATAGAACGTCCCCTTCGTTGGATATGACTCCGATGGTGGACCTGGCATTCCTGCTGGTGACGTTCTTTATGCTCACCACCAAGTTTGCTCCCGAGGAAGCAGTGGTGGTGGACACGCCGTCGTCAACGTCCGAAATACGCCTGCCCGATTCCCACATCATCACCATTTCTGTGGACAAGGACAAGCGCGTATTCTTCGGGCTCGATGATACCAAACCCAAGCTGGCAATGTTGTCGCGGGTCGGAGCCAAATACGGGGTCACCTTCACGGCCGCCCAGGCAAAGACTTTCTCCAACCTGTCCAGCTTCGGAGTACCGGTGCAGCAGCTGCCCGATTTTCTGAGCCGCGACAATGAGCAGCGTAAAACCATCAAGCAGCCCGGCATCCCCGCCGACTCGCTCAACAATCAGTTTATCGATTGGGTGGTAGAGGCCCAGGCCGCCAGCCGTAAGGAGTTCAACAAGCCCGCCTACATCGCCATCAAAGGCGACGGCGACGCGGACGTACCCACGGTGAAAAGAATCATCAAGCTGCTGCAGGATAAGAACATCAACCGTTTCAACCTGATTACTGACTTGGAAGCCAAGCCAGTAGCCGGTCGATAACCCCGCAGAGCCATGTCAGAAGTACAACAACAAGACAAAGGAGGCGGAAAAGGCGGAAAAAAGAGAGCCAAAAAAATGTCGACCAAAATCGACATGACACCCATGGTGGACTTGGCCTTCCTGCTTCTCACCTTCTTCATGCTGACCACTACGTTCGCCAAGCCGACCATCATGCAGATGACGATGCCGGTGAAGCCGAAACCGGAGGATCCGCCCCAGGAACTTCCCGCTTCCAATGCTTTTACCATCGTGATGGACGAAGGCAACAAGATCTACTACTACGAAGGCCTCCTGAAGGAAGGCGAGCCAAAGCCCGAACTGGTTTCGACCAGCTACGCCGCTGATGGGATTCGGAAGGTTTTGCTGGAGCGCAAGCGTCGGAACCCCAAAACGGTGGTGCTGATCAAGCCGACCGACAAATCCAATTACAAGAACATGGTTGATATCCTCGACGAGATGAACATCACCGACCAGAAAAAGTACGCGCTGGTGGATATCTCGAAAGCGGATGAGGACCTCATTAAAACTTCTGGCAAATGATGGATAACACGCAACTGGCGCGTGCATCGTTCGACGACATCGTTTTTGAAGGCCGCAACAAGGCCTACGGAGCGTATGTTCTGCGGCGTTTGTACGGCAGCCACGTTACGCGGGCCCTTCTCATTGCAGTCGCCATTTTTGCCATTCTTGTCAGCTTCCCGCTCATCGCGCGGATGTTCTCTGACAACGAAATTAAGCAGGACGACAAGATGCTGAAGGTGAACGAGCTCATGGAGGCTCCACCGCTGGACGAAACCAAGCCCCCGCCCCCGCCGCCGCCCCCCGAGGCGCCGCCACCGCCGCCACCGAAGCTTTCCACCATCAAGTTTACCCCTCCGGTGGTGAAGAAGGATGAGGAAATCAAGAAGGTGGAGGAAATCCCGGATCAGGAAGAGCTGAAGGATAAAACCGTAGCTACCGTGACTGTGAAAGGCAATACCGACAACGCTGCTGACCTCAGCGGCCTGGAAGGTAAAGGCAACGAGGTAGTAGCGGAGGTTGTTGAGAACAAGGTATACACCTATGTGGAGCAGATGCCGGTATTCCCCGGCGGACAGGAAGCATTGCTCAAGTACATTGCTCAGAACATCAAATACCCCGCTCTGGCCCTGCGCAACCAGGTAGAAGGCAAGGTATTTATTGCCTTCGTGGTTGGCCCTGATGGGCAGGTTTCGGATGTGAAGATTCAAAAAGGCATTGGTGCCGGCTGCGACGAAGAAGCATCCCGGGTTATCAAGAACCTGCCGAAATTCGCTCCGGGCAAGCAGAACGGCCGGGCCGTAAGTGTTTCGTACACTGTCCCCGTAACGTTCGCCATCCGCTAAGCTTCCTTTACCTCCCCTACCTTGGGGTATCTATGAAAGACCCAAATCAGCTTACGAGCTGGTTTGGGTCTTTTTTTTGTCGAAAAAAAAGCAGGTCTGGTCGAAAAGCGGCTTAGGGGCTGCACTAGGAGCTACAAGGGTTCCGTTGCCTACCTGAAAGCCATCCGGAACCCGCGGCAGGTTGGGGAATGGCTTGGGTAATCAGCAGTTCACAATCATCTTTTCACCTTTAGCCCCTATCCCATGAACACCATGCAACTGAGTACCGCTTCTCTGGACGATATCGTCTTCGAGGGCCGCAACCAATCTTACGGCGCCTATGTGTTGCGCCGGGTTTACAGCCGCCACCTGGTCGCGGGCCTCACTTTTTCGGTTGTGCTCTGCCTGTTGCTGGTCAGCCTTCCGGTACTGATCCAGCGCTTGTGGCCGGCCGTCGTGGTAGTGCCCCCGATTCCCGTGCTTGGCGATATAGTTCTGGAGCGCTACGACCTGCCCAAAGAGGTAGCACCACCGGCTGAGCAGCACGCCGTGGTAGTTGCCCCACCCAAGGTGGCTGTTCCTACCACCGTAGTGAAGGATCCGCTTGTCAAGCCCAAGGACGAAGTGGAACAGATCAGCACTGTTGATCCGGATGCGGTGACTGGACCAGTAGCCATAGCGGGCGTAGCCGGCCCGGCCGTTGTCAATGGCCCGGGTACGGCGCCGGGCATCGACTCTAACGTGGCGGTAACACCGCCCCCTGCCCAGCCATTTATTCACGCGGAAGTAATGCCGGAGTTTGCCGGGGGCCTGGAAGCCCTGCGGCAGTATATGCAGCGCAACCTGCACTACCCGCGGCAGGCGCTGGCGGCGGGTGTTTCGGGCAAAGTTTTCGTGTCTTTTACCGTACAGGCCAGCGGCGCCATTTCCGACGTGCAAGTGTTGAAGGGACTCGGCTACGGTACCGATGAGGAAGCCGCCCGGGTAATCAAAGCCATGCCCACCTGGACGCCCGGTCGGCAGAACAGCCACGCAGTAGCCGTGCGCTACACGTTGCCCATTACTTTTCACTACGAATAGTGGTGGATAGCCTGAAATAATTTGACAGCAGTATATTTGCTGAAGATGGTTTTTTGCCAGTCAGAAATCAGCCGGTCGACTCCAGACCGGCTGATTTCTGACTTTTTCATAGCTACCAATAGGGCCCAATGACCTGCCAACCTGCTCCTGAACGAACAATCGGGGCGCGTTTTTACGTTGTAGCGGTAGTTCACTGACTTATTTCTTCTTCATTGTATGCTTGATCGTCCTACTACGGATGAGCGCCTGGGTAAATCTCCCCAGCGTTTGGTGCCTTACTTCCTACTGGTAATGGCTGTCATTTACATGGGCCTGGGCGTCTTCTTATGGGTGGCCAACGGGCTGGTTGTTCTGCCGGTAGGTACCCGCCGGATTCTGGGCACTGTTTTCCTGATATATGGAATCATTAGATTTGTCCGCACCTATGGCCAGCATTTCAAACGCAAACCCACCTATGATGATGAGCAGTAATTTGTGGATCAAGAGCATTGCGCTGGCCGCCACCGGCTTGCTGCTGATTGGCTGCAATACGGGCGGCACTTCGGCTGATGCCGCTGAAACGGACACCACCACCAGCGGCAAAATCAGCATCAGCGTGGACGAGACGTTTGCGCCGATTCTGACGTCGCAGGTCGATACCTTCCAGAAGCTGTACCAGGCAGCCAAGATTCAGGCGGCCTACAAGCCTGAGCAGGCCGTTATTCAGGATCTGCTCGACAACAAGGCCCGCGTAATCGTGGTGGCCCGGCAGCTGACGCCGAGTGAGCAGGCCGTGTTTGATCAGCTCAAGCTGGTGCCGCGGACTATCAAGCTGGCAACCGATGGCTTGGCCATTATTGTGCATCCTAGCAACGCGGATTCGTTGCTGACCACGGCCCAGCTGCGCGACATTTTCACGGGCAAAACCGCCGAATGGAGCCAGGTGAGCGGCAAGAAGAAGCTGGGAGCCATCAACGTCGTATTTGATGCCAACCGCTCCAGCACGGCCCGTTACGTGCAGGACTCGGTGACGCGGGGCGTTCCGCTTACTCAACGGGTATTTGCTGCCAAATCGAACCCTGCTTTGCTCGATTACGTTGCTACACATCCCAGTGCAATCGGTATAGTAGGTGCCAACTGGATCAGTGACCGGGATGATGCCGCCGTACAAAGCTTCCTGAAGCGGGTTCGGGTTGTGGGCATCAGCTCAAACCCCAATCCGCAGAAGGCCGACGACTATGTGCAGCCCTACCAGGCCTACATGGCGCTCAAAACGTACCCGCTGCGCCGGGAGGTATACCTAATCAGTCGGGAGGCACGTGCTGGTCTTGGCACCGGTTTTGCATCCTTTGCGGCAGGCAACAAAGGCCAGCTTATCATTCTCAAATCGGGGCTGGTGCCGGCGGTCGGCCAAACGCGGATCATCAATACCAATAAGCTTTAGGCTTCTTTCTCTCCCCTTTCCACAAGCTTTTTCACCAAACCTTTTGCTCATGAAGTTCAAGCCCTGGAAGCTCTCGCTCCTCGTTGCCTTGTCTGTTTCCGGCTCTGCCGCTTTCGCTCAGAACACCACGAGTGCTCAAAAATCAATTGAATTGGAACGCTATAACGAAGCCCGGGCGGCTTTGCTCAAGCAAGGCCAGGCAGCTGACGCCTCGTTCCAATTAGGTCGTTTGTACCAGATGCGCGCCATGCCGGATTCGGCCGCATATTACTTCAACCGGGTTCCGTTGAATCCTAAGGATGCTACCAGCCTGGTAGCCGCCGGCCGGGCCGCTTTGGCGCAAGGCAAGATGGCAGAAGCCGAAATTCAGTTCGACAATGCCGTTAAGATCAGCAAGGGTAAAGATGCCAAAGTGCTGACCATGATTGCCCAGGCCTACGCTGAGTCCGACGTGAAGGACGTTACCAAGGCCCTTAGCTACATCGATGCTGCTCAGAAGGCCAATAAGGGCAAGGATGACGCCGCGCTGATGATTGCCCGGGGTGACGTTTACCTGAAGCAGGAAACCGGGGGCGGCGAGGCTATGTCGAGCTACGAGCGGGCTTCGCTGGCCAATCCGAATGACGCTTTGTCGTACTATCGCAAAGGGCAGTTGAACGTTCGTTCGCGCAACTACAATGAGGCCCGCACTTCGTTCGAGAAGGCGCTGAGCCTCGACCCTAGCTACGCCCCGGCCCAGCGCGACTTGGCGGAAATGTACTTCTATGCCGGCAAATACGACGAGGCGCTGTCCGGCTTCCAGAAATACATGACTACCGCGGAGAAGACTCCCGATACCGATGCTAAGTATGCTTCGTTCCTGTTTCTGACGAAGAAGTATCCGGAAGCTCTGGTCGAAATAGACAAGGTGCTGGCCCGGGACGCCGACAACCTGACGATGAATCGTCTGCGGGCGTACTCGCTGTACGAAACCGGCAAGAATGACGAGGCTATTGTGGCCATGGACAAGTTCATGAAGATGGCGCCGGCGGGCAAGGTCCTGAAAGAGGACAACGTGTACTACGCCAAGATGCTGTCGAAGTCGGGTAAGGGTGAGCAAGGCATTGCGCTGCTGGAAAAGGCAGTTGCCGCTGACCCTACCAATGTTGACCTGCGCAAGGACCTGGCTAACGCCTATATGAGCAAGAAGGACTATCCTAATGCCATCAAGCAGTTCCAGATCCGCATGAAGGATGGCAAAGGCGATTTGGCCGACAACGTATTGCTGGCCCGTGCTTACGAGTCCAACAAGCAGTTCAGCCAGGCTGACAGCCTCTACAACGTAGTTATCGTAGCCCGTCCGACCTACGTGCCCGGCTACCAGATGCGGGCCCGGGTAAACTCTAACCTGGACCCGACTTCCAAGCTGGGTACGGCCAAGCCGTTCTACGAGAAGTATATCGAGGTAGCTTCGGCCAACGACCCGTCCAAGTACAAGGATGGTTTGATTGAAGCTAACAACTACCTGGGCTCCTACTACCTCTTTACCAAGAGCGACAAGGCTGCTGCGCTGCCCTACTACCAGCAGGTATTGGCTCTCGACCCGGGCAACAAAGACGCTACCATTGCCGTGAATGAAATAACCGGCAAGAACAAAGTGGCTCCGAAGGCTCCGGCCAAGAAGGCTCCGGCTAGAAAGTAACTCCGGTTCTTAATCGCTGTAAAAAGCCCCGCTACAAACGTAGCGGGGCTTTTTTTTGCTGACTGGGGCGGGCTACTCTGCTTCCGTGGCGTATTTTTCCCAGAGCTCCAGCACTCCGGCAAAGTCGGCGGGCAGCTCAACCTCAAACTGCCTTTGCTCACCGGTTTGCGGATGGACGAAGCCCAGTGACTTGGCATGCAGCGCCTGCCGGGGCATCACCTCAAAGGCATGATCGACGAAAGCCTTGTAAGCCCCGGTACGCTGCCCGTAGAGCACCTTGTTGCCGCCGTAGGTGGTATCGGAGAACAAGGGGTGGCCGATATGCTTCATGTGGACCCGAATCTGGTGGGTACGGCCGGTTTCGAGGTTGCACTGCAGCAGCGAGACGTGCTGGAAAGTTTTGAGCACCTTGTAATGCGTCACGGCATGCTTGCCCTGGTCGCCTTCGGGAAACACAGCCTGCACCTTGCGGTCCTTGATGCTGCGCCCGATGTTGCCGGTGATGGTGCCGGCCGCCTCTTTCGGAATGCCCCACACCAAGGCTAGATAAGTCCGCTCGATGGTATGGTGAAAAAACTGCTGCGACAGGTGAGTCATGGCCCATTCGGTTTTGCCAATCACCAGCAGTCCCGACGTATCCTTGTCGATGCGGTGCACCAGGCCAGGCCGGATTTCGCCATTACGGCCGGTGGGCAGGCTGTTCAGATGATGCGTGAGGCCATTGACCAGCGTCCCGTGCCAGTTGCCGAAGGCCGGATGCACAACCAGCCCAGCCGGCTTGTTGACCAGCAGCAAAGACTCGTCTTCGTAGCGGATGTCCAGATCCATCGGCTCGGGCAGCACCCGGAAGTCGATGGGTGGCTCGGGCAGCGTGATGGTGATGACGTCGAGGGGCTTGACGCGGTAGTTGGCCTTTACGGGCTTCTCGTTCACCTGCACTGCTTCAGCCTCAATGGCATGCTGAATCTTGGTGCGGGAGGTGTGCGACAACCGGCGCATCAGAAACTTATCGATGCGCAGCATTTCCTGCTTGCGGTCCACCCTGATCCGGTGGTGCTCATACAGCTCGTCGCCCTCGCCTTCTTCCTCGGGGAGGTTCAGGTTCGGCAGATCCTGTTCTTCTTCTTCTTCCATTTCCGTCATTGTGGCGGCGTTGGGGTAATTGAATAAAATAAGAAAGCCGGAGCCCCAGGCTCCGGCTTTGCTTGCCAAAAACAGCGCCTGACGCTTACTTCTTGGTTTTCGTCTTGGTCTTGGTCGAAGCCGGTACGGCCGGGGCCGGCGTGGCAGCCGCTTTCGGGGCGGCAGCTACCGGGGCAGCGCCCGGCGTGATGCCCATTTTCTTCAGCACCAGGTCCGAGATGTCGCCTTCTTTCGGACCGTGCAGCAGCACCGGGCTGGCGCCATCCGAGTTGAGTACGTAGGTGTAGCCGTTCTCATCAGCTACGGCGTCAATGGTCTTCTGCAGCTTGTCCAGGGCCGGCTTCAGCAGCGTCTGCTGCTTCTGCTGCAGGCTCTGGTCGGCGCTGCGCTGAAACTCCTGGATGGAGCTCTGCAGGCCCGTCAGCTCTTTTTCCTTATCGGCCCGCACGGGCTCGGCCATGCTGCCAGCGCCTTTCTGGTAAGCTTCGGCTTTCGCCTGGTAGTCGCTGTATTTGCTTTTCAGCTGGGCTTCGAGCTGGGAGCTGTAAGCCTTCAGGTCGGATTCAATCTGCTTGCTTTCCGGCATCTGGCTCAGCACGTATTCCACGCTGGTGTAGCCAATCTTCAACGGAGCTTGCGCCAGGGCAGCGGAAGAGGTAGTAAGGGTAAAAACGGCCGCTAGCAGGGCAAGACGGAATTTGTTCATGGTAATCATTAAGGGAAAACGGTCAGTGAGTTGAAGGTGCGGAGGCAAAGTTAATTTTTTCCGGCAGCTGGGCGCTGTCCGGCGCGGGTAGCGGGCTTGCGCGGCGCCGGCGCCGGGGCGTCGTCCGTGTCCGTGTCGCCAGCGGGCGTGGCGGGTTTGGTTACGGTCCGCACGGCGCCCTTCTGGGCGGGCTGGTTGCTGTCTTCAGAAGCCAAACCCAATTCTTCCATTACAAATTCCGTGTAATCGTGGATCGGATTGGTGTAGAGCATGGTCAGGTCGCCGGCTTTATCGAAGATAATGCCCAGCTGCTTTTTCTTGGCCACCTTCTCCACCGCCTCAAACACCTGGTCCTGCACGGGCTTGGTCAGCTCCTGCCGTTTTTTAAACAGCTGGCCTTCGTACCCGAAAATCTTGTTCTGGTAGGCTTTGACTTCCTGCTCCTTCTTCAGGATTTCGTCCTGCCGCTTTTTCTTCATGGGCTCGGTCAGCAGCACCTCTTCCGACTGGTAGGTGCGGTAGAGCTTGTCAAGGTCCTTTTTCTGGCTCTCGATTTCCTTCTGCCAGTTGCCCGACAGCGTATTGAGCTCCTGCTGGGCCTGGGCGTAGGCCGGCATTTTGCTCATAATGAACTCCGAGTCGACGTAGCCAAACTTCTGGGCCAGGGCGGCGGGAGCTGTCAGCAGCACCCCGAGGGCTACGGACAGCAGGCAAAACATTTTTTTCATAGCACCTGCGTGAGACGTGTAGTTCGGCGGCAGCCCGCCGCAATACTAGCGGATCTGCTGCCCAATGATGAAGTGGAAATGGCCCTTCTGCTGGGAGGCCTGCCCCGGCGTGTACTGGTCGATTTTGTCGAAGCCGTAGCCGTAGTCGAAGCCCAGCAGACCGAATGCCGACATGAAAATCCGGGCGCCGACGCCCGCCGAGCGGTACAGCTTATAGGGATTGTACTGGGTGTACTGATCAAAGGCATTGCCTGCTTCGGCAAAGCTGAGTACGTATACCGTGGCCGCCGGATTCAGGGAAATCGGATAACGCATTTCCAGTACGTACTTATTGTAGACAACGCCGCCGCTCGAATTTGGGTTCTGGATAGAAGTTGCCGTATTCGGGTCTTCGTAGCCGCGCAGGCCGATGTATTCGGTACCAACCAGGAAGTTTGACGAGCCGCCGTAGCCCAGGCCGGAGCCGCCGAGCTTGAAGCGCTCGAACGGGCCGATGGGTCGGGCCGAGTTATACGAGCCGATGAAGCCGAAGTGCGCCCGGGTGTTCAGCACCAGCTTGCCCACGACGGGCGTAAACCAGGAAGCATCAAACATCCACTTGTGGAATTCGATCCACTCGTTCACGTTCGGGTGCGAGCCTTTGAAGATGGAGTACGGCGGTGTCAGGTTCACGCTCAGCGCCAGCGACGAGCCCCGACGGGTGTATGTCGGGTTGTCGATGCTGTTGCGCGACAGGGTCGTGTTGAACGTGATGTTGTTGGCGTTGCCGTTGCTGAAGTTGGTAAAGCCCGGGTAGTTATTGAGCTCGTATCGGCTGATGGACAAAGAGTTGCTCAGCGTAAAGTAGTCATCGGGCACCCGCAGGCGACGGCCCAGGCCCAGCGTGGCGCTGTTTACCTTGATCGACTGGTCGTTCCGGGCGTCGAAGTTGGTACCTACGCGCTGGATGCTGCGGTTCAGACTAAACGACAGCGAGTTGGGCTTGCGGCCACCCAGCCAGGGCTCGGTGAAGGAGAAGGAGTACGCCTGGTACTGCGTGCCGTTGGCCTGCACGTTCAGCGCCAGGCGCTGCCCGTCGCCGGCCGGCACCGGGGTCCAGTTGCGGAAGTTGCTGGCTTTGCGCAGCGAGAAGTTGTTGAACACCAAGCCCACCGTACCGATAAAGCCGGCATAGCCACCCCAGCCGCCCGAAAGCGTAATCTGGTCCGAGGGCTTTTCCACCACGCTGTAGTTGATGTCCACGGTGCCATCGGCCTGATTCGGAACCGGCACCATCCCGATTTTCTCGGGGTCGAAGTAGCCCAGGGTCGCAATCTGACGCTGGGAGCGAATCAGCAGCTCCCGGTTGAACTTGTCGCCGGGCAGGGTTTGCAGCTCCCGCCGCAGCACATGGTCACTGGTTTTGGTGTTGCCGGCAATGTTAATTTCCTTGATGCGGGCCTGCACGCCTTCCGTCACGCGCATCTCAATGTCAATAGAGTCGCCTTCCACCTTGGTTTCTACCGGCTCAATGCTGAAGAACAGGTAGCCGTCGTTCATATACAGCGACGTGACGTCCTGGCCCGTGGGGTTGTAGTTCAGGCGCTTGTCCAGCGTCTCCTTGCTATACACGCTGCCTTCCTTGATGCCCAGCACCGACGACAGCGTCTTGTTGTCGTAGAGGTAGTTGCCGGCCCAGGTAATGCGGCGGAAATAGTATTTCGGACCTTCGTCCACGTTGATGGTCAGCGCCAGCCCATCTTCGGTGCGTACCACTGTGTCAGAGACGATTGTCGCGTCGCGGTAGCCCTGGGAATTATAAAACTCGATTATTTTCTCCTTATCCTCGTCAAATTCCGACTTCTGAAACTTGCCCGCCGTCAGGAAGTTGTAGCTCTTCCGCTCCTTGGTCTTTTTCATCTTCCCCTTGAGCTTACGGTCCGAAACGGCCGTGTTGCCCGTGAAGTCGATGTTGCGGATGCGGATTTTGTCGCCCTTGTCCACGTTGATGTTCAGCACCACGCTGTTCGACAGACTAGAGTCCGGCGTTTGGGTGATATTGACTTTGGTATCGAGGTAGCCCTTATTGGTATAAAACTTCCGAACCTGGGTACGGGTGTTGTTGAGCAGCGCGTCCGTCACCACTTTGCCCCGGATCAGCTTGATCTTGTTTTTCAGGTCGTCGCCCTGGGTTTTGCTGATACCGGTGAAGACGAACTTGGACAGCCGCGGCCGCTCCTTCAGGTTGAAGTCCAGGAAAATCTTGCTGCCTTCGGTGCGGGCAATGGAAACGCTTACGTCGCCCAGGATGCCCTGCTCCCACAGCCGCCGGATAGCTTTGCCGATTTCTTCGCCCGGCACGTTGATTGGGTCGCCGATGCGCAGGCCCGTCAGCCCGATCAGCGTGTTGGTATCGAGGTAGCGGGCTCCGCTGACCGTGATGCCGCCCAGCGTGTAGTGCTCCGGCTCGGGGAGGCCCGGCGCACCGGCTGCGGCAGATTGCGCCCAGGCAGCCTTTGTAGCCACACTTAGCACCAGGAGCAGTACGGTCAGAAACCGGGAAAGCTTATTTGAGAAAGAAATCATTGAAAACTTACGAAACGGTTAGCTGCTCACTGGTTTTGCCAAAACGCCGCTCCCGGCGCTGATACGCCTGAATAGCGTCGTAGAAATGCTCCCGCCGAAAATCCGGCCACAGCAGTTCCGTAATATAAAGCTCGGTGTAGGCCAGCTGCCACAGCAAAAAGTTGCTGATGCGCTGCTCCCCACTGGTCCGGATCAGCAGGGCCGGATCGGGAATACCGGCCGTCGACAGATACCCCGCAAGTGTCTGCTCGGTCACCGCCTCGGGCTGCAGGCGGCCACTGGCTACTTCCTGCGCCAGCCGTTTTGCCGCCTGCGTCAGGTCCCAGCGGCCACTGTAGCTCAGGGCCAGCACCAGCGTCATGCGGGTGCCTGCCTTGGTGAGCTCCATCGATTCGGCCAATTCCCGCTGACAGGAGTCGGGCAGGCTGCTGATATCCCCAATGGCCTCCAGGCGGATGCTGTTTTTGAGCAGCGTGGGCGTTTCCTGCCGGATGGTATGCACCAGCAGTTGCATCAGGGCCATAACCTCGTGCTTGGGCCGCGCCCAGTTCTCGGTGGAGAAGGCATAGAGCGTCAGGTACTGGACGCCCACTTCCGCCGCGGCCTCTACCGTGTCCCGAACCGCCGTAATGGCGTTTTGGTGCCCAAAGATGCGTAGGCCGCCTTTCTGCTTGGCCCAGCGGCCATTGCCGTCCATGATGACGGCCACGTGGGCAGGTAAATTGTGAGAGTCTATTTCGGACCGGGCGGCCATCGGTGCTTTTTGCGTAAAAGAGGCCGCAAGGTACGCAAATGGTTGCATTAAGCCCTGCTGCCAACGGCTTCTACCTTAGCAGCTGCTTATTTTCTTTGTACGAATCAGGGCAGTGAATCTTATAGAAAGTATAAGATATGCTTACCCCGTTGTAGAAATACCAATCCTGGTCGTGAACGTTCACCAGGACCGGGCTCTGGGTGCTGGCATGATCCAGCTCGTCGGTGAAAGTTTTGCGGGCTCCCGCTTCCACGCCCAGATTCCAGTGCCGCGATAATGCCAGCTTAATGCCGAAACCCGCCGGCACTGCCAGCCCCAGCATACTGCCGCTCTTGGTGAAGGCCTGCGCGTCGGGGCCATTGCCCTGGGTGGTCGTGTTGGCATAAAACCCGGCCAGCCCTACCATTACGTAGGGAGTGAGGTGAATCTTATCCTTGCGGTTATGATAGTCAAAAAAGTTGTACTCCAGGGCGCCGGAAATTTCAAATAGCCTTCCCTTCATGTTGGCTTGCCGAAGTGCCGGTAGAGGCGCGGTGCTGCCATTCACGCCCTGCACATTGGCATCATCAGCCCGGAGCAGGCCACCCATCAGGGCCCCGCGCAAGGTGATGGGGGCCGAAATATCCCGCCGGTAAAAGGCCGTCAGGGCGGGGCGGTTGTTTTTGAACTGGTAGCTGGGAGCCAGGTCGCCTTTGTAGACCAGTCCACCAATGCCAATGCCTACTTCGCTCGTAGACTGGGCGCTGGCTGAGGTGAGGACAAAAAAAACACTCCCTGCTTGCGCAAGGCAAACAAGGAGTGTTTTGGAAAGAAACGAATTCGTCATTAGACTAGCTGAGAGTGAAACCAGACAGCCAGCGCAAGCTGCTGACTAGCGGAATTTGGGGCTCTTGATGCGGGGCGCCAAAATGTAGTTGAGGTGCAAACCGGTAACGATGTACCAGTCGTCTTCATTGCCCTTGCCACGCATTTCGCCGGCGCTGTTGAAGTTGACGTAAGTACCATCATCGTTGCGGGTGATGCCTTTGCCAAAGAAAGCCTTCGGACCGGAAGTGCCCAACTGCGCGTCGCTCAAGTAAACACCGCTCACGTCGTCCAAGTAGTCGGTGAACGTTTTGCGCCAGCCGATTTCCAGACCGATGTCAAAGCTCTTGTTCAGCTTGTAGCGAACACCGCCACCGAAGGGAATCGATACCTGCGTCAGGCTATACGATACGCCTTCAGTCTGCAGGGGCTGCAGATTGTAGTACGTACCCGACGAAACGCCGGCGGCATTCTCAACGCCCTTGAGTTCTCCGGCATACCCCTTAGGGTTGTGGTGGAACACGGCAACGCCAGCAAATACATACGGTACGAAGTCCGGACGCTTGATGTAGTTGTTGCGGTTGGCTATCAGGTCGAAAATACCGACGGCAGACCCTTCAAAAATATCATTGCGGAAGTTCATGTTCCGGTGGTAACGGAAACGAGCATCGCCGTCGTTCCGATCCGCAGCCTTGTTATCATCACCCGTGATGCGACCATAGGACAGGGCTACCCGGGCCGAAATCCGGGGCGTGAAACGGTGGGTGGCACTAAGGCCGATGTTGGGACGGGTAGCGGCGAAGCGCAGGCTTGGAATGCTGGCTTTCGGTACGATGTCGCCGAAGTAGTTCATGGCATTCAGACTGATGCCAACTGAGTTGTACTGCTTCCGCTTGCTGAATTGCTGCGCATTCGCCTCCGTAGAGACCAGCGCCAGCGCCAGCGCCAGAGTCAGGGTGTAGGTGAAGAATTGCTTCATATGGAGCGAAGTTTATGGATATGCAAAGTGGAAGAACGAGTTACATCCGTCAGGACATGGTCGCAGTCGGCAACAAAAGTAGGGTTTGCCCGGAACTTAAAAAACTAATCGTGCAAATTCTCAATTCTTTATAAGGGGATTCCGGCCGGGTTACGCCGGTCAAGCCCCCAATTCAATTTGCTGCGCAAGGTACTCAGAAAGTTAACGTGGTTTAGTTTGACGAGCCGGGCGGCGAAGGTTTCGCGCCGCACGGCAATCTGAATTCCCGCATCTACCGGTACTGCCCGCGAGTCGAGGGAGAGCAGGAAGTTATTGCTGCGACCCTCAATCTCGAAGGAAATAACGCTGCGGTCAGAGACAATCAGCGGACGGACATTCAGATTGTGCGGACATACGGGAGCGATGATAAAATTGTTGGTTTGGGGCAACATTACTGGTCCGCCGCAGCTCAACGAGTAGCCGGTCGAACCTGTTGGCGTTGCCACAATCAGCCCGTCGGCCCAGTAGGAATTCAGGTATTCGCCGTCGATATACGTGTGCACGACAATCATGGACGACGTATCGCGCTTCAAAATTGAAAACTCGTTGAGGCCGAAGTTGATACCTTCAAAAACTTCGGGGTCCGTATCGACGCGGATAAGGCTGCGCTCCTCAATGACGAAGTGCCCTTTAAACAGCGCATCAATGGCCTGGGGGATGCGGTCGGGGGTGATGGTGGCCAGAAACCCCAGACGGCCGGTGTTGATGCCCAGAATGGGAATCTGCAGGGCTCCGACGTAGGTCACCGTATCGAGCAGGGTGCCGTCGCCGCCGATGCTGAACACGAACTGCACGCCCCGTAGCGAGTCGCCCCGGCGGAAGGTGCTGACTCCTTCGGGCAGCGTCAGGCGGTTGTCGAGGTAGGTGCGGAAAGCTTCGACAATCAAAATCTCGGTGCGACGGCCAACCAAGTCGTTGAGCAGGGCCTGTACAAAGGGCAGGGTTTCTTCGTCGAAGGGCTTCCCCAGAATGGCGATTTTCATAACAAAAACATAATCCGAACCCCGGGTGAAAGCGTCAGATGGGAAACTCACTGCGAAAGAAAAGCCCGCCCTGCCCCCGGGCATTGCGGGTGTACTCCAGGGTCAGCACCCGGTCGTAGAAGGTAACCAGATGCAGCCCCAGGCCCGCTGCGCTCAGCAGCTGGTTAGGAAGCCGGTTGGTAGCGGCCACGGTGCGGGCTGCCACATAACCGGCATCGACAAAGGTATTTAAATAAAGCACCAGCGGGATGCGGTTGATTTTGGGATTGTCGATAGCCTTCAGTCTCAGCTGCCCCAGGTCGAAGAGACGGCACGTGACGCTTTGCTGCACCAGCCCGTAGTGCCGGCCGTCCACTACGTAAGGGTCATAGCCCCGCACGAAGGTGCTGTAGCCCAGGGCGCGGTTGTCGACGTAGGCCACGCGCTTGGCCAGCCGGGCCTGCCCCTGCAGGCTGACGTTGTAGTAGAATCCGCGGCCCAGGGCAGCATACTGGGCAATCTGCCCGCGCAGGGTGGTAATACCAGGAGTGCCGGGCGTGAGAAAGGTACGGTGGGCCAGGCTTGCCTGGGCAAAGCGGCCGGTGAGCGGATAGGCGAAGGTATTGCGCTGGTTGAGCGTCGAGCTTAAGATAACGTCCAGAAACTCGCGGCGGGTGCGGCCGAGGTAATAGTCGGGGTTGCGGCGCAGGATGGAATCGGAAATCTGCTCCCGGTGGTAACTTACGTCCAGCGCCGTGCGACGCTGCACGGTATGGCGCCAGCGCAGCCCGGCCGTAGCGTAGCGGCGCTCAATGGGAAAGCCGGCGTCGTCGCGGAAGGCCACCAGCCGATCCTGCACAGTGGCATAGTCGAGAGCGTGGCTGCGGTAGTAGGAGACGCCGAAGCCGAAGCCCACCCGGCGGCGGCGGCCGTAGCCAGGCGCTTCATAGAACAGCTCGTATTTGCGGTTGAAGCCCAGCTGCAGGTTGCCGGTCAGGTCTTCGTTGCGCCCGCGGAAGTTGCGGCGTACTATGTGCAGGCCATAATCGACGCGCTTCCACCGGTCGGGCCGGTCAAGCCAGGAGCGGAAATTACGGTCGGCCAGGGAGAAGATGGGCACTGGAAAGGTGTACCAGCGCTCCTGCACGCTAAACAGCACCGTGATTTCGCCGTTGCGGCACACTGCCTCGGTCAGCACCTGGTGAAAGAGCTGCAGGTTGAAGAGGCGGCGGCGGTTGGCCTCGAGGCGCGTGGGCAGCGCAGCGGCCGCAATGGTGTCGCCTTCGCGGAAGTCCAGCTCGGCCCGCAGAATCCGCTCTTTGGTTACGTCATTGCCCACGAACAGCACGGTAGCCACGCGCAGAGCGGCGTACCCGGGGCACTGCACCCGCACCAGGCTGTCGGGCGCCGCGCCGCGCACCGTATCGGGAGGCGCGGCAAGTGCGGGAGTAGATGGCAGCCAGCCCAGCAGCAACAAAAGCAGACAGGCAAGCAAGCGGGACGAACTTATGGCTGTTGGGGTATGAGTGTCGAATTGACTGAGGGCCTGTAGCGCTGACGCAGGCCGCGGTGCGGCCGCGCACCAGCTGGCCCACCCCCGCGCCGGTCCAGCTGCCTACAGACTCAGGTATTTGAGCAGCGCATCGAAGCGGTCCTGCTCCCCCTCGCTCACCTCGCCGGCGCCGCTGAACTGGGCCGTAATGACGTAGCCAAACCGTTCCAGCGTGGCCGCAATACGGGCCAGATCGGGCGTGTTGAGCTTTAGGGTCAGGCGAATCTTGTACGGGTCGTGCTCATCCTGGGCTACGTGCGCACTCAGGATCTTGGCGTTGTTTTCCTCAACGTAGCGGCTGATCTGGGTCAGGGTATAGTCCCGCTCGGCCATCGACAGCACGATGATGCCGCCCTGGCCGGCAGCAATGGGAAGCTGGCCGAAGGCGGCCAGCGTGTCGCCAACGGTAACCACGCCCAGGTACTCGCGCCGCTCGTCGAGCACGGGCACCAGCTGCAGCTTGTTCTGGATGGCCATTTCCATGATGCTGTAGAAGTGCTGGTCGTGCTGCACGTGCACGTTGGCGAAGCCGAAGGGTACACTGGTCAGGGGGATATCGGAGTTTTCGTAGTCGAGCAGGTCAGCTTCGGTGATAAGCCCGCGGTACTGCCGGTTTTCGAGCACGGGAAGCTGGCCCACATGAAACTCTTCCAGCCACTTCGCGGCCTTGGCAGCCGAGTCGGAGACCTTAAGCGGTGGAATCATCTGGTTGAGCAGGTCTTCGGCAATCATCGAATGCATCGGCAAGAAGGAAGCGGGAGGCGAATGGATACTGCTTACGAAACGATGAATAAGCGGGCAGGCGTATGCTTTGTTCAGAAAGGCCCCGGCCACCCGCGCTAGGCCCCCGCCACGGCGGGCTGGGGCACGGGGTGGCGCAGAAACTGGCGCAGGTAAGCATTGAATTCGCGGGGCCGCTCCATCATGGGGGCGTGGCCGCAGTGGTCGAGGAAGCGCAGCTCGGAGCCGGCAATCAGGCGGTTGAACTCGTGGGCCACGGGTGGGGGCGTGATGGTGTCGTTCAGGCCCCAGACCAGCAGTGTGGGCACTTTAATGCCGCTGAGGTCCTTGCTCAGGTTGTGGCGCTGGGCCGAGCGGGCAATGCTGATGATGCGCAGGCACTTGGCGTTGGAGTTGGTGACGTTGAACACCTCATCGACCAGCTCTTTGGTGGCCAGCGTGGGGTCGTAGAAGGTGTAGCCCACCCGCTCCTGCACGAAGGCGTAGTTGCCGCGCTTGGGAAAGGAGCCGCCCATCGAATCTTCGAACAGGCCGCTGCTGCCGGTGAGCACCAAGCGCTTCACCCGACCTGGGTTGCGCAGCGTGTACACCAGCGCTACGTGCCCCCCCAGCGAGTTGCCCAGCACCGTGGCAGGCTCGGTCAGGGACAACGCGGCCAGAAAGTCCTCGACGTAATTCATCAGGCCCGGCACGCCGGCCTTGCTCAGCGGCATCTCGTAGATGGGCAGCAGCGGGATGATAACGCGGTAGTCGGAGCTGAACTCGCGCACTACGTCTTCCCAGTTGCTGAGGGCGCCAAACAGGCCGTGCAGCAGCAGCAGCACCTCGCCGGCGCCTTCGTCGACGTAGTTGAATCCGTTTTTTTCCTTGATCTGCAATTCCATCTTCTCGGGGCGGACGGCTCAGACCCGTATCGGCTGACCGGCCTTTGCAATGATACAACACTTGACCCAATTGCCTAGCAGGGCCAGGCCGTGGGTCGTTAGCAGGGCTTCCGGGTGAAACTGCACCCCGTACAGGGGGAGCGTACGGTGCCGGAAGGCCATCAGTTCCCCGGGCTCGTCGACGGTAAACGCCAGCGGCTCCAACACCGGCGGCAAGTCGTTGAGCACCAGCGAATGGTAGCGCGTGACCGGCATGCGGGGCGGCAGGCCGGCAAACAGCGGGTCTTCGATGGCGCAGCTGATAGTGGACACCTTGCCGTGCATGGGCCGCGCCGCCCGGGCAAGCCGGGCCCCGAAAAACTCGCCCAACGCCTGGTGGCCCAGGCACACGCCCAGCATGGGCAGCCGCGCGTGGTAGGCCTCAATCACGGTCAGCAGGTGGCCCGCGGCGGCCGGCGTACCGGGCCCGGGCGACAAAACCACCGCGTCGAACTGCAGTTGCTCCAGCTCCACCAGCGGCACGTCGTTGCGCACGACGTGGGCACGTACCCCCAGCTGCCCGAGATAATCGAGCAGGTTGTAGGTAAACGAGTCAAAGTTGTCGAGCAGCAGTACTTGCATAGGCTACTTACCAGACACCGGTGGGCGGCAATTGGTTGGTAGCAACTCGGCCGGCGTCGCAAAAAAGTTGGCTACAGCCTTAAAATACCCCGCGCAGCCGCTCCAGCAGCGTGCCGGCAAAAGGCAGCACGAACCCTACTACCTCCAGCGCCACCGGCGTAGCCTGCTGCACCAGCGGCAGCACCAGCGAACCGGCCACCAGCTGGGGCGACAGCAACTGCAGGCCCGCCAGCCCCACGCCGTGCAGCAGCAGGCTGAGGCCCAGCACCCACTTCAGCACGCCGGCCGCGCCGCCCAGCAGGTGGTCGAGCATGCCCAGCGGGGTAAGGTGCACGGCGCTCTTGATGACCCCGCCCAGCAGGTGTACGCCCCAGGTAATGGCTACGAACACCAGTAGGAAAGACACGAACGGCAGTGCCCCGAAGGCGTCGCCGACGTAGTGCCGCACCAGCGGAATGGCGTCGTTGAGCAGGGCCAGCCCACCCACCGCGCCCAGCACAAATGCCAGCAGCGACGCTACTTCTACTACCAGCCCCCGACGGAAGCCTTTCACGGCACCGACCCCCAAAGGCAGCAAAAGCAGAATATCGAAGCCGGACATGGGTTGGAGTCTTGGGGACTTAGGGTCTTGGGAACTTGGATTTTGGTTTAACTCACTACTGAGTGGTCGCTGAACGACTACCAAGACCCTAAGTCCCTAGGATCCCAAGACCCTGCTACACATTCGTGTTGTTGAGCAGGTTGCTGACGACCTGAGAAATGACGCGGCCATCGGCCTGCCCGGCCAGCTCGCGGGCGGCCACGCCCATTACCTTACCCAGATCCGAAGGACCGGTAGCGCCCACGCGCTGGATGATTCCGACGATGTGCTCCACAATGTCGGCTTCCTCCATCTGCTGGGGCAGGTATTCCTCGATGATGGCCAGCTCGGCCAGCTCGGTTTCCTCCAGGTCGGAGCGGAACTGCTTCTGGTAGGTGTCGGCGGCTTCGCGGCGCTGCTTGGCGGCTTTGGTGAGCAGCTTCATTTCGGCGTCGGAGGAAAGCGCGGCTCCGTGGGCGCCTTCGGCCGTCTCGGCCAGCAGAATCTGGGACTTGATGCTGCGCAACGTGAGCAGGCGCACTTTGTCCTTGGCCAGCATGGCTTTTTTGATGTCGGCGTCGATGGTTTCTTTCAGAGCCATAGCAGGGAGCGTAAGTAAAGGAGTAAATGAATGCCGGAAGGGCAGCCGGCGCCACCGGCCCCGGTAAGTCACAGGAACGTAACTTTGACCCGGTACGGCCGGTTGAGGCCCTAAAGTTCGCCCTATACCATGACGAAACTCAGCGTAAACATAAATAAAATAGCCACGCTGCGGAATGCGCGCGGCCACAACCGCCCCAACGTCGTGCAGACGGCGCTTGACTGTGAGCGGTTTGGCGCCGAAGGCATCACCGTTCACCCCCGCCCCGACGAGCGCCACATCCGCTTTCAGGACGTGCGCGACCTGCGCCAAGCCATCAGCACGGAGCTGAACGTGGAGGGCAACCCGACGCCCGACTTCCTGGCCCTGGTGCGCGAAGTGCGCCCCGGGCAGGTGACGCTGGTGCCCGACGCCCCCGACGCCATTACCTCCAGCGCCGGCTGGGACACCATCGAGCACCAGACCTACCTGACCGGCATCGTGACGGAGCTGAAAAGCCTGGGCTGCCGCGTCAGCATCTTCCTCGACCCCGACCTGGCCATGGTAAAGGCCGCCGTGGGCACCGGCACCGACCGGATTGAGCTCTACACCGAGGAGTACGCCCGCCTTTACCCCACCGACCCCGCCGCCGCCCTGGCTCCCTACCGCGCCGCCGCCATTCTGGCCGGGCAGCTGGGCCTGGGCCTGAACGCCGGGCACGACCTCGACCTGGAAAACCTGGCCCACCTGAAACAGAACTTACCCGGTCTGGCCGAGGTTAGCATTGGCCATGCGCTGGTGTGCGACGCGCTGTATCTGGGCCTCGAAAACACCGTGCAGCTGTATAAGCGGCAGCTGCGGTAGCGTAACGCGAAGTTCCACTTCGCGAGGCGTTGAACGATGGTTGTGCTGACGGCGCCCACGCCTCGCGAAGTGGAACTTCGCGTTACGACCTCTTATTCCTACTTGAACTCCATGCCCCGTCTGCCCCTTTCCGAATTTCTGCAAGGCCCCGCCACCGCGCCCATCCTGGACGTGCGGGCACCCATCGAGTATGAGCAGGGGCACATTCCGGGGGCGCTGAGCCTGCCGCTGTTCACGGATGAGGAGCGGGCCCGCATCGGCACGGCCTACAAGCAGGTCAGCCAGGACCGCGCCGTGCATATCGGGCTGGAGTTTTTCGGGCCCAAGATGAGCCGGGTGGTGAAGCGGGCCCAGAAGATGGCGCCCGACAAGGAGGTGCGCCTGCACTGCTGGCGGGGCGGCATGCGCAGCGGGGCGGTGCTCTGGCTGCTGGAGCTGGCCGGCTTCCGGGTGCATCTGCTCGACAAGGGCTACAAAGACTACCGGCGCTGGGCCCTGGCGCAGTTCACCGAGCCCCGGCCCATGCTGATTCTGGGCGGCCTGACCGGCTCGGGCAAAACCGACGTGCTGCACGAGCTGGCCCGGCAGGGCGAAACCATCGTGGACCTGGAAGGGCTGGCCAGCCACAAGGGCTCCTCGTTCGGGGCCATCGGCCTGCCGCCCCAGCCCACGCCGGAGCAGTTTGAGAATAACCTGGCCCTGGAGCTGGACGCGCTGCCGACGACTGTAGTGCCGTGGCTGGAAGATGAAAGCCTGACCATCGGGCGCATTACCATTCCCAAGCCGTTCTTCGAAACCATGCGCCACGCCCCGCTGGTGGTGCTCGACATTCCGCGGGCCGTGCGCACCCGCAAGCTGGCGGCCGAGTACGGCAAGGAAGACCCGCAGCAGCTGGCCGAAGCCATTCAGCGCATCAGCAAGCGGCTGGGCGGCCTGGCCACCAAAGACGCGCTGGCCGCCATCGAATCCGGCGACATGGAGCAGATGGTCGATATTGCCCTCACCTACTACGACAAAACCTACGGCTTCGGGCTCGACAACAAAGTCAACAGCCGCATCGTCCGGGTGCCGTCCGACACCTGCGACCCGGTAGTAAATGCCGGGCTGGTGCGCGAGGCCGTGCGGCGCGAAGGCCTGGTGGAACTGGCCCAAAGTCCCGCCCAGCATGCCGGTTCCTAGGCTGCGCGTGGCCCGGCCTACCGACGACTTGGCCGCCGTCTTGCGCTTCTACCGCGACGGGCTGGGCCTGACGGAGCTGTACGCCTTCGGCGGCCACGCCGGTTTCGACGGCGTGCTGCTGGGCCACCCGCAGGCGCCCTACCACCTCGAATTCACCCACCAGCCCGGCCACCGCGTGGGCCACGCGCCCACCCCCGACAACCTGCTGGTCTTCTACCTCCCCGACGCGGCCGAGTGGGAAGCAGCCGGGCAGCGCCTCCGGGCCTACGGCTACGCGCCCGTGCCCGCCTACAACCCCTACTGGGACGAGCGGGGCCTCACCTTCGAAGACCCCGACGGCTACCGCGTGGTGCTGGAGCAGGCAGAGTGGCAGCTGTAAGGCAGATTTCAGGACGTAAAAAGCCGCCCGGCCTGGCTAGGCGGGCGGCTTTTTGTGGTCAGGCAGCTGCCGGAGCAGGCGTCAGGGCTTGGCCGGGCCTGGGCCAGGCTTCTTGTGTTCGGGCTCCTCAATCACTTCGAAGCCGAACTCACCCAGGCGGCGCAGGTTCTGGCTGTACACGCCCGTGAGCAGGTCGCGGGTGCCGCGGGTCTGGGGCCGCACCACGTCATCGTGCTGCTGGCGCTTGCCGTAGAGGATTTTCAGGTTCTTCTCCTGCTTGTCGATTTCGGCCTGGATTTCCTGGGCCTCCACCACCTTGGGGCCTGCCTCGTCCCAACTGGGCAGCTCCTCCAGGGCGTGGAGCGGCGACTTGGTTCCCAGCTTCTGGTGCTGAGCATAGATAAGTCCGGCCAGCTTGAAAAGCTCAGCCGGGTTGTCGGGGATAATAATGCGCGGTTTGCGGGGCATAGGATGAAGGATAAAGGGTGAAACTGAGAAGGAAACATAAATCATAATTCACTATTTATCAATACTTCACAGCAATAAAAAATCGTAGCCGACGCCGGCGCTTCTCCGGTTATGCCGGATTACCAATCTGGTGTCGCCGGAGTGCTTCCGGTGCACGGATTCGTGAATTCAATGCACGGATTTGTGAATCCGGTGCACGGATTCGTGAATCCGGTATGGGGATTCGTGAATCCAGTATGGGGATTCGTGAATCCGGTATGGGGATTCGTGAATCCGGTGCACGGATTTGTGAATTCGGTGCACGGATTTGTGAATTCGGTGCACGGATTTGTGAATTTGGTGCACGGATTTGTGAATCCGGTGCACGGATTTGTGAATCCGGTGCACGAATTTGTGAATCCGGTGCACGGATTCGTGAATCCGGTGCACGGATTTGTGAATCCGGTGCACGGATTCGTGAATCCGGTATGGGGATTTGTGAACCCGGTGCACGGATTCGTGAATTCAATGCACGAATTCGGCAATGCGGTGTAGCTGCATGATGGTGGGCCGTAGCGGAGGGGGTAGGAGCCGCGGCCTTTTCCCGTTTCGGGGGCTGGGCTTGCGCGGTGCTTTGGGCGGATGGGCCTTTTTCGGCAGTACAGTAAGGTCCCCAGGCGCCTACCCGACAACCGGGAGCCGCCGGGGCGGCCCGCCGCTCAGCCTGAGGCCAGGCTATTTGGCGTAGCCGGGGTGCCGTTCGGATTTTTTCCGGGAGCTTTGCGTACTCCACTGGTTATCTTCGTCAACTCCTGACCTGCCGCCTCATGCAACCCGACCTGACTGCCCCCGCCGCCACCACTTACCGCCTCACCCAGTACAGCCACGGGGCGGGCTGCGGCTGCAAAATCGCGCCCAAGGTGCTCGACCAGATCCTGCACACTACCATCCCCCAGATCCACGACGAGAAGCTGCTGGTCGGCAACGGCAGCCGCGACGACGCGGCCGTGTACGACATCGGCGGCGGGCAGGGCCTGATCAGCACCACCGACTTCTTCATGCCCATCGTCGACGATGCCTACGACTTCGGCCGCATTGCCTCGGCTAATGCTATTTCGGACGTGTACGCCATGGGCGGCCGGCCGCTGATGGCCATTGCCGTGCTGGGCTGGCCCATCGACAAGCTGCCGCCGGAGGTGGCCCGCCGGGTGCTCGAAGGCAGCCGCAGCATCTGCGCCGAGGCCGGCATTCCGCTGGCCGGCGGCCACAGCATCGACTCGCCCGAGCCCATCTTCGGCCTGGCCGTGACGGGCATGCTCGACATCAAGAACCTCAAGCAGAACGACACCGCCACCGCCGGCTGCGAGCTGTACCTGACCAAGCCCCTGGGCGTGGGCATGCTCACCACGGCCCAGAAACGCGGTATTCTGCTGCCCGAGCACGAGCAGCTGGCCCCGCAGAGCATGATGCAGCTCAACAAAATCGGCTACGACCTGGGCCAGCTGGAAGCCGTGCGCGCCATGACCGACGTGACGGGCTTCGGCCTGCTGGGTCACCTCTCCGAAGTGTGCGAGGGCAGCAACCTCACCGCCGACGTGGACTTCGCCAAAGTGCCTCTGCTGGCCGAAGCCGAGCAGTACCGCGCCCAGGGCTCCATTCCCGGCGGCACGGTGCGCAACTGGGACAGCTACGGCCATAAAATCGGCTCGGTGACCGACGAGCAGCGCACCTGGCTCTGCGACCCGCAGACTTCCGGGGGCCTGCTGGTGTGCGTGGACCCTGCCGGCCGCGAGGCGGTGCGGGCTGTGTTCGGGCAGTATGGCCTGGCCCTGGAGCCATTCGGCACGCTGCGCGCCCACACGTCCGGCGAGGCCTGGATTCAGGTCCGCTAGGTGAAGCTGTTTCCGTTTCTGCGGCCCCTGCTGGAAGTCAGTGGGGCCGTGCTGGTGCTCATCTTCGGGCTGCGGCTGCTCACGGGCTTCTTCACCAAGCGCAGCCGGGTGTACCAGCCCACGTTTGAGCGGCAGTTTCGGCTGCTGTTCTGGCCCCTGCTGTGTTTGGGGGTGGGGCTGCCGTTTCTGGCTTCCTTCTTTTTCCTTGGCACGCTCTCGGGCTACGAGCTGGTGCTGCTCACGGCGCTGGCCGCCGTAATCCTGGGCTTCTCGGTGCCGGCCCTGGTGCTGCACGCCCAGTACTACCTGCGCAACCTGCACACCACTCTGGCGTTTGAGCCTAAACAAAACATACTGGAGGTGTACGAGAACCAGGTGCGCGTCCCGTTTGCCCAGAGCGACCTGGTCCGGGTGGAGTGGGTGACGTGCGCTTCCAAGCAGGTATTCTGGACCAACTACCACTACCTGCGCCTGCACCTGCGTACTGGGCAGGTACTCACCCTGACGGCGCTGCTGACCAATCTGGAGCCCGTAGCCGAGTTTTTGCGCAATTCCAATGTCGAGCCCCGGCAGCGCTGGTTTTGCTTTTTGTAAACATTCCATTCCCAACCGCTTTTTTTCGCTTATTTTCGTTCCTTAAAACTGGCTTATACCATGTCGCTGCCAAAAACATCATAAGTTTATAAGTATTACTTTTATGAAAGCGTCTTCTCCTTAATTCTGATGCGGCCTCTGTTTGTTGTCTTCTTTTTGACCCTACAGCTCCTGTCCCCAACCGTTTGGGCCCAGGATACGACCGTATTGCACCGGCAGCGCCTGCTGCTGCGCACGCTGCCCCAGTCCGTCCGCCGCGTGCAGGTGCTTGACTCGCTGTGCTACGCCCTGCACGAAACCGCTATTCCCTCGGCCCTGGCCTACGGGGAGCAAGGCGTGGCGCTGGCCCGCCGCCTCCACGACCAGCAGGGGCTGATGAACTGCCTGCTTAGCCTGGGCAGCTGCTACGCTTCCTCCTCCGATGGGCCCCACGCCCTGGCCCTCTACAATGAGGCCCACGCCCTGGCCCGCCGCCTCAACAGCGCTGATGGGCTGGTGCGCAGCTACTCCTCCATGGCCGGCATCCACCACGAGCGGGGCGACACGACCATTGCCTGGCGCAACTACAAGGAAGCCCTGACCCTGGCAAACCGGCCGGGCGTCAGTGAGCACACCCAGACTATTCTGTACGGCAACCTTTCCAGCTTCTACTTCTACCTCGAGCGTCACCCTCAGGCCCTGCGCTACATGCACAAAGCCCTGTATCTGGCCCGCCGCAACCACGACCGGTCGGGCGAGGCGCTGTACATGGCCAACCTGGGCACCTACTACTGGCAGAAAGGCCGGCTGGAAGTGGCCGAAGGGCTGATCCGGCGGGCCCTGCAAATCAGCCAGGAGCTGCGGGAAGCCCGGTATGAAGCGGGCAACCTGGAGCTGCTGTGCCTGGTGCTGCTGCAAAGCCGGCGCACGGAGGAAGCAGCCGGGTACGCCGAACAGGCGCTGGTCAAAGCCCGCCAAAGCCACTACCTGGAGCGGGTACTGGATGCCTACAGCGCGCTGGCCCAGGTGAACACCCAGCAGGCCAACTACAAGCAGGCCTACCAGTGGCAGGAGCGGTTCCTGGCCCTCAACGACACGCTCAACAACCGCCAGCGCCTGAATACGCTCATGGCCCTGCAAACCCGCTACGACCTGCGCGACAAGGAGAACCAGATCCGCCGGCTGACGGAGCGCACCCAGCTGGAGGAGCTGCGCAACCGGAGTCTGTGGGCCGTGGTGGCGTTTCTGGTGGTGGTGGTGGCGGGTGTAGGGTTGCTGTACTGGCAGCTGCGCCGCAACCGCGCCGCCCTGCGCGCCAACAACCAGGCCCTGCAGGAAACCACGGCCGAGCTGCGCCGCGTGGCGGCTTCCAAAGACCGGCTGTACGCCATTGTGGCCCATGACCTGCGCGGCCCCGTCACGTCCTTCGTCGGCGTCACCGAGCTGATTGGCTTTTATCTGGCGCGCCGCGACGAGGACGGCCTGCGCCGCCTGCCCGAGCTGGTGCGGCAGTCGGCCCACAGCCTCAACGGCCTGCTCGACAACCTGCTGAACTGGGCCGTGAGCCAGACCGGGGAGCTGGCGTTCCGGCCCGAGCAGCTGAATGTGGCCGAACTGTTTGCCGAAAACGCCCAGCTCTACCAGACCACGGCCGAAGCCAAGCAGATCAGCTTCGAAACCACGCACGCCCCTGACCTGCGCCTGTGGGCCGACCACAACATGACCCGCACCATCCTGCGCAACCTGGTTGGCAACGCGCTGAAGTTTACCCCGCCCGGCGGTCACATCCGGTTTCACGCCGCGGCCAACCCCGAAACCGGCACCGTCACGCTCACCGTTGCCGACTCGGGCCGCGGCATGCCCGCCGAGCTGGTCAAAGAAGTTCTTTACTCCCAGGAGCTGCCCCAGGCCGTGGGCCCTATCCACGGGCCGCGGGCGGGCACCGGACTCGGGCTGCTGCTGTGCCGGGCCTTTGTGCAGCGGCAAGGCGGCCTGCTCAGCATCCACAGCACCGTGGGCGCCGGCACCACGGTGCACGTGCAGCTGCCGGGGCGCAAATCCTGAGGGGCCCTGGCCGCGGATGCTGACCGCTGCTTTTGAAGGCGCCGCCGCCTTCCCGCGAGCCGGCCGGGGCATGTGGCGCATTCTTGCGACCTTTGCCCGCTATGCAGCTACACTTCCGCGAACTGGGCCAGGGCACGCCGCTGGTTATTCTCCACGGCCTCTTCGGCACTTCCGACAACTGGCAGACCCTGGCTAAGCGCTGGAGCACAACGCACCGCGTCATCGTGGTGGACCTGCGCAACCACGGCCGCTCCCCGCACACGCCCGAGCATTCCTACGAGCTGATGAGCCAGGATGTGCTGGGGCTGTTCGACCAGCTCAGCCTGGGGCCCGACGTGACGCTGCTGGGCCACAGCATGGGCGGCAAGGTGGCCATGCGCTTCGCCCTCGACCACCCCGCGCGCCTGGCCCGGCTGGTGGTCATGGACATTGCGCCCCGCCTCTCCGACATGGGCCACCAGGACGATATTCTGGCGGGGCTGAATGCGGTGAACCTGGCCACCCTGCAAACCCGGCAGGAGGCGGATACCGCGCTGGCCCAGCACATTTCCAACCTGGGCGTCCGGCAGTTTCTGCTCAAAAACCTCTACCGGCAGGACGATAACACTTTCGCCTGGCGGCAAAACCTGGCGGCGCTGACGGCCCACATGCCCGCCATCGGGGCCGAAATAACTGCCCCCCAGCCTTTTTTGAAGCCGGCGCTGTTCGTGCGCGGGGGCAAATCCGGTTACATCAGCACCGAAGACAAGCTTTACGGCATTCCCGCGCTGTTTCCCAACTCCCAGGTCGAAACGGTGGTGGATGCCGGCCACTGGCTGCACGCCGAGAAGCCCGACGAGGTGTACGCGCTGATAGCCGCATTTGCCCGAAGCTGAGCCGGGCAGATTCCGCAACCGGCAGCCGGCCCCGGGCGGCCGGGCTCTTCTGAACTCCTCACCCCTATTTTACCATCTCCGAATGAAGGGCACGCTCTATCTTATTCCCACGGTGCTGGCCGAAGCCACCGGCGCGCAGGTGCTACCGGCGCAGGTAGCGGCCCGGGTAGCGGTTCTCGCCTGCTTTCTGGTCGAAAATGCCCGCACGGCCCGCCGGTTTATCAAGAGCGTGGCCCCCCAGCAGGTAATTGAGGAATTAGCCATCACCGTCATCGACAAAGACTCGACGGAAGCCGAAATCACCGCCGCGCTGAAGCTGGTGACGGCCGGGCAGGACGCGGGTGTCATCTCCGAAGCCGGCTGCCCCGGCGTGGCCGACCCCGGCGCGGAAATAGTCCGCCTGGCGCATCAGCTGGGTATCAAGGTAGTGCCGCTGGTGGGGCCGTCGTCGCTGCTGCTGGCCCTGATGGCCTCGGGCATGAACGGGCAGAGCTTTGCCTTCCACGGCTACCTGCCCATCGAGCGGACCCAGCGGGCCGGGGCCCTCAAGAACCTGGAGCGGCTGGCCCTGACCCAGCACCAGACCCAGCTGTTTATTGAGACGCCCTACCGCAACATGCAGCTGCTGGAAGACATGCTCACCCACCTGCAGCCCGCCACCCGGCTGTGCATCGCCGCCAACCTCACCGCCCCCGACGAATTTGTACGCACCGACACGGTAGCCGGCTGGAAGGGCAAGCTGCCCGAGCTGCACAAGCAGCCGGCCGTGTTTTTGATAGGACGGTAGGGTCTTGGTTGTTGGGGTCTTGGCTACTGGAAATTTCAACAACGCGGGCCCGGGCCAGATTGCCGAAGGAAAATCCAAGCTCCCAAGCCCCTATTTAAACACCTGATACACGATCAGCGACGACACGTAGGCCAGGCCGGTCATGTACACCAGCTGCAGAATGGGCCACTTCCAGCCTTTGGTTTCGCGGTAGACCACGGCCAGGGTGCTCATGCACTGCATGGCAAATACGTAGAACACCAGCAGGGAGAAGGCGCGGGCGGGGGTGAAAAACGGCTGCCCGAATTCATCCTTTTCGGCGGCCAGCTTCTGCTGCACCGTCCGCATGTCGGCATCCTGCCCCACGCTGTAGATGGTGGAGATGGTGCCCACAAACACTTCCCGGGCGGCAAACGAGGTAATCAGCGCAATGCCGATTTTCCAGTCGAAGCCCAGCGGGCGGATGGCGGGCTCCAGCGTGCGGCCGAACAGGCCGGCGTAGGAATTCTCCAGCTTCTGGGAAGCCACCCGGGTTTCGGTTTCGGCCTTGCTGAGCTGCTGCCGGGCGGCCGTGGCCCGGGCCCGGACTTCCGCCTGCTCCAGCGCCTGCCCCGGCCCGTACGAGGCCAGCACCCACAGAATCACGGAAATGGCCACGATGACCTTGCCAGCCTGGAAAACGAAGGTCTTTACCTTCTCCACGATGGTGATGCCCACGTTTTTCCAGCGCGGCCAGCGGTACACCGGAAACTCCATGATGAAATAGCTCCGCTCCCGGGTGCGCAGCAGCAGCTTCAGGGCCAGGGCCGAGAAAATAGCCGCGAAGAAGCCCAGCAGGTACAGCCCCATCAGGGCAATGCCGCGCAGGTTGAAAATACCCAGCACCGGCTCGTCGGGCACCACGAGCCCGATAAGCACGGTGTAGACCGGAATCCGGGCCGAACAGCTCATCAGCGGGGTGACGAAGATGGTGATGATGCGGTCCTTCCAGTTTTCGATGGTACGCGCGCTCATGATGGCCGGCACGGCGCAGGCTACGCCCGAAATCAGGGGCACCACACTTTTGCCGTTGAGCCCGAACTTGCGCATGATGCGGTCCATCATGAACGTGACGCGGGCCATGTAGCCGGTTTCCTCCAGCACCGCAATGAAGGCGAAGAGCAGGGCAATCTGCGGGATGAAAATCAGCACCCCGCCCAGCCCGGCCAGAATTCCCTCGGTCAGCAGGCTGATGAGCGGGCCGTCGAAGTTGGTTTGAATAAGGCTGTTGATCCAGGCCACGCCCTGGTCAATCAGCTCCATGGGGTAGCTGGCCCAGGCAAACACGGCCTGAAACATCAGGAACAGCACCCCGAAGAAAATCAGGTAGCCCCAGACTTTGTGGGTCAGCACTTTGTCGAGCTTGTTGCTGTAGGGCTCGTTTTGCTCGGTGCGCGTCACGCTCACGGCATTCAGCAGCATGTCGTTGATGCGGGCGTAGCGGGCAATGGTTTCCTGGGCCTGCTGCGGCGTAGGCTGAAAGCCGTACTGCGCCGCCAGCTCCCCGATGTAGGTTCGCTCATCGGCCGTTAGAAAATTGATCTGCCGGAACTGGTGGGCGTAGTGCAGCGCGAGGTAGTCGTTGTGCAGGTTGAAGTAGTAGCGGATCTGCCGAATCATGGGCAGCAGCGCCTCTTCAGGCTCGTAGAAGTGCTCGGTGGAGGCACTCATCTGCTGGGCCATCACAATCTTGAGGGCCGCCACGCCGATGCCCTTGCGGGCATTCATCGGAATGACCGGCACGCCCAGCTCCTGCTGCAGCGCGGCCACGTCAATCTTGACGCCGTGCTGCTCGGCCACGTCCATCATATTCAGGGCCAGCACGATGGGCAGCCCCAGATCGGCCAATTGGGTGAACAGCAGCAGGTTGCGGCGCAGGTTCGACGAGTCCACCGTCACCACCACAAAGTCGGGAAACTGCTCGGAGGCCCGGTCGTAGAGCAGGTCGGTAATTACCTTTTCGTCCAGGCTCTTGGGATAGAGCGAGTAGGTGCCGGGCAGGTCAATGATTTCGGCCCGGTGCTGGGAAGTAAGCTGGCTGATGCCGGTTTTGCGGTCGACCGTCACGCCGGGGAAGTTGCCCACCTTCTGGTTGAGGCCCGTGAGCTGGTTGAACAGCGACGACTTGCCCGAGTTGGGGTTGCCGATCAGGGCAATACGAGTAAGCGCGCGGGGACTGCGGGGCGGGAAGTCACCGAGCGTTTCGAGGGCTACTGCGGAAGCAGCCGTACCAGCAGGGTCGGTAATCAGAGCGGCGCGGGCCATAACGAGGCAGCGGCTAAGCCTTCAGGAGAATAGTGGCCGCCTCACTCACGCGCAACGACAACGTGTAAGCATCATCGCCCAGCACCAGCGTGATGGGGCAGCCCAGCGGCGCGCGGCTGTTGAGCCGCACCTGGGTGCCGGGAATGCAGCCCATTTCCAGCAGCTTCAAGGCCATTTCCGGGTCCTGGAGGCAGCATATGGTTCCGCTTTCGCCGAGGCGAAGGTCTTTCACGCTGCGGGGCGCATCGGGCGTGGTACGGGCGGAACGATTGGACACGGGCGGGGGTGGTTATTTAGATTCTGTTCAAACAAAGGTACAACCGATTTAGTTTTCAGCCAAAATCCCCACCCTCTGGTTGCTGGTCGGAACGCGGGCCAACGTGCTGATCTTGAATTATTCCCCCTTGCAATTGCACATTTATAAATATTCAGGGAGGACTTGCAAAAATCACCTGATTTGATTGTAATTTTGGGGTAGAATAATCTGCCTAACTATGCTCAAACGCGTACTTGCCCTGTTCACCTTTGTGATGGTGTTCCCGACTCTGAGCTTTGCTCAGGAAAACAACAAACTTTCCGGGCGTGTTGTAGACTCTAAAACCAAAGAGCCGATTCCCTTTGCTTCTATTCAGCTAAAAGAGGAGCAAACCGGGGCGCTTACCAACGAGTACGGCTTCTTTCAGATGGCCATGCCCGAGAAGAACGCCCAGGACTCCCTGCTGGTGCTGGCGCTGGGCTATTTCCGCAAGGCCGTAGTCATCAAAAAGGGCGGCAACATGACCGACCTGATTGTGGAAGTACCCAAGCGCGTCGTAGAGCTGGGCAACGTAACCGTGAAGGGCGGCAAGGTGAAAGACCTGTCGCTGGGCTCGAAGGGCAACACGCCCGGCGAAGGCATGATTCAGGGGATGCCGGGCCAGCAGTACGCCTTCTACGTGAAAAACGAGAAAGGCAAGAAGCTCGGCAACATCCGCTCGGCCTCGTTTTACATCGGCGAGAATGGCTTCCCGCGGGAACCGTTCCGCGTGCGGATTTACAAGGCCGACGGCAACTACAACTCGCCTAACACCGACCTGCTCACCGAAAACGTGGTGGTTTCGGCTCCCGGCGGCGGACAGTGGTACACCGTCGACCTGACGCCCTACAACATTGAGGCGCCGGGCGAAGGCTTTTACGTAGCCATGGAGTGGATTGTGAGCGGCGACAAGTTCTACACCACCAACTTCATGGACACCTACACGCCCTACGGTCAGATCATGCGTCCCACCTTCGAGTTCAAGGAAAGCCGTACCTGGTCGTACTCGCTGGGCAAAGGCTGGAGCCTGATCACCCTGGCCAACAACGGCATGCGCTACAACGCCATGATCAAGGCTGAAGTTGACATGATCAAAGACTAACTTCCCCGGCGTAGGCCAAGTAAAAGCCATAGACCCCAAAAAGCCCGTGCCCTTCGTTGCACGGGCTTTTTGGGGTCTATGGCTTTGTGGTAGCGCGCGGCAACGGGGCAGGGCCGCGCAGCCCGGATGAGGGCAGCCGGGCTTACGGGTACCGGGGCTTGTCAAAATATGGCGTATTGGGGTTAGCTACGAAACTGCATCACCTCAACCTCCCCCATTTCCGACCGGCACCAGGGCTTCGCCCTGCCCATGCTTTGCTACGCCTACATCGTCTGGCACGGCCTTAGGCAGCTAACCTGCTGACCATGAATCGGGTCCACAAGCACCTTATTTCGCCGGCTTGACCTGCTTCACTATCCAGTCGCGCATGGCGTCCTGGGCGGCGGGCGAGAACGTGGGCTGCTGCTGACCATTCAACAGCGGCCATTCGGCGGGGTCGGCCTGAAACAGGTGATTGACGCCTGCCAGCTTGCGCACAGTCACGTCCTTGTTGCCTTTCAGCCCTTTTTCCAGCGCCGCCAGGTTGGTTTCGGGGGCCGCTTGCAGGTCGCTGGTGCCGTTGAGCAGCAGCACCGGGCAGCGTACCTTGGCCAGCGTGGCCTGCGGGCTGAACCCCAAGAAGTAGCGGTACCAGGGCGTCGTAAGCTCGGCGGCGCTGGCCATGGCCGTGGCGTTGTCAATCGAGGAGTTGCTCTGCTTGAGCATGTTGGCCACGATGGCCTGGGCCTGGGCATTATCGGCCGTCTGCCGGATGATGTCCAGCATGGCGTTCTGGCGCTTGGTGAACTCGTCCACCTGCGCCGTTTCCATGCCTACGGAACGCATAATGTTGGCCTGCTGCTGCACCAGCACCTGCTGGCCCGGCATGCCGTAGGCTGCCAGCAGCACCACGAAGGCCGGCGGCAGCGGCTCGGCAGCGGCCAGCGTGGCCACGTTGCCGCCTTCACCATGCCCGATCAGACCGATGTGGGCCACGTCAATTTCGGGACGGATACGCAAAAAGTTCAGGCCCGCCTGCGCGTCTTTTACCAGGTCGGCGGTGGTAGTGGCGGCAGTACTGCCCTGCGACTGCCCAACGCCCCGGTCATCAAAGCGCAGCACGGCAATGCCGCGGCGGGTCAGGTAATCGGCCAGGGCCCCGAACATGTGGTATTGGCCCAGCGTGCCGTCGCGGTCCTGCGCGCCGGTATCGGAGAGCAGCAGCACCGCCGGAAAAGGACCGGTGCCCGCCGGTACCGTCAGGGTGCCCGCCAGCCGGATATTGGCTGCTTGGTTGGAAAACGCCACTTCCTCCACGCGGTAGGGCGGTGGAAACTTGAAGTTCTTGTCGAGTGCCGCGGGCGGGGGCAGCAGCGTCAGCGCCATGGGCGCCTTGTAGCCGGGCTGCTGCCAGGTGCCCTGCAGCACTTTGCCCGTACCGTCCAGCTGCCCGGTGAAGCGGCTGTCGGCGGCCGCGGCGTACAGGATGACGGTGTCGCCCTTGGCCTCTAGCGTCATGGGCATGCGGTTCACTTTCTGCAGTGGCACGTCGAGTACGGCAAAACGCTTGCCCGTGGCCAGCTCCGTGACGCTGACAACTACGTCCAGGCTGCCGCCCGGCATTTTCAGGGGACCTTTCCATTGTCCGGCCAGACCCGGAGCGGCCGATTGCCCCCGGCTGGCCAGGGGTAGCAGCAGCACGGCCAGCCACCAGCTACCCAGATAGCGGTTCAAAAATTTCATAAACAAGAGGATGCAGAGGTGGGATAAGGAAGGAGGGCCGCTTTTTTCAGTTGAAGCCCGGGAGTAGCGCAAGGTTGCAGTACCGGGGATACATTCCCTACGAAAGGCAAAGACAGCCTTTGGGGTCCGGTACCCACCAGCTTTTCAACAGGATACCGGCGCCCCGTCCTGATCAGCCAGGAAGGAGCGCCGGTAGGTGGCAGTGGCTTACCCTAAAGACCCAGCGTGTAGGCGGCTTTCAGATACACGAAGGTGCCGTTGAAGCCCATCTGCACCGGGTTGTAGGGAAAGATGTCCCGGCCTTCGGGCAGGTTGGAAGGCTTGCCAAAGCGGGCCTGGTAGTAAGCATTGAACACTTCGACAGAGGCGAAGCCCCCCGGAGGCCGGCCGTTGCGGGCCGCTTCGGACACCGTATTCGGAAAAACGTTGAAAAGGTTGTTTACGCCCGCCGTCAGGCCCAGAGATTTAAGCGGCTTGTAGCCGACCATCAGGTCGGTAACGGTGCGTGGGTTGAACTGCAGGTAGTAGCTGCCAAAGTCGTTGGCGGCGTCGGTGTTGGTATCGAAGTAGCTCACCTGCCCGAAGTAGGTGTTGCGCACCAGCACGTTGAGCTTGCCCAGTTCGTAGCCCAGGCTCAGCAGCAGCTTGCTCTTGGGGCTGCCGGTTTCAATCAGCGACAACTGGCGCGGGTCCACGTAGTTCGTGTTGGGGTTATCGTCCGATTGCAGCGTCTGGAAGTTGGCGGGCACATTCAGCGCCTGAATGGTGGTGCGGTTGAAGTTGGCGGCGGCGCTGGCCGTGAACGAGCCCCGGCCTAATTCGTGCTGGTAGTTGGCTATCAGGTCCAGGCCCGTGGTGCGGGTATCCACCGAGTTGGTAAAGAACTGGGCCCGGTCGATACTGTAGCGGAACAGCGCCGCGTCGAGGTTGGCGTTGATGCCGGGGCCAAACAGACCCGACAAAATAATGCGGTCATTGATGTCGATGCGGTAGGCGTCGGCGGTAAACGACAGGCTGGGCAGCGGCGTGAGCACCAGACCAGCGCTGAAGCTGCGGGATTTCTCCGGCCCCAGGGCCGGAATACCGGCCGCCCGGGTTACCTCATCCTGGTTGTTGAAGATGCCCGAATAGCGCACGCCCGAAGCCGACGACTCCAGCGTGAGCTGCCGGTAGAGTACCTGCTGCAGCGATGGGGCGCGGAAGCCCGTGTTGAAGGCGGCCCGGACGGCCAGCGGCTTCAGCATCTGGTAGCGGGAAGTCACCTTGTAGATGAGCGCGGAGCCAAAGTCGCTGTAGTTCTCAAAGCGCAAAGCCGTACTCACCGACCACTTCTTGGTGATATCAGCTTCCAGGTCAAAGAAGCCGCCTACGTTGCTACGGGAACCGATTACGGCCGAAGCCGGGGCGAAGCCCAGAAAACCCTGGGAGCCGGCGCCGGCGCCGATTCTTCCTTCGTCAAACTCGCCCCAGGCATTCTGCTCGCCTTCTTCAATCTGGTAGTGGTCATTGCGGTACTCGGCCCCGAAGGCGACGTTGGTGCCGGCCAGCACTTTCGGGAACAGGCGGCTGATGGTAGCGTTGGTTACGTTCTGCGTAAACCGGAAGCCGCCCGCATCGAAGGAAGTCGGCGACTTGACGCCGATGGACGCATTAACCGTGTTGTCCACGTTGTAGCGCATCCGGTTGTGGCCCAGCACGTGGCTCACGTCGAGGCTCCACGGCCCCAGGCTTATCACGGTGCCTACGGCGCCCGAAGCGTCGTGGATGCGCGTGTTGATGTTCGGCTGATAACCCAGCGGGAAGATAGACTCGATGATGTCCAGCGACTGGGTAGCGGGCAGCACCCAGGGCGCCACCGAATTGCCCCGGCGGTAGTTGTAGCCCCCGAAAGCGTACAGCTTCACCTTGTCGGTGGCGGCTACGCTGGCGTTGAAGATACCGCGGTAGTTGTCAATGCGGGCGTCGCCGTTGCGCTGCTCAAAGTCCTTGTAGGCTTTGCCGTTGGCGGCCAGTGCCGCATTTTCCTGGGCTTGGTCGGAGGAGAAAACGGGCCGCGAGAATACGTCCCGGGAATAGTCGCGGGTGGTGGAGCCGCGGTGGTCAGCGTCGAGCGTCAGGTTGAAAAAGCCCTTTTGGCCCAGCTTGAAGCCTTTGTTTAAGCTCGCCAGCGTGGTCAGGCCGTCGCCCTGCGTGGTCACGCCGGTACCCACCAAGACGTTACCACCTTTGTTGTCTGATTTGAGGTTAATGTTCATTACCCCGGCAATGGCGTCGGAGCCGTACTGGGCCGCAGCTCCGTCGCGCAGAATTTCCACGCGGTCCACCGAGTTGGCGGCTATCGTGTTCAGGTCGGTGCCAACGTTGCCCACGCCGCGGTTGCCGAGCAGGTTGATCAGGGCCGTGGTGTGGCGACGCTTGCCGTTCACCAGCACCAGCATCTGGTCGGTACCCAGGCCGCGCAGGTTGGCGGGGTCCACGTGGTCGGAGCCGCCCGCGGAAGTCTGCCGGGTCGAGTTGAACGACGGCACCACGTAGTTGAGCAGCTGCGTCATGTCGGTCTGCGGAGCCGTCGCGGCCAGGGTGCGCATGTCGATAACGTCAACCGGTACGGCTGATTCCAGGGCCGTGCGGTCGGCCCGGCGGGTACCGACGGCTACAATCTCGGTGTTCAGCGAAAAGCTGAACTGGGCCTCTTTGCCGGCCGCCAGAAACACGTTGGTCACCAGCAGCGTGCGATAACCCGGCTGTACTACCTGCAGCGTGTAGGGCCCACCCACCAGCAGGTCGGCCATGGTAAAGCTGCCGGTGCTGGTGCTGCTGGTAGACCGCCGCAGGCCGGTGGGCAGGTGAATGGCCGCCACGGTGGCGCCCGACAGGGCTTCGTCTTTGTCCGAGCGGGCGGTGCCGTTGATGCTGGCAGTAGTAGCTTGAGCCTGTGCCAGTTGGGCACACAGCAGACATAGGCTGAACAACATCAGCCAGGAACGAGTAAGAATTTGCACAGGTGTGTAATTGGGTTTGTAGAAGTATGTGTTAAAAAACATACCACCTGAAAAGTTTTATATATTTATTTTTTTGCGGAAAAATATAACTATTCAGGTTTGATAAAATTCGTTTTGTACTGCCTTACCGGGCAGGTTTCCAACGGATGCCGGCTTTGGGCTCAGCCAGCTGCGGATGTAGTTGAGCTAAACCGTATCTGGCTCGCTCATTTTTGCAATAAACTGACCGTAAGACGGCGGCAGTAAATAAAGCATGCCTGCACCCCAGGCCCAGATGAGGCCGAACTAGAATTTTCTTTTCGGCAACCTGCTTCAAATGAGCTGAATATAAGCTCGACACTAGACTAAATAATTATCTTTATTTAATTCAATTTTAATAAATCAAAAATAGTTCCATCAGCAACAAACCCGAAACCTTTTAGAAATAGGCCGCTTTAGGTCTCACACATTTTAACAACCCCACAATACACACCATTGCTTGATGAAAAAGTACGCCTACCTCTTCCTGCTTCTTACCGGCTTTGCTACTGCTTCCTGCGATAAGGAGGAGGAAACCCCACCGGCCACTACGTCCGGAGTAGTGAACCTCACCGCCAGCCTCGACGGCAAACAGCAGGTACCGGCCAACCCTTCGCCCGGTACCGGCACACTTACGGGCACTTATGACAAGAGTACGCGCGTAATTACCTACACCATTACCTTCAAGGACATGACCGGCAATCCGACGCTGGGTCACTTCCACCAGGGCGCTCCGGGTGCCACCGGCCCGGTTTCGGTACCATTTCCCCAGCTGACTTCCCCCATCACCGGCACGGCGACCCTGTCGCAGGCGGATGGCGAGAAGCTGTTGCAAGGCGCTTTCTACGCCAACCTGCACAGTGGCATGTACGGCGGTGGTGAGCTACGCGGTGATATTAAAATCAAGTAGGCCGAGCTGCTCCAAGAACAAAAAGGGTCCTGGCATAATGCCAGGACCCTTTTTGTTCTACTTGCTTTTTAGTCACTACTTCGTCCGCACAGCTATTTCCACGCGGCGGTTCTGCTGCCGGCCTGCGGCAGTGGCGTTGGTAGCTATAGGCTGACTTTCGCCCATCGGCTCCAGGCTCACGCGGCCGGTATCGATTTTACCATTGGCTACCAGCCAGTTTTTCACGGCTTCGGCGCGCTGGGCGCTGAGTTCCTTGTTGTAGCTTTTATCGCCGCGCGAATCGGCGAAGCCCATGACCCGCACCGGGCCCGTAGCGTAGCGCTGGCCAATGGAAGCCGCAATCTGCTCCAGCGCCTTGCCGGCCCCGGACCTGATTTCGGCCTTGTCGGTATCAAACAGCACGGTTTCCTCGATGCCGTACACGCTGTACTCGTCGTTGCCGCGCACACTTACCTCAGACATGCTCACCTCCGGATATTTCACGTCAGCCAGCTTGGCCCGGGTCATATCCCAGCTGGTATCAATGGCATCAGCGGGTCCCTCCCCTTCGCGGTACACGACGGCCGTGTCCTGGGTAGCTTCCTGGGGCTGGTCTTTGGTTTCCGGATTCTTCAGGTTGTCGCAGGCGGAGAGCAGCGCCACGAGGGCGACGAGGGAAAGCAGTTGTTTTTTCATGGTTGTGGAAAGGGGAGCGGGAGATAAGTAAGCCCCCCTTACGCACAGGGCCCGCAGAAGTTAGTGGTGCCGGCCCGCTTATTTCAGGGAGCGGGCCACCACCCAGGCCCGGATAGCTTCCTCAGCAGCCGGCGAAAACGTCGGCCGGGGCTCCCCGCCCACCAGGGGCCACTCGGCCGGAGCGGGCTGAAACAGGTGATTCACCCCCGGCAGCTTCTTGCTGGTCACGTCGCGGGAGTTGCGCAGCGCCTTGGTGAGCGAAGCCAGATTGGGGTCCGCCTGCACATCCAGGTCGGCCGTACCATTGAGCAGCAGCACGGGGCATTTCACCTCTCCCAGGCGTTCCAGGGGGTTGCTCTGCAAGGAAAGGCGGTATCGGGCCGAAGTCATTTCAATGGCTTTGGCCTGGGCCGCGGCCGCTTCCAGGGTCGGGTTGTTCTGCTGGAGCATATTAGCCACAATAGCCCGGGCCTGGGCCACATCCGGCGTTTGTCGAATAACTTCGAGCAGCGCGGTCTGCTGCTTGATGGCGGCTTCCACCTGAGCCGGAGTGCTACCCGCCGCCTTGAGCACGGCCGCCTGCTGCTGCATGGCCATTACCGTCCCGGGCTGCCCGGCCGCGGCCAGCGCCACGACGAAGGCGGGGGGCAAAGGCTGCGCTGCGGTCAGCAACGCTACGTTGCCGCCTTCGCCGTGCCCGATCAGGCCAATGTGGGAGAAATCAATTTCGGGGCGGGCCCGCAGGAAGTTAATCCCGGCCTGCACGTCGGTTATCAGATCTTCGATCTTGGTCTGGCTGAAGTCGCCGGCGGAGCCGGCAATACCCCGGTCATCAAAGCGCAGCACGGCAATGCCGCGGCGGGTCAGGTAGTCGGCCAGGTTGCCCAGCAGGCGGTAGTCGCCCACGGTTCCTTCGCGGTCGTGCGCCCCGGCATCCGATACCAGCACCACTGCCGGGAAGGGGCCCGGCCCGGCCGGAATGGTCAGCATGCCGCTCAGGCGCTGGTTTACGGCCACGTTGGTGTAGTTGACTTCCTCTTCGCGGTAGGGCGGGGTGAGCCGCACCTTGGCGTTGGCCGGCGCTACCGGCACCGGGGTGAAGGTGAGCGTGAGGGGAGCATCGAGGCCGGGCTGGTGCCAGGTGCCGATGATCTGCTTGCCATCAGCGCTCAGCTGCCCCGTAAAGCGGCTGCCGGCTTCGGCGGCGGCCAGCGTCACTGTGTCGCCGCGCTGCTCCGCTTTTACGGCCATGCGGCTCACCTTCTGCAGGGGCACGTCCATCATGGCAAAGTAGGAGCCGTCGGCGAGGCTGACCAGGCGGAAAATGACTTCCAGCTCGCCGCCGGGCATTTTCAGCGGGCCTTTCCAGATGCCGTCAAGCTTGGCCGCCGTGGCGCCCAGAGGCAGCAGCAACACCAGCAGCAGCGGTAGAATAAGGGCGTGAAATTTCGTTTTCATATTGCAATGAGCGGGAAGTAACCAGAGCAGAAAGCAGCCAAAAAGCGGCTAGCCACCGGAAAGCCGCCGCTGCTTTTGTCGAAAGATACGCCTATTCCGTCGTTTCGCCCACGGGTAGCTGAACAGTATAATTTCTTATTATAATATTACCGCCTCCGGCCGTTTCATCGCCCCATTTATCACTCACCGTCCTTGCCATCAGCAACTTGCCCCAGCCGGCGGCGGCGGCCGGCGGCGTTACTTATTCCGCAAAAAACACCCGCTTCACCCGCTCGCTCACGTTGGTCAGCAGCTCGTAGGGAATGGTGCCGATGCGGCCCGCCAGCTCGACCAGCGGCACGGCTTCGCCGAACACTACCACCGGGTCGCCGGCCCGGGCGGCGGGCAGGTGGGTTACGTCGGCCATGCACATGTCCATGCACACGTTGCCGACGATGGGAGCCCGCTGCCCGCGAATGACGACTTCGCCGCCGCCGTTGCCGAAGCGCCGGTCGTAGCCGTCGGCGTAGCCAATGGCCAGCGTGGCAATACGCCGCTCGTAGTCTGTGGCCACGCCGCGGCGACCGTAGCCCACGGTTTCGCCGGGAGCCAGAGTCTTGACCTGGGAAATAGTGGTGTGCAGGCTGCTCACGGGCCGGAGCGCGGCGGGGTGCTGGCCGCTGGCCTCCACGCCGTAGAGCCCAATGCCCAGACGAACCATATCGTAGTGCGCCTCGGGAAAGCGCACGATACCGGCCGAGTTGAGCGCATGCTTGAGAATGGAGTAGCCCAGGGTTTCTTCCAGCAGCGGCGTCATGCGCCGGAAAGCGGCCAGCTGGCGGCGGCTGAAGTCGTTGTGCTGCGCTTCGTCGGCGCCGGCCAGGTGGGTCAGAGCGCTGGCCACGCGCAGGTGGGCGGCGTTTTCGCGCAGCAGCGCGCAGAGCTCGGGCAGGTCTTCCTCGGTAAAGCCCAGGCGGCGCATGCCGGTGTCGAGCTTGAGGTGGATGGCGGGCAGGGGCTGCTCCCCGGCGGCGCGCAGGTAGTCGCGCAGCCGCTCGAAGGAGTAGATTTCGGGCTCCAGGTGGTACTGCCGCAGCTTCTGAAAGGAGTCCGGCGACGGGTTCATGACCATAATGGGCAGGCTGATGCCGTGCTGGCGCAGGTCCACGCCCTCGTCGGCGTAGGCCACGGCGAGGTAGTCGGCGCGGTGAAACTGAAGCAGGTTGGCCACTTCGTAGGAGCCGCTGCCGTAGGCAAAAGCCTTCACCATCACCATCAGCCGGGTGCCGGGCTGGAGGCGGGCGCGGTAGTAGTTCAGGTTGTGGACCAGCGCGTCGAGGTTTACCTCCAGCACCGTGCCGTGGATTTTCTGCTGGAAGGCCGTCACGATTCGCTCGAAGCCGTAGCGGCGGGCGCCTTTCACCAGGATGGTCTCGTGCTGATACTGGTCGGCCCGGAACTCGCCCAGGAACGCTTCGGTGGTAGGGAAGAACGCCTTGGCAGCCCCGCCAAACGCTGTTTCAAACTGGCTGATTTCGGGGCCGATGCCGACGAGGCGCTCCACGCCGTGGGCGGGCAGCAGCGCCGCCACCCGGGCGTACAGCTCGGCGGCGGGCAGCCCGGATTCGAGCACGTCGGACAAAATAAGGGTGCGGCGGCCGCGGCGGGGCTGGCGGGCCAGGGCGTCGAGGGCCAGGGTGAGGCCGGCCAGGTCGTTGTTGTAGGTGTCGTCGAGCACGTAGCAGTCGTTGAGGGCCTGCTTCATTTCCAGGCGCATGGCCACGGGCTGGAGCCGGTCGAGGCGGCGCTGGATTTCGGGGGCCGCCACCTGCCGCCACAGCAGCACCGTGAGGCAGTGCAGGGCATTTTCCACCGAGGGCTCATCGGCGAAAGGAATGGTGAAGGTATGCTCCTGCGGCAAGGGCTTGTCGAGCCCGATGCGCACCAGGGTGCGGTCGGCCAGGGCTTCGAGCACCGTCACGGCCACGTTGGCGGCGGGCGGGTGCTGCCGGCTCCAGGTAAAGCGGCGGTGGGCGGGCAGCAGCTTTTCGGCCGCGGCGTGCACGGCGGGCTGGTCGAGGCAGTAGAAGAGCGTGTCGACGTCGGCAAACAGCTGCAGCTTCTCGCCTACTTTCTCTTCGGGCGAGGCAAAGCCCGCGTCGTGGGCGGTGCCCAGCGTGGTGAAGAGGCCCAGCGTGGGCTGAATCACGCGGGCCAGCCGGGCCATTTCACCCCGCTCCGAAATGCCGGCCTCGAAGATGCCCAGCGTGTGGGTCGCGTTCAGCTCCCACACGCTCAGCGGCACGCCCACCTGGGAGTTGAAGCTGCGCGGACTTTTGCACACCAACTCATCGGGACTCAGCAGCTGGGCCAGCCACTCCTTGACGATGGTTTTGCCATTCGATCCGGTGATGCCGAACACCGGGATACGGAACTGCCGGCGGTGCTGGGCGGCCAGGGCCTGCAGGGCGGCCAGGCTGTTATCGACGAGCAGGAAGCCCGCGTCAGGAAAGGCCACCACACCGCCGGGTATTTCCGCCTCGGCTTCCACTACGAACAGCCGCACGCCCTTGGCATACAGCTCGGGCAGGTAGCGGTGGCCGTTGTGTTGGGGGCCGCGCAGGGCAAAAAACAGCGAGCCGGCGGGCTGCCCCACCCGGCGGCTGTCGAGCAGCAGGTGGTGCACGGGGGCCGGGGCGGCGGGCAGCTGAAGCAGGGTGCCGCCGAGCAGAGCGGGCAGGTCGGGGAAGAGCAGCATGGCAAGGAGGATAACCAGGGTAAAGGTACTCGGCTTTAGGTTCGAAGCCGGCTCCCGCCGCCCGGCGGCCCGGGGCTATTGCCGGGGCGGCCTTGGTTTCATCCAATCCGGATGCCGGGGCTCCTGCGGCGCTTCAGCAGGTAAAGTCTAGAGGCAGTGTAGAGGCAGTGTAGAAGCACTGTGTAGGAAATAGACTTGTTCCCGAATAAAAACTGTCCGAAAATTTCCGCTGCTGTTGGCAATCGGACCGGCTTTTTTAACTAGCGAAGCTGGTAGAGTTGTTCCCAAATAGTATTTTTGGGCATGCTAGATGTGAATACGATTACAGACGACCGCCAAATGCGGGCGTTGACGGGCTTGGATTTGGAAGCGTTTT